>JBAYOD010000033.1:0-19206 GCA_041678445.1 Burkholderiaceae bacterium | reverse complement strand
TGGTGGAGCCGGCGGGAATCGAACCCGCGTCCGCAAGTCCTCTACGACCAGTTCTACATGCTTAGTCGCTCTATTTTGATCTCGATGTCCGATTGGCCGAACGACAGGCCGTCGGGCATCCAGTCACCTTGAGTTTCGCGCCTGGACCAAGTGACCCGGCCCGGGCGCTATCCGACTGAAGTTACACCGCAGTCCTTCCGGTTACCCGGTCAGACCCAGCCCGTCGGCTGACTGTTGCGGCGCTCGCGGGGTTTAAGCCGCGAGAGCGAAACGCTCGTCGTTGGCGTTTGTGGTTTTGCCAATTGATTAACGAGGAAAAGGCGCCTCGGCATGCCCTGTGCCGCTTCACTACCCACGTCGAAACCAGGTCGGCCCCTGGGTGTTCAGTGTCGCTGCGACAGCAATCGCTGCGACAGCAACGACCGGATGATCTCACAGATGGGGCGGTGCCGCTGCTTTTCAATGGCAATCATGCGGCGGACTTTACATTCGCTTGCGAATCCGCGGTGTGCGGGCGACGCGGTGGCCGATTGGCGGCATGATGGGGAGGGAGGGAATCGCGATGATTACACATGAAGTGTTCAATCAGCCGGCGCCATGGTCCGACGTCGATCTCTTCGGGTCCGATCAGGTGCTGGTCGATGCCGTCTGCGCGGCTGCGGGTGCGCAGGCTTGCGAGAACCTGTCGGAGCTGGGGGTGTGGCTCGGCACGGCGGCGACGCTGGATCTCGGTCGCCTGGCCAATGCTCATCCGCCATTGCTGCGCAGTTTCGACCGCTTCGGTCACCGGATCGACGAAGTCGAGTTTCATCCGGCCTGGCATGCGCTGATGGCGATGCTGGTCGGCGAGGGCCTGCATGCGGCCACCTGGACGGCGGCTGACGGCAGCGGGCTGGCCTTGCCGGGGACGCCGGCGGTCGACAGCCATCTGCTCAGGGCGGCGAAGTATCTGCTGTTCTCGCAGGTCGAGAATGGCAGCCAGTGTCCGGTCACGATGACCTGGGCGGCGATTCCGCTGATCGCCAAACAGGTGGCGTTGCGTGACGACTGGCTGCCCAGGCTGCTGTCGCGTGACTACGACGTGCGTTCGGTGCCGCTGGCCGAGCGCAGCGGCGCACTGCTCGGGATGGGGATGACCGAGAAGCAGGGTGGTTCGGACGTGCGCACGAACACGACGCGGGCCGAGCCGGCGCCACTGACCGACTTCGGCGATCGCTGGGGCGAACCCTACCGGCTGAGCGGCCACAAGTGGTTTCTGTCGGCACCGATGTGCGATGGCTTCCTGGTGCTCGCGCAGGCGGGCGACGGGGGCGGTGCCGCCGGCGGTTCGTCTGCCGGCGCGGGGCTGTCGTGTTTCCTGGTGCCGCGCTGGCTGCCCGACGGCCAGCGCAACCTGCTGCGCATCCAGCGTCTGAAGGACAAGCTGGGCAATCGCTCGAACGCTTCGAGTGAAGTCGAGTTCGACGGCACCGCGGGGTTCCTGGTCGGGACGCGCGGTCGCGGTATCGCGACCATTCTGGAGATGGCGGCGCTGACCCGGCTCGATTGCGCGATTGCTTCGGCCGGCATCATGCGTCGGGTGGTGGCCGAAGCCCTGAACCATGCGTCGCAGCGCGAGGCGTTCGGCCGGGTCCTGGCTCAGCAGCCGCTGATGGCCAACGTGCTGGCGGATCTCGCCCTGGAGTCCGAGGCGGCGATGCGCTGGGCGCTGCGCCTGGCCGCTGCGCTGGATGCCCGTGCCACCGATCCGGCCGCCGACGCGCTGATCCGGGTCGGCACGCCGCTGGCCAAGTACTGGATCTGCCGGCGCGGGCCGGCGATGGCCTTCGAGGCCATGGAGGTGCTGGGCGGCAACGGTTATGTGGAGGAAGCCCCGCTGGCGCGTCTTTACCGGGAGCTGCCGGTCAACTCGATCTGGGAAGGGTCGGGTAACGTAATGTGCCTGGACCTGTTGCGGGCGCTGGCCCGTGAACCCGATTGCGCCCGGGCGCTGGCTGCCGAGCTCACCGCGGCGCTCGGCCGGGTGCCGGCCTACGACCGTTTTGCGGCCCCGCTGATCGATCGGCTCGGCACCGCTGCGCCGATCGAGCCGTCGCAGGCGCGCCGGGTGGCTGGCGAATTCGCACGTGCCTGGCAGGCGGCGTTGATGATCGGTGGGGCGTCGGCGGAAGTCGCGGCAGCCTTTTGCGCCGGTCGGCTCGACAGCGAACGGGCCGCCGGCGATCAGGCCTTCGGAACCCTGCCTTCGTCGGTGGACTTGCGGGCGATCGTCGAGCGTGCGATGCCCAGTGCATCGAGCAGTTCGATCGGTGCGGCGATGAGGTGATCGGCCCCCCAGGTGTCGGGCGGTTCGTCGCTGCCGCAGAAACCGTAGGCGGCAGCAACGGTGGCCATCGTTGCCGCCCGGCCGGCCTGGATGTCGCGCAGATCGTCGCCGACATAGACGCACTGGCGCGGATCGAGACTGGCCAGGCGCGCGCCGTGCAGCAGCGGCTCCGGGTGCGGCTTGGCAAACGGCGTGGTGTCGCCCCCGACCGCGCAGATCGAGCGTGCTTCCAGACCCAGCCCGGCGACGATCGGCCGCACGTAACGCTCGACCTTGTTGCTGATGACGCCCCAGCGGATACCGGCGTCGTCGAGTGCGTCGAGCACGGCATCCATGCCCTCGAACAGGCGGGTATGGACCATCATCGCCTGCTCGTAGCGAGCCAGGAACTCCTCGCGCAGAGCCGCGAATTCGGGACGGTCGTTGGCAATGCCGAAGCCTCTCAGGATCAGTCCGCGTGCCCCCATCGAGGCATAGGGCCGCAGGCTTTCGTAGGGCAGCGGAGCCAGTCCGCGTTCGGCTCGCATTGCCTGGATGGGTTCGGCGAGGTCGCGGGCAGTGTCGGCCAGCGTGCCATCGAGATCGAAGAAGACGGCTTGCATTTCAGGCGGGCTTGCGCGCAGCGACGGCGTAGTTGACCGATACGTCGCGTGAGTCCAGCGCGTAGGTCCGGGTGATCGGGTTGTAGGTCAGGCCGGTCATACCGGCCATTTCCAGGCCACTGCGGCGGATCGCGCCGGCCAGTTCCGACGGCCGGATGAACTTGTCGTAGTCGTGCGTGCCGCGCGGCAGCAACCGCAACAGGTACTCTGCGCCGACGATCGCGAACAGGAAGGCCTTGGGGTTGCGGTTGATGGTCGAGAAGAACAGCCAGGCGCCGGGTTTGGCCAGTTGCGCGCAGGCGCGCACGGTGGATTCGGGGTCCGGCACGTGCTCGAGCATCTCCATGCAGGTGACCACATCGAAGGTGCCGGGCTGTTCCCCGGCCAGCGCCTCGGCGGCGATCCTGCGGTAGCGCACGGTTGCGCCGGTTTCCAGCGCGTGCAGTTCCGCCACTTTCAGCGGTCGTTCGGCCAGGTCGATGCCGAGCACCTCGGCGCCTCGCGCGCTCATCGATTCGGCCAGGATTCCGCCGCCGCAGCCCACGTCGACCACCTTCTTGCCGGCCAGTGAAGCCTGCTCGTCGATCCAGGCCAGCCGCAGCGGGTTGATCTGGTGCAGTGGCTTGAACTCGGACTCCGGGTCCCACCAGCGCGAGGCGAGGGCCTGGAATTTGGCGAGTTCGGCCGGATCGGCGTTGGGCCGATCGGGGGATCCGGTGGCGTAGGTGTCGGCAGTCACGCCCTCGATTCTAAGCGACGAAAAAAAACCCCGCCGAAGCGGGGTCTGTCCGGCGGGGGATCGGTATGGAACCGCCCCCGGGGACCTTGCGATCAGCGACGCGTACGGGTGCCGACCACTTCGACTTCCACGCGACGGTTCTTCGCGCGGCCGTCACGGGTCTGGTTGTCGGCGATCGGCTGGCTTTCGCCCTTGCCTTCGGTGTAGACGCGGTTGGCCTCGATGCCTTTGCTGACCAGATAGGCCTTGACGGCTTCGGCACGGCGGACCGACAGGCGCTGGTTGTAGGCAGCCGGACCGGTGGCGTCGGTGTGGCCGACGGCGATGATCACCTCGAGGGCGACGCCATGCAGCTTGTCGACTAGGTCGTCCAGGCGGGCCTTGCCTTCGGGTTTGACGACGGCCTTGTCGAAGTCGAAGAAGGCGTCGGCCGCGAAGGTGACTTTCTCGCTGGTCGGAGCCGGCGCAGGAGCCGGAGCCGGGGTCGGCGCGGGGGCCGGAGCCGGAGCCGGGGCGGGCGCGGGGGCCGGAGCCGGCGGCGGGGCCTTCGGCAGCAGGTCATCGTCACAGCCGCGGATCGCGTCGGCAGGCGTCCAGTAGCCGGTGCGCCAGCACTGCCCGAAGGCGTTCACGACAACCTTGCTGTCCGGGCTGATGACATAGGCGCTTTTCTTCGGATCGGCAGTGGTCTGGGCGGAGGCGAATGTCGATACCGACAGCAGCGCCGCAGCGACCAGAGAAGCCATTTTGACCGGTTTGTTCATGTTTCTTCCTCTCGGTAGAACGCGATTCAGCGTGTTGGGCACGGCAGGCTGGGTCGCTCGATTCGAACCCGCCAGGGCGGGCTGCAAACACGGGTAGTCAGTCAGCCTGACAGGATTTCACCGGTTCGATTGTGCCATAGCGCCGTACGGCCAACCAATTCGGAAACCGCGGCGTTAGCGGCTTCATCGGCAAGTTGTCGTTTTCGGACAACATGCCGGCCGTCGATCCAGACGTGCTGGACATGCTCGCGTCCAGCCGCATAAATCAGCTGCGAAACCGGGTCGAAAACCGGGCTCAGCTCGGCTGCGGACAGGTCGATGGCGACCAGGTCGGCACGCTTGCCTGGCTCGATGGAACCGATCCGGTCGTCGAGTCCGAGCGCGGCTGCGGCATCCAGGGTCAGCGCGCGCAGCACGGCTTCGGCTGGCCAGGCGGCGGCCTTGCCGGAGGCACCCTTGGCGAGCAGCGTGGCGGTGCGTGCCTCCTGCAGCAGGTCGAGCCGGTTGTTGCTGGCCGAGCCGTCGGAGCCGATGCCGACCCGGATGCCGAGTTCGAGCATCCGCGCCACCGGGGCGATCCCGCTGGCGAGCTTCAGGTTCGAGTGCGGGCAGTGCGCGACGGTGGCGCCGGCCGCGGCCAGCCGCTGCAGGTCGGTCTCGTCGACATGCACGGCGTGTACGGCGATCAGTTCGGGGCCGACGATGCCGAGTTCGGCCAGCCGTTCGAGCGGGCGTTTGCCGTGCCGGGACAGCGAGTCGGTGATCTCGGCAGCCGTCTCGTGCACATGGATGTGGATCGGCAGGCCCAGTTCGCGGGCCAGCACGGCCACCCGCTTCAGCGTGTCGTCGTGGGTCGTGTATGGCGCATGCGGGGCCAGGCAGAAGCCCACCATCGGATCGCCACGGTGGCGATCGCGCAACTCCAGGCCCTTGCGCAGGTAGTCGCCGGCGTCCGAGGCGTAGGCGCTGGCGAACTCGGTGACGATGATCCCGTGCACGCTGCGCATCCCGAACAGGCTGGCGGCTTCGATCGCCGCGTCCGGGAAGAAGTACATGTCGTTGAAACAGGTCGTGCCGCCGAGCAGCATCTCGCAGGCGGCCAGCATCGCGCCGTCGCGGACGAAGGCCGGCGACACGAGCCGGGTCTCGAGCGGCCAGATCCGGTCATGCAGCCAGTCGTTCAGCGGCAGGTCGTCGGCCACCCCGCGCAACAGCGCCATCGCGGCATGGGTGTGCAGGTTGACGAAGCCCGGCACGAGCAGCTGGCCCGGCAGCGGCGTGAGCAGGGCGTCGGGGCGGCGCTCGCGCAATTCGTCGAGCGGGGCCAGCCCGGCGATCGCGCCGTCTTCGATCAGTACGGCGTGGCCGGACAGCACGCCGGTTTGCGGCGCAACCGGGGCGATCCATTGCGGGGCGATGATGATCGCTGGCGTCATGCGGGGCTTCCTTGGCGCGGTTCGGTGATTTAAGCACATGCCCGGCTGCGCCCCCAGGGCGGGGTGGGGTCGCGTGTTAAAATCCCAAGGTTCAGGACGGTCATCCAGTGCTGGCATTCCAGGGCGGAATTTCTCCGCCGCCGCCTTCCCGCCGCCCCCGCTTCGCGGCCGCGTCTTCGCGGCCGCTGTCTTGTTTTCGCTCTCTTCAGGATCCCGCCGCTCATGGACCAGTTCGCCAAGGAAACGCTACCTATCAGTCTCGAAGAGGAGATGCGGCGTTCCTACCTCGATTACGCAATGAGCGTGATCGTCGGGCGTGCACTGCCCGACGTGCGCGACGGGCTCAAGCCGGTCCACCGGCGCGTGCTGTTCGCGATGCACGAGGCCGGCAACCACTGGAACCGTCCCTATGTGAAGTGCGCGCGCATCGTTGGCGAAGTGATGGGGAAATACCATCCGCACGGTGACGCGTCGATCTACGACACGCTGGTGCGCATGGCGCAGGATTTCTCGCTGCGCTATCTGCTGGTCGACGGCCAGGGCAACTTCGGTTCGGTCGACGGCGACAACGCGGCGGCGATGCGCTACACCGAGTGCCGGCTGCAGCGCCTGGCCAGCGAGATGCTGGCCGACATCGACAAGGAAACGGTCGACTTCCAGCCCAACTACGACGGCAAGGAAAACGAGCCGACGGTGCTGCCGGCGCGCATTCCCAACCTGCTGATCAACGGGTCGGCCGGCATTGCGGTGGGCATGGCCACCAACATTCCGCCGCACAATCTCGGCGAGATCGTCGAGGCCTGCCTGCTGCTGCTGCGCAAGCCCGATGCGACGATCGACGAGATCATCGAACGGGTGCCGGCTCCGGATTTCCCGACTGCCGGCATCGTCTACGGCGTGCAGGGCGTGCGCGACGGCTACCGCACCGGCCGGGGCCGTGTGCTGATGCGCGCCGCAACCCACTTCGAGGAGATCGATCGCGGCCATCGCAGCGCGATCATCGTCGACGAGCTGCCCTACCAGGTGAACAAGCGGGTGCTGCTCGAACGGATGGCCGAGCTGGTCAACGAGAAGAAGCTCGAAGGCATCTCCGACATCCGCGACGAGTCCGACAAGTCGGGCATGCGGGTGGTCATCGAGCTCAAGCGTGGCGAGCTGCCCGAGGTGGTGCTCAACAACCTGTACAAGCAGACGCAGTTGCAGGACACCTTCGGCATCAACATGGTGGCGCTGGTCGATGGCCAGCCGCGGCTGCTCAACATCAAGCAGATGCTCGAGGCCTTCCTCGCGCACCGGCGCGAGGTCATCACCCGGCGCACCGTCTTCGAACTGCGCAAGGCGCGCGAGCGTGGCCACATCCTGGAAGGCCTGGCGGTGGCGATCGCCAACGTTGACGAGATGATCGCGCTGATCAAGGCCTCGCCGACCCCGCCGATCGCCCGGGAACGGCTGATGGCACGCGACTGGCAGGCCGGCGTGGCGCGCGAGATGCTCGAGCGGGCCGGCTCCGACATCGCCGCCTTCCAGCCCGACGGGCTCGATCCGGCGGTCGGCCTGCGGGGCGACGTCTACCGGCTGTCCGAGACGCAGGCGCAGGAAATCCTGCAGATGCGGCTGCAGCGGCTGACCGGCCTCGAACAGGACAAGATCGTCCAGGAGTACCGCGAGGTGATCGGCCAGATCACCGACCTGCTCGACATCCTGGCGCGGCCCGAGCGGATCACGCAGATCATCGTCGACGATCTTGCCGGCATCAAGGCCGAGTACGGCGACGTCCGGCGTTCGCGCATCGAGCTGAACGCGACCGAGATCGACACCGAGGATCTGATCACCCCGCAGGACATGGTGGTCACGTTGTCGCACAGCGGCTACATCAAGAGCCAGGGCCTGTCGGAGTATCGTGCCCAGCGCCGAGGCGGGCGCGGCAAGCAGGCCACCACGATGAAGGATGAGGACTGGATCGACCAGCTCTTCATCGCGAACACCCACGATTACATCCTGTCCTTCTCGAACCGGGGCCGGGTCTACTGGCTCAAGGTCTGGGAAGTGCCGCAGGGCACGCGCAACTCGCGCGGCAGGCCCATCGTCAACCTGTTCCCGCTGGCCGAAGGCGAGAAGATCACCGTCATCCTGCCGGTCAAGGCCTTCGACGCCGCGCAGTATGTCTTCATGGCGACCAGCCTGGGGACGGTCAAGAAGACCCCGCTGATCGATTTCTCGAATCCGCGCAAGGCCGGGATCATCGCCGTCGGCCTCGACGAAGGCGACTACCTGATCGGTGCGGCGGTCACCAATGGCGGACACGACGTCATGCTGTTCTCCGACGCCGGCAAGGCCGTGCGCTTCGACGAGAACGACGTGCGTCCGATGGGCCGCAATGCGCGCGGCGTGCGCGGCATGAACCTCGAAGACGGCCAGTGCGTGATCTCGATGCTGGTGGCCGGCGACGAGACCCAGAGCGTGCTTACGGCAACCGAGAACGGTTATGGCAAGCGCACGCCGATTGCCGAGTACACGCGCCATGGCCGTGGCACGAAAGGCATGATCGCGATCCAGACCAGCGAGCGCAACGGCAAGGTGGTTGCCGCCGTGCTGGTCGAGGAGGACGACGAGATCATGCTGATCACGACCGGAGGGGTGCTGGTGCGCACCCGGGTGTCGGAGATCCGCGAGATGGGCCGGGCGACACAGGGTGTCACGCTGATCGCGGTCGACGAGGGCACGACGCTGTCCGGTGTCCAGCGCGTGGTCGAGAGTGACGCGAGCGACGAGGCCGAGTCACCGCCCGACGAAGCCGAGTCACCGCCCGACGAGACCCAGGAGCCCCCGACTCCGGACGCCGACTGACGATCACAGCGCCTGCCCGGCAGGCGACCCACTGGCACCCCGATGCCGATCTTCTTCGAGATCATCTTTCCGGTGGTCGTGCTGATTGCAATCGGCTACGGCGCGGCCCGTTTCGGCCGTTTCCCGCCGGCGGCCGTCAATGCGCTGTCCGACGTCACCTTCCTGATCTTCATGCCGGCGCTGCTCTTCGGTTCGCTGGCCCGCGTCGAGTTCGCCAGCCTGTCGCCGGGGGCTGCGCTGGCCTACTACGGTGCCGGCCTGCCCTTGTTTGCCGCAGTGCTGATCGGTCAGCGCAGCCGGGGCGTCACCCTGGACGTCGCAGTGGTCCAGGGCCTGTCCAGCGTGTTCGCGAACACCGTGATGCTGGGGATCCCGCTGGTCAGGCTGGCATTCGGTGAAGCCGGGCTGGCTTTCCTGCTGACGATCATCGCCCTGCATGCGCTGATCTTCCTCACCCTCGGAACGCTGCTGATCGAGGTGTCGGCCAGCCTGCGGCCGGCCAGCGTCGGCCCGGCCGCCCGCGCGGCTCTGCAGATCGGTGACGGAGGCCGTGCCGACGGAGCGCCGCAGCGGGGGCGGCTGGCACGACAACTCGCGCAGGTCGTCCGCAGTTCGCTGATCCACCCGATCGTGCTGCCGATCCTGATCGGACTGGCCTGGTCGGCCGCCGGCCTGCGGCTGCCGGGCCCGATCGCAACGCCACTCGGCATGATGGCCAGCGCAGCGGCTCCGCTGTGCCTGGTTCTGCTGGGCGCCTCGCTCGCCCAGTTCGATCTGCGCCGCGACCTCGTCGAAGCGGCCGGGCTGACCGGCCTGAAAAGCATCGCCCATCCGCTGCTGGTCTGGCTGGTCGGCCGCTTCATGCTCGACCTGCCGCCTCTGCCACTGACGGTCGCGACACTGACGGCAGCGCTGCCGATCGGTGCCAACGTCTACCTGTTCGCCCAGCGCTACCGGGCCGCTGCCGAAACGGTCAGTGCCGGGATCGCGCTGACCACCTTGCTGGCGGCGCTGACGCTGCCGCTGCTGTTGTACGTGTTGCCGGGGGGCTGAGTGGACCCGCAGCGTTCAGTGCCGGCCTGGTGGCGTGAGGATCGTCGCCTGGCGGAATTTCGGGCCAGCCTGCCCCCTGCCGGGCGGGTGACATTGCGGGCCGGCGCCTGCGGTCGCCGCCACCAGTCAGGCAGGGTGTCTGTCAGGACGCCCGACAGCTGTGTCCAGGCCAGGTCTCTGTCAGTTCCTGAAGCAGCGATCTCTCACCGTAACAGCGCCGCGCGGAGCCCGGTGGTCCAGTTGCCTGGCCGGGCCTTCAGAACCCGCGTCGAGCAGCACAGCCTGCGTGGCCCGCGCGCGCAGCGCGCCACCAATACTCTGACTCGGCGCGCCTGTCCGAGCGCAGCGAACGAAGCGAAGCGAAGGGAGCGCAGCGAGTTGCGCGCCGGGGCCACGCGGGCGAGCAGCGCAGAGCAGTCCGGCCGCAGGCCGGACCGCGGGTTCGCCCGGCCAGGCAACTGGACCACCGGGCTCCCGACGGGTCCTGCCCAGAGTACCGGGCTCCAGACATGCCCTGGCACCTGACCGAAACCAGCCACCTCATTTGATACGATCCACCGTCATGTCCCAAACCGTCTATAACTTCTCGGCCGGCCCGGCAGTCCTTCCGAAGGAGGTGCTGCGCCAGGTTGCCGATGAACTGCCCGATTGGCGCGGCTCCGGCATGTCCGTGATGGAGATGAGCCATCGCGGGCCGGAATTCATGGGCATCCATGCGCAGGCGGTTGCCGGCCTGCGCAAGCTGATGCATGTCCCTGAAGACTACAAGGTGCTCTTCATGCAGGGTGGGGCGATCGCCGAGAACGCGATCGTGCCGCTGAACCTGCTGCGTGGGCGCGCCCAGGCCGACTATCTGCTGACGGGCCAGTGGTCGGCGCGGTCGATGAAGGAAGCGGCGCGCTACGCGACGATCAATGTGGTGGCCGATGCGGCGAAACTGCCGGCGCCGCACCGCAACGGCGAGACCGGCGCCTACACCTTCGTGCCCGATCCGTCGCAGTGGCGGCTGTCGCGCGATTCGGCCTACCTGCACCTGTGCACCAACGAGACGATCGACGGTGTCGAGTTCAGGGGGCTGCAGGCGGTGGCCGAGGGCGGGATGGAACTGCCGGTCGAGGTCCCGGTCGTTGCCGACGTGTCGTCGCATGTCCTGTCGCGCGAGATCGACGTGAGCCGCTTCGGCTGCCTGTACGGCGGCGCGCAGAAGAACATCGGACCCGCCGGCCTGACCATCGTCATCGTTCGCGAAGACCTGCTGGGCGGTGCCCATCCGCTGTGCCCGACTGCCTTTGATTACCGGATCGTGGCCGACAACGATTCGATGTACAACACGCCGCCGACCTTTGCGATCTGGGTCGCCGGCCTGGTGTTCGACTGGATCGAGCGCCAGGGCGGGGTGGCGGCGCTCGAGCAGCGCAACATCGAGAAGGCTGCGCTGCTGTACGGGCAGATCGATGCCAGCGGCTTCTACGAGAACCGGGTGCGTGCGCAGGACCGCTCGCGGATGAACGTGCCCTTCTTCCTGAAGGATGCGTCGCTCGATGCCGCCTTCCTGGCGGGCGCGAAGGCTGCCGGCCTGCTGCAGCTGAAGGGCCATCGCACGGTCGGCGGGATGCGCGCGTCGATCTACAACGCGATGCCGGTCGAGGGCGTGCGGGCGCTGGTCGACTACATGAAGGAATTCGAGCGCCGCCATGGCTGAGCACGATGATCTGTCAGGCCAGGATGCGGCCGGTGATCCAGCGCTGGATGCGCTGCGGGTGAAGATCGATACCGTCGATCGGGAGCTCCTTGCGCTGATCGACCGGCGTGCACGGCTGGCGCTCGAGGTCGGTGAATTGAAGAAGACCACGGATGCGCCGATCTACCGGCCCGAGCGTGAAGCGCTGATCATGCGCAAGCTGCGCGATGCGAACCCGGGCCTGCTGCCCGGCGATGCCATCGAGGCGATCTGGCGCGAGATCGTCTCGGCCTGCCGCGAACTCGAACGGCGTTTGCGGGTCGCCTTTCTCGGCCCGGCCGGCACTTTCTCGGAGCAGGCGCTGTTGAAGCACTTCGGGGCCGGTGTCGATCCGCTGGCCTGCCCGTCGATCGACGAGGTGTTCCGGGCGACCGAATCCGGTGCGGTCGATTTCGGGGTGGTGCCGGTCGAGAATTCGACCGAGGGTGCGGTCAATCGCACGCTCGACCGCTTGCTCGACACCGGGCTGCGGATCAGTGGCGAGGTCCTGGTGCCGGTGCGCCAGAACCTGATGAGCCTGAGCGGCAGCCTGACCGGGGTGGCGCGCATCGTTTCCCACCCGCAGTCCCTTGCGCAGTGCAACGCCTGGCTCGACCAGCACTGCCCGGGCATCGAACGGGTGCCGGTGGCCAGCAATGCCGAGGCGGCCCGGCTGGCCTCGCTCGATGCGGCCACCGCAGCCGTGGCCGGCGAGAACGCTGCCGTCCGCTACGAGCTTTCGCTGGTGGCTCGCGACATCCAGGACGAACCGAACAACCGCACCCGCTTCGCCGTGATCGGCCGCTATGAATGCGCGCCCACCGGTGCCGACCAGACCTCGCTGATCCTGTCGGTGCCGGACCGGGCCGGAGCGGTCCACGCACTGATCGAGCCGCTGGCACGCCACGGCGTGTCGATGAAGCGCTTCGAATCGCGTCCGGCGCGGCGCGGCGAGTGGGAATACTACTTCTACATCGATGTGCTCGGCCACCAGACCGATCCGGCGGTCGCGGCGGCGCTCGAGGAACTGCGGCACAACGCGGCTTTCTACAAGGTCGTCGGTTCCTATCCGCGGGCTTCGCAAAGGGCGTGACATTGCTGCCGAGGGTGGCTACACTCGGCCAGACATTTTTTCGGGCCCTGCGCGATTCACACTGGTGGCGCAGGGCACTATGACAACAGGCCAGCGGGCCGGGAGCCCGAAGGAGACAGAAGATGGGAATTCTCGATCGTGCGTTGACGGCATTCAGTCGCGCCGGCAGATCTGCCGGTGTCATCGGCGTGGTCGTGGCTGCTGCCGGCATCGCCTTGTCGGGCGGTGCACTGGCCCAGGACAAGCAGATCAAGGTCGGTGTCCTCTATGACCTCACCGGGCCGCTGGCCGGTGCCGGTTCCTATCCGGGCTATCTCGGCACCAAGTACGCGATCGACATGATGAACGAGCGCGGCGGCGTCGAGGGCTACAAGATCGTCCCGGTCTACGTCGACGCGCAGAGCAAGGCCGAGGTCGCGATCAACGAGACCGAGCGCCTGATCAACCAGGAAAAGGTCGACATGATCATGGGCGTGTTCTCATCGGCGCATTGCGTGCCGATGGCCCAGCGCGTCGACCAGGCTCGCAACTTCATGTGGGCGACCATCTGCGTTGCGTCGAGCGTCTTCAAGGACAAGAACCTCAAGTACGTGTTCCGGCCCCAGGTTCACTCCGACCAGTTCGGCGCGGCCTCGTGCCAGTTCCTGTCGGAGAACGCCAAGTCCAGGCTCGGCAAGGAAGTCAAGGATCTGAGGGTCGCGATCATCTATGAAGACGGCCCGTACGGCGCCGGGATCGCGGCGGGCAACGAGCTCACCTGTGGCGAGCTCGGCATGCGGATCGTGCTGAAGGAGGGCTACGCGGCCACGTCGCCTGACCTCTCGCCGCTGGTCACCAAGCTGCGCCGTGCCCGGCCCGATGCGATCCTGCACACGGGCTACAACCCCGACATCACGCTGTTCCTGCGCCAGGCCCGCGAGCAGGGCCTGAAGTGGGATGCGCTGATCGGGCACGGGGCCGGCTATGCCCAGTTCGACCGGCTCTATGCCACCTTCAAGGATGACGCCAACCTGATCTACAACGTCGACCCGGTCGCTGCCCAGTTGCTCGACCCGGCAACGCTGGCCCCGGGGCTGGGCGATGTCGCCAAGGAGATGGTCCGCCGCTATGTCGAGGAGACCAAGGCCACCGAGGTTCCGACCCACGTGTCGATGGGTTTCAACCAGGCATGGATCTTCTTCACCGACGTGCTGCCGCGGGCGATCAAGAACCACGGTGGCATTTCGCCCGACGCGCTGCGTGAGGCGACGCTGGCCACCGACATCCCGGTGGGCGGAACGATCCAGGGCTATGGCGTGAAGTTCTTCGGCCCGGGCCACCAGATGGCTGGCCAGAACGAGCGTTCGCTGCCGGTCGTGATGCAGTTCAGCGGCAACAGCACGCGCGTCGTCTGGCCGGAGGCCATCAAGACGGCCGATCCGGTGATGCCGTTGCCCAAGGGGCATGCCTACGCGAAATGACGGTGAGCAGCCCTGTGCTTTCCGTCAAGGGACTGACCAAGCAGTTCGGTGGTTTCACCGCGGTCAGAAGCCTTTCCTTCGAACTGGCCCAGGGTGAGATCCTGGGCCTGATCGGGCCGAACGGATCGGGCAAGAGCACGACCTTCAACGTCATTGCAGGCCTGTATGCACCGACCGCGGGGTCGGTGCAGCTCGATGGTCGCGAGATCGGCGGTCTGCCGCCTTACCGGATCTGCCAGATGGGTCTGGCAAGAACCTTCCAGATCCCGCGACCGTTCCGAAAGCTCTCGATCCTCGAGAACGCGGTGCTGGCCGCCCACTATGGGCCCGATGAGCACATCGGCAGCAGCGAGGCGCACCGGCGCGCCCGCGAGGCGCTCGATCTGGTCGGTCTGCCGAGCGATCCCGGCGCGCGGGTCGAGGGGCTTGGTGCAGCCGGCCTGAAGAAGCTCGAGATGGCGCGGGCCCTGGCCACCCAGCCCAAGCTGCTGCTGGCCGACGAGAGCCTGGGCGGTCTGGACGAAACCGAGATGAACCAGGCTGCCGACATGCTCAAGCGGATTCGCGACGAGCGTGGCATCTCGATCATCTGGGTCGAGCACATCATGGGGGTCCTGATGCGGGTCATCGATCGCTGTCTGGTCCTCGATCACGGCGAGTTGATTGCGCAGGGGGCCCCTGCCGAAGTGACTCGCGACCCGCGGGTCATCGAGGTGTATCTGGGCAGCGATGCCGAAGCGGTGCATCGACAGCTCGACGAGCAGGGGCAGCCGATGGCCGGGCAGGGACGGTCGGTGGCGGAGAGCGGCTGATGCTGGAGATCCGGAATCTGAGTGCCGGCTACGGCAGCTTCCAGGCCCTGTTCGATGTGTCGCTGTCGGTCCGGGCCGGAGAATCGGTTGCGGTGATCGGCCCGAACGGGGCCGGCAAGACCACGCTGCTGCGGGCGATCTCGCGGCTCATCGACGCCAGTTCGGGCGACATGGTGATGGAGGGACGGCGCTACAACGACATCCCGTCGCACGAAGTGGTCTCACTCGGTATTGCCCAGGTCCCCGAGGGGCGCCGGCTGTTTCCGCGGCTCACCGTCGAAGACAACCTGATGATGGGCGCGTTCACGCCGGCGGCCCGCCGGCACTATCGCGAGCGGCTCGACTTCGTCTACTCACTGTTTCCGAAGATGAAGGAGCGCCGGATGCAGATGGCCGGCACGATGTCGGGCGGCGAGCAGCAGATGTGTGCGATCGGCCGGGCGCTGATGAGCAAGCCCAAGCTGTTGCTGCTCGACGAGCCGTCGGCCGGCCTGGCGCCGGTGATCGTGCAATCGATCTTCGAGCTGATGAGACGGATCCGCGCCGAGGGCTACACGGTGCTGATCGTCGAGCAGAACATCCAGCAGGTGCTGCAGGTCGTCGATCGCGGCTATCTGCTCGAAACCGGCCGGATCCGGATGGGCGGGCCGTCCGAAGCCCTGCTCGCCAGTGACGAGATCCGCAAGGCCTATCTGGGGGTTTGATGGAATTCTTCGACATCTTCCTGCTCGAGGCGGTCGTCAACGGCTTGCTGCTGGGCGGCCTGCTGGCCCTGCTGGCGCTGGGACTCAATCTGGTCTTCGGCGTCATCGACGTCATCTGGATCTGCTACGCCGAACTGATCATGGTCGGGATGTACGCGATCTGGTGGCTGTACTCGGTCCAGGGCTTCCCCCTGTGGCTGGCCTTCGCCTTCGGGGTGGCCGTCACATCGTTGCTGGGCGCCGCCCTGCATCACTTCATCGTCCGCCCGGTCCTTACCGCCGAACCGATCAACCAGTTGCTGGTCACCGGCGGGGTGCTGTTCTTCCTGCAGGCGGCGGCAACCGTGGTGTTCACGGTGGAGTTCCGCAACATCGGGATCCGCCTGCCGGGTGTCAGTGTCGGTGAGCTCCACCTGTCGATGGCGCGCCTGATCGCCTTTGCTGTCGCGCTGGCGTCGATCGTTGCCACCTACCTGTTCCTGACCCGTACCTATGTCGGCACCGCGATCCGGGCGATCAGTCAGGACCGCGGCATCATGCCGCTGATGGGCGTCAACGCCAGCCGCATCTACCTGCTGACCTCGGCCCTGGGGGGCGGACTGGCCGGCCTGGCTGCCTGCCTGCTGGTGCTGCAGTACGACATCCATCCGGCGATCGGCCTGTCGTTCGGCCCGATCGCCTTCCTGATCTGCGTGCTGGGCGGACTCGGCAACCTGGTCGGGGGCTTTCTGGCGGCCTTCATCTTCGCGCAGTTCATTTCGGTCGGAGGTTTCGTGTTCCACCTCGAATGGGGTTACGTGCTCGCCTTCGTGTTCTTCATCGTGATGATGTTCTGGAAGCCCGAAGGGCTGTTTGCGAGGCGGCGTTGACGATGGGCCGCACGATCAGCCTGGTACTGCTCGCCCTGCTGGTGATCGCCCCGCTGACGGGGGTCGGTGCCTATCCGCTGCACCTGATGATCATGGCGATGCTGTGGGGCTTCATCTACACGAGCTGGGCGCTGATGGGGCGGCTCGGGATGGTCAGCCTCGGGCACGGGGCGTTCTTCGGTGTCGGCGCCTACGTGGTCGTCATGTTGTGGAACCACTACGGGATGCCGCCGCTGGCCGGTGCAGCGATCGCCATCCTGGTGTCGGCGCTGCTCGCCATCGTCATCGGCTATCCGTGCTTCCGGTTCAAGATCGTCGGCCACTACTTCGCGCTGGTGACGCTGGCGCTGGCCGAAGTGGTGCGGCTGACCATCGTCGCCCTGCGCGACACGACCGGCGGCTCGCTCGGGGCGACGCCCAAGCCCGGCATCGCCTCGGGCGAAAGCGCTTCGATCTACGCGCTGCAGTTCTCCGACCGGATGGTCTGGTTCTACATCATCCTGGTGATGTGGCTGCTGTCGCTGTACGTCTGGAACCGCATCGATCGCAGCATGAGCCGGCTGGCCCTGCAGGCGATCAGCGAGGAGGAGGATGCGGCGGCCTCGATCGGCATCAACGTTACCCGCTCCAAGCTGGGGGTGTCGCTGATCTCCGCAGTCATGACGGCCATCGGTGGCGTGCTTTATGCACAGTACCAGCTGTATGTGAACCCCGAAACCGTGTCCGGAATTGCCATCTCGCTGCAGATCGTGTTCGGCGCGATCGCCGGCGGCATGTTCGTGACCCTGGGGCCGACGGTCGGTGCGGTCTTCCTGCTGCTGCTGTCCGAGACCCTGCGGGTGCTGATCGGCAACCAGATCCATGGCCTGGACATGCTGATCTATGGTGCCTTGCTGATCTTCTTCATCATCTACATGCCCAAGGGCATTCTCGGCACCTGGCTGGAATGGCGGGCGCGACGGGCCGGCTGATGCGGCCCTGGATGATGCGGCCTTAGAATCTCCGTATCGGACCAGGCCGGGCCCGGTCGAACGAACGGAGACTGTCGTGACGGATGTGAACCAGATCGCGGACGAGGCCCTGCCCGCCGGTGCCCCGGCGGATTTGCCGCGCGAACGCCAGCGCGGGCCCGGCCGCTGGTGGGCCGACTGCACGCTGCCGGCCATGCGCCGCGAAGTGCATTTCGGTGACCGGATCGTGCGCAGCTTCGTCGACCGGGCTTCGTCCTTTCATGCCTTGCTGGCCGCCACGGTGGCCCGGTACCCGGATGGGGAGGCCCTGATCTGCGGGGCGCAACGGCTGAACTGGCGGGAGTTCGACGACCAGGTCGGTCGGGTGGCGGGTGCGCTGCGGGCCCGCGGCATTGCCGCCGGCGAGCGCGTGGCGCTGTTCGTGTCGAACCGGCCGGCCTTCATGATCACACTGTTCGCGGTCCAGCGACTCGGCGCGATCGCGGTGCCGATCGGCACGCGGGAGCAGCGCGAGGGCTTGCAGTGGATCCTGGGCCATTGCGGGGCGCGTGCCGTGTTCTTTGATGCCGAACTCGCCGACCGCGTGCCGGAGGCTGCCGAACTGCCGGAGCTGCGCCTGCGTGTGGCCTGCCGGCTGGACGTGGCAACGAACGGGCCAGGCGGGGCAGGTGGACCGGGCGACGGCCCGGGTGTCGATCCTTCGGCAGCCGGTGGCGGACTGCCGGCCGGTCACGAAGATTTCGCGGCACTGCTGGCCGGCGAGCCGGTTCGCGAGGCCGTTGCGGTCGGCGAGGAAGACACGGCCGTCATCCTGTACACGTCGGGCACGACCGGCCGGCCGAAAGGCGCGATGCTGACCCATTTCGGCATCGTGCATTCGGCGATGCATTTCGTCCATTGCATGGCGCTCGATGAGCGGGACCGGTCGCTGCTGGCCGTGCCGGCCAGCCACGTCACCGGCCTGATCGCCCATGTCGCGAGCCTGGTGGCCTGCGGCGGCACGCTGCTCGTGATGCCGACCTTCAAGGCGGCCGATTTCCTGAGACTGGCCGCCGGCGAGCGGATGACCCATACGGTGATGGTGCCGGCCATGTACAACCTGGCGCTGTTGCAGCCCGACTTCGATCGCCATGACCTGTCGGCCTGGCGGATCGGCGCCTTTGGCGGCGCGCCGATGCCGGTGGCGACAATCGACGCATTGGCCAGGCGCCTGCCGGGCCTGACGCTGATGAACGCCTACGGCGCCACTGAAACGACGTCGCCGGTCACCCAGATGCCGGCCGGGCTGAACCGCGAGCATCTCGATTCGATCGGGGTGACCATGCCTTGTGCCGAAGTCGTCGTGGTCGACGACGATGGCCGTGAACTGCCCCCCGGCGAAGTCGGCGAACTGTGGATCGGCGGGCCGATGGTGGTCCGTGGCTACTGGAACGACCCGCAGGCGAGCGCGCGCGAGTTCACTGCCGGCTGGTGGCATTCGGGCGATCTCGGCTCGGTCGATGCCGACGGCTTCGTGCGGCTGTTCGACCGCAAGAAGGACATGCTCAATCGCGGCGGCTACAAGATCTTCAGCGTCGAGGTGGAGAATCTGATCGTCGCGATGCCGGGGGTGGTGGAGGCCGCGGTGATCGGCAAGCCCTGTCCGGTGCTCGGCGAGCGGGTCCACGCCTTCGTGCACGTCGGCGATGCCGCCGTGGATGATGCCGCCGTGCGCGCCTGGTGCGCCGAGCGGCTGGCCGACTACAAGGTGCCCGAGACGGTGACGATCAGCGGCGAGCCTTTGCCCAGGAATGCCAACGGCAAGCTGCTC
>JBAYOD010000032.1:0-19309 GCA_041678445.1 Burkholderiaceae bacterium | reverse complement strand
GCGGCCCTTCAACTACACCGGCGTCGGCCAGTCCGAGCGCTTCCTGCTGCCCAAGATCGTCGCGCACTTCCGGCGTCGGGCGGCGCGCATCGAACTCGGCAACCTCGATGTCTGGCGCGATTTCTCCGACGTCCGGGCAATTGCCCAGGCTTATCGCGGACTGCTCGAGCTGCGGCCGGCCGGTCGCACGCTGAACCTGTGCTCGGGGCGCCTGTACTCGCTGCGCGAGGTGCTGGCGATGGCCGCGGAAATCTCCGGCCATACGCTGGAGGTCGACGTGAATCCGGCCTTCGTGCGGGCCAGTGAAGTACGCCGGCTGTGCGGCGACCCGACCCAGTTGCGCGCGCTGCTCGGCGATTGGGACACGCCGCCGCTCGAGCAGACGCTGCGCTGGATGCTGGAGGCGCAATGAGGGTGACGCAGGGGGCGATGAGGATGACGGAGGAGGCGATGAGGATGACGGAGGGCGCTTGAAGGTGATCCTCTCGGTCGATGCGGTCAGGCATCCGCTGACCGGAATCGGCCGCTACGTCTACGAGTTGGCGCGCCATCTGCCGCAGGTCGACCCCTCGCTGGATCTGCGCCTGTTCGCCGGCGGCCGGTTCATCGGCAGCCTGCCTGGCGACGCATCGGCCAGCGGGCCGGCTGAAGCCGGGACCCGACGCCGCGCCCGGCGACTGCACGATGCGTTGCAGGCCAGTACGTTGGCCAGGCGCGTGCATCACGCCTGGCTCGCACGTCGGCAGGCCCGCGCGCTGGCCGGGCACGCGGACGCCGTCTACCATGGCCCGCAGTTCTACCTGCCGGCCTTTGCGGGGCCGGCCGTGGCCACCATTCATGACCTGTCGGTGTTCAGCTGGGCGCACTGCCACCCGCGGGGCCGCGCCGCGCTGCTGCGTCGCGAGATCCGTACGGCACTGGACCGTGCCCGGCTGATCGTCACCGATTCCGAGTTCACGCGCCGCGAACTGGCCGCCTTCGCCGGCTTTCCCGCCGACCGGATCCGGACCGTGCCGCTGGCAGCCGGAGCCGAGTTCCGGCCGCGCCAGCCCGGCGAGCTGGCCCCGGCCCTGCAGGCGCTCGGCCTGCAAGCCGATGGCTACTGCCTGTTCGCGGGCACGATCGAGCCGCGCAAGAACATCGTGGCTCTGATCGATGCCTACCGGATGCTGCCGGCCGCACTGAGGACCCGTTTCCCGCTGGTGCTGACCGGCTATCGCGGCTGGCGCAGCGAGGCGATCCATGCGCAGATCGAGCAGGCGGCCGGCGAGGGCTGGTTGCGCTACCTGGGTTACCGGCCGGCGCAGGAGCTGCCGCTGCTGTTCGCTGGCGCTCGGCTGTTCGCGTTTCCATCGCACTACGAGGGCTTCGGCCTGCCGGTGCTCGAGGCGATGGCCAGCGGGGTGCCGGTGGTCTGCTCGACCAGTTCCTCGCTGCCCGAAGTGGCGGGGGGCGCTGCGGCGAGCTGCCCGCCGGAGGCGGTCGATGCGCTGGCGGCATTGCTGGCACGCGGCCTCGACGACGCCGGCTGGCGGGAGCAGGCGCGGGCTTCCGGGCTGGCGAACGCGGCACGCTACAGCTGGCGCCGCTGCGCCGAGCAGACGCTGGCGGTGTATCGCGAGGCGGAGCGCGCACCATGAAGGTCCTGCACGTCTATCGCACCTATTTTCCGGATCCACCCGGTGGCTTGCAGGAGGCGATCCGGCAGATCTGCCTGGCGACCGGACCGCTCGGCGTGCAGAGCACGGTCTTCACACTGTCGCCGGACCCCGATCCCGCCGAGATCCAGCGGCCCGAGGCGCGCGTCGTGCGCTGTCGTTCCTGGGCGGCGCCAGCCTCCTGCGATCTCGGCGGGCCAGCCGCATTCAGGCGATTCGCCCGGCTTGCCGAACAGGCCGATCTGATCCACTACCTGCATCCGTGGCCATTTGCCGACCTGCTGCACCTGGGTGTGCGGCCGCGTACGCCGGCGGTCCTGACCTATATCTCCGACATCGTGCGCCAGCGCGCGCTCGGTGTGGCCTACGCACCGTTGATGTGGCGCATGCTGCGCGACATGCGCCTGATCGTCGCCAACGCACCCCCCTATGTGCAGTCCAGCCCGGTGCTGTCGCAGCCCTCGCTGGCCGAACGCTTGCGGGTCGTGCCGCTGGGCATCGTCGAATCGTCGTGGCCGGCGGTGGCCGACGCGGGCATCCTCGAGCGGCTGGGAATCGCACCGGGCGAGCCCTTCTTCCTGTTCATCGGGGTGCTGCGCTACTACAAGGGCCTGCACATCCTGGCCGAGGCCGCGCGGGCCGTCCCGGCCAGGATCGTCATCGCCGGCAGTGGCCCGGAAGGGGCTGCGCTGCGCGAGCAGGCCCGGGGCAACGGCCGGCTGGTGTTTGTCGGGCAGGTCAGCGATGCCGAGAAAGCGGCGCTGCTGGCGCATTGCCGGGCCTTCGTGCTGCCTTCGCACCTGCGCTCGGAAGCCTACGGCATGGTGCTGGTCGAGGCTGCCATCCAGTCCCGGCCGATGATCAGCTGCGAGATCGGCACCGGGACTTCGTTCGTCAACCTCGATGGCGAGACCGGCTGCGTGGTGCCGCCCGAGTCGCCCCAGGCGCTGGCTGCGGCGATGAACCGGCTGCTCGCCGATCCGGCACTGGCCGAGCGGCTCGGGGCGGGTGCGCGGGCGCGCTATGAGGCGATGTTCTCGGGACCGGCCCTCGGGCGCGGTTATGCCGGGGTCTTTCGCGAGGCGCTGGCGCAATGACGAGTGCTCGGCCCTCGGTGTCGCGCGGCGGCTGCCTGGTTACCGGGGCGACGGGCTTCGTCGGCACCGCGCTGGTCCGCAGGCTGGCTGCCGACGGCTGGCAACTGCGGGCGGTGTCGCGTGCCAACGGGCCGGTGCTGGATGCGACGGCCGACTGGCGGGAGTGGGTCGCGGGATGCGATGTGGTCGTGCACACGGCGGCGCGGGTGCACGTCATGCGCGAGCAGGCACGTGATCCGCTCGCCGAATTCCGCGCCGTCAATCGCGACGGCACGCTCGCGCTGGCCGGGCAGGCGGCGCGCGCCGGGGTGCGCCGCTTCGTCTTCGTGAGCAGCGCGAAGGTGCACGGCGAGCGCAGCCTGCCGGGACGGCCCTTACGGGCCGATGATCCGCTGGCGCCGGCCGACCCCTACGCAGTGTCCAAGGCCGAGGCCGAAACCGGCCTGCGGGCCCTGGCGGCGGACACTGCGATGCGCATCAGTATCGTGCGCCCGCCGCTGGTCTACGGCCCCGGGGTCGGCGGCAACTTCGCGACGATGCTGCGCTGGCTCGAGCGCGGGCTGCCCCTGCCGCTGGCGGCCGTGGACAATCGCCGTTCGCTGCTTGCGCTCGACAATCTGGTCGACCTGCTGGCGACCTGTGCCGCCGATCGTGCCGAGGTCGACCGCAGCCTGCTGGCCAGCGATGGCGAGGATCTGTCGACGCCGGAACTGTTGCGCCGGATGGCCGCGCAGCTTGGCCGGCGGGCGCGGCTGTTCGCGATGCCCGAGCCCCTGCTGCGCGCAGCGGCTGCGGCGGTTGGTCGTCGTGCCGTTGCGATGCGCCTGCTCGACAGCCTGCAGCTCGATGCCGAGCCGACTCGCGCAGCGCTCGGCTGGCAACCACCGCTGTCGGTCGACGCCGCGCTGGCCGCGGTTGCGGCCGGACGATGAGCTGGCCGTCGTGGATGTGATCGCGCTGGCACTGATCCTGCTCGCGGCCTTGGCAGGCTGGGCGGGCGCCTGGCTGGTCGGCCGGTTCGCGGGTCCGCTGGGTCTGCTGCAGTCGCCCAACCCGCGCTCGTCGCATGTCCGGCCGACCCCGGGTGGCGGCGGTGTCGGGATCGTCGTCGGGGTGTCGGTCGCCGGCGTCCTGGCCTGGTTCGACGGCCGGGTCGGCGCGCAATGGCTGGCCGTGCTCGGGCTTGCGGGGGGGCTGGCGCTGGTCGGTCTTTGCGATGATCGCCAGCCGTTGCCGGCCCGCTGGCGACTGCTGGCCCAGGCGCTGGTGTGCGCGGCGCTGCTGTGGCTGACCGGACCGGGGCTGGCGGCGTCCGGGCTTCCGGCGTCCGGGCTTCCGGCGTCCGGGCCTCTGGTGCCCGGGCTTCCGGTACTCGGCCAGGCGCTGCTGCTGCTGGGGGCGCTCTGGTGGCTCAACCTGTTCAATTTCATGGACGGCATCGACGGAATCGCCGGCAGCCAGGCGGCCTTCATGGCCGCTGCGGCGGCGGCGCTGGCGCTGTTCGCATCGGCCGCCCCGCTGTCCGGCCCTGTTCTCGGCTTGTTGTGCGTGGCCGCCGCCAGCCTCGGTTTTCTCCGCCTGAACTGGCCCCCGGCGCGTGTCTTCATGGGGGATGTCGGCAGCCTGTGGCTGGCCTTCATGCTGCTGGCCCTGGCCTTGTCGACCACTGCCCAGGACCTGGTCCGACCGGCTGCCTGGGCAGTGCTGGCGGCCTTGTTCGTCAGCGACGCTTCGGTCACCCTCGCCCGCCGCTTGCTGACCGGCCAGCGCTGGACCGAAGCGCATCGCAGCCATGCTTACCAGCGGCTGGCGCGACGCCTGGGCGGGCACCGCCCGGTGACGCGGCTGGCGATCGTGATCAACCTGGTCTGGCTGCTGCCGCTGGCGGCGCTTGCCCAGATGCGCCCCGACTGGGCTTGGGCCTCGGTGGCGGCTGCCTATCTGCCCTTGCTGGCAGGCGCTGCCGCGCTCGGGGCGGGGCGCCCGGTTTGACCCGGCCGGCGCTTCGTGCACACTCGGTCTTGCCGGGCTTTCACAACCCCTTTCCCCTGCGATGATCCGACCCATGGTTACGCCGATTTCCCCGACCCTCTTCAAGGCCTACGACATCCGCGGCGTGGTCGACGACACCCTGACCCCTGCGGCAGTGCGTGCCATCGGTCTGGCGCTCGGCACGCAGGCGCGTGCCGCCGGCATGGCAGAGGCTGTCATCGGGCGTGACGGCCGGCTGTCCGGCCCGACCCTGGCGGCCGCGCTGTCCGATGGTCTGCGGGCGGCCGGCATCGGAGTGATCGACATCGGCATGGTGCCGACCCCGGTGGTCTATTACGCGACCTTCGAGCTGGGCACTGGTACCGGGGTGGCGGTCACCGGCAGTCACAATCCACCCGACTACAACGGCCTGAAGATGGTCGTTGCCGGTGATGCGATCTACGGCGACGCCATCCTGGCGCTGCGCGACGCGATCGCCGCCGGAACGCTGGCAGAACTGCCGCCGGAACGGCATGGCGGCTACCGCAGCGAGGATGTCAACCAGCGCTACCTGGACCGGATCACCGGCGACGTGAAACTGGCCCGGCCGATGAAGATCGCGATCGATTGCGGCAACGGCGTGGCCGGCGCGCTCGCGCCGCAGCTGTTCCGCGCCCTGGGCTGCGAAGTCGTCGAGCTGTTCTGCGAGGTCGACGGGCGTTTCCCGAACCATCATCCCGATCCGGCCCACCCCGAGAACCTGCAGGACCTGATCCGCACGCTGCGCGAGACGGACGCCGAGATCGGTCTGGCTTTCGATGGCGATGGCGATCGACTCGGTGTCGTCACCAAGGGCGGCAACATCATCTGGCCCGACCGCCAGCTGATGCTCTATGCCGAGGACGTGCTGGCGCGCAACCCGGGTGCCGAGATCATCTACGATGTCAAATGCAGCCGCCGGGTGGCCGAGCATGTGCGTGCCCATGGCGGCCGGCCCACGATGTGGCGAACCGGCCATTCGCTGGTCAAGGCCAGGCTCAAGGAGAGCGGTGCGCCGCTGGCCGGCGAGATGAGCGGGCACGTCTTCTTCAAGGACCGCTGGTACGGCTTCGACGACGGCCTGTACACCGGTGCACGGCTGCTGGAGATCCTGTCGCGCCACGCTGACCCCGGTGCGGTCCTCGACGCGCTGCCCGACTCGCCGGCGACGCCGGAGCTGCTGCTGAAGACCGCCGAGGGCGAGAACTTCGCACTGGTCGACGCACTCAGACGCGAAGCGCGCTTCGAGGGCGCCAGCGAGATCATCACGATCGACGGCTTGCGGGTCGAGTATCCGGACGGCTTCGGGTTGGCTCGACCCTCGAACACGACGCCATCGGTGGTGATCCGCTTCGAGGCGGATACCCCGGCCGCGCTGGCGCGCATCCAGCAGGCGTTCCGCCAGGCGATTCTGGCGGTCAGTCCGGACGCTGTGCTGCCGTTCTGAGCCGGTGGCTGCGTCTGCGTCGGTCATGAAGCTTGCGCTGATCTCATGAAGCTCGCGCTGATCAAGACCAGCTCGATGGGGGATGTCATCCACGCGCTGCCGGTGGTCAGCGATCTCTTGCGGGCCCGGCCCGGACTGCGGATCGACTGGCTCGTCGAGGAGGCGTTCGCTGCATTGCCGGCCTTGCACCCGGGCGTCGGCGAGGTGATTCCGGTTGCCGTGCGGCGCTGGCGCAAGTCGCCGTTCTCGGCCGCCACCCGGCGCGAAGTCGGCGCGCTGCGCACCCGCCTGCGGGCGCAACGCTACACGCTCGCGCTCGACCTGCAGGGCTTGCTCAAGAGCGCCTGGGTGGCGCGGATGACGGGTGCGCCGATCGCGGGTTTCTCGCGAGTCTGTGTGCGCGAGCCGCTGGCGGCGCTTGCCTATCGGCACCGCTTCGATGTCGACACGGGCTTGCACGCGATCGAGCGCTTGCGGGCGCTGGCCGGGCAGGCCCTGGACTACCCGGTCGAAGGCCTGCCGGTGTTTTCGCTGACCGCGCCTGCCGTGACGGTGCCGGGGCTGCCCGGCGACCAGCCCTATGCGCTGCTGCTGCATGCCACCTCGCGCGCCGAGAAGCAATGGCCACAGGATCACTGGCAAAGCCTGATCGGCGCGCTGGCAGCACAGGGCCTGGCGTCGGTGCTGCCCTGGGGGAGCGCTGCCGAGCGGGCGCGTGCCGAGCAGCTTGCCGGCACCAGCGGCGGCATCGTGCTGCCCAGGCTCGACCTGCGCCAGTGCGCCGCAGCGATCGGCGGGGCGCGGCTGGTCGTCGGCGTCGACACCGGACTCACTCATCTGGCGGCGGCCCTCGATGTGCCGACGGTCGCGCTGTTTGCGGCGACGCCGGCCGAGCGCTTCGGGCCGTACTGGACGCCGCGCGCGCTCAGCCTGGGCGCGGCGGGTTGCTGGCCGGAACCGGCCGAAGTGCTCGACGCGGCCGCCCGGGTGATGGCGGCCGGTCCGTCCGCGTCGTGACCCGGCTCGCGCCGATCGGCACAGCCTCGAGGGCCGCTGGCGAGCGCGGCCGCGAGCGCTTCGCCCGCCGGCTCTACACGGCCGCCTGGTGGCTGGGCCTGCCTTTCGCGCTGGGCTACCTGCTGTGGCGGGCACGCCGCCAACCCGACTACCTGCGCCGGATCGGCGAGCGGCTGGGGCGCCATCCGGCGCGCAAGGACCGCGCCCCGCTGATCTGGCTGCACGCGGTATCGGTCGGCGAGACCCGGGCGGCCCAACCGCTGGTCCGTGCCCTGCTCGACGCCTGCCCTGATCACCGCCTGCTGCTCACCCACATGACGCCGACCGGCCTGCAGACCGGTGCCGAGTTGTTCGCCGATCTGCGCGCCAGCGGGCGGCTCAGCCAGGCGATGCTGCCCTGGGACTATCCGTTTGCGCTGCGCGCCTTCCTGGACGCCTGGCGGCCGGCGGTCGGCCTGCTGATGGAAACCGAACTGTGGCCGAATCTCGCCGCGGTCTGCCGCGAGCGGGAGGTCCCGCTCGTGCTGGTCAATGCCCGGCTGTCGCAGCGATCCTTGCGCAAGGGCCAGCGCTGGCGCTGGCTGATGCGGCCGGCGCTGGCCGGGCTGGCTGCAGTCTTCGCGCAGACCGAAGCCGACGCGGCCCGGATCCGCTCACTCGGCCGCGAGGTGGTCGAGGTGCCCGGCAACCTGAAGTTCGACCTGGCGGTGCCGGAGTCGCTCGAAGCCCTGGGCCATGCCTGGCGCCGGGCCTTGCTGACGGCGCCAGGCGACGCCCATCGGCCGGCCGTGCTGGCTGCCAGCACGCGCGACGGCGAAGAGGCCTTGCTGCTCGACGCCTGGTGCGCCTGGCGCGCGAGCCTGGGCCGGACGATCGATCCGGTGCGCCCGCCGCCCGGCATGCGCTGGCCGCCGCTGCTGGTCATCGTGCCGCGCCACCCGCAGCGCTTCGATCAGGTGGCCGCCGAAATCCGCCACCGTGGCCTGGCGCTGATCCGCCGCAGCGAATGGGGGTCCGGGCTGCCACCGGCGCAGGCCCGTGGGGTCGATGTGGTGCTGGGTGATTCGATGGGCGAGATGTTCGCCTACTACGCGCTGGCCGACGCGGCGATCATCGGCGGTACGCTGCTGCCCTTCGGCGGCCAGAATCTGATCGAGGCCTGCGCCATGTCGGTGCCGGCGGTCGTCGGCCCGCACACCTTCAATTTCGAGGCCGCGGCTGCCCAGGCGATCGAGGAGGATGCCGCAGTGCGGGTTGCCGACGCCACCGAGGCGCTGTTCGAGGCGCGTTCGATCGTCGCCGACCCCTTGCGCCGGGAGTCGGCCGGCGAGCGCGGCCGGACCTTCGCCGCGCGCCATCGCGGCGCGACGGCACGCACGGTGGCAGCGCTCGTGCCGCTGCTGTTGCCGGACCCGGTCAGTTACGCGGCCGATTGGCCGGATCGACCAGCAGGGCGTTGACCGCGCGCAGATCGTCCTCGGACAGCTCGCCGGTGGTCGACTTGAGCCGCAGGCCGTTGATGAGCACGTCGTAGCGGGCACGGGCCAGGTCGCGCCGGGTCGTGAACAGCTGCTGCTGGGCGTTGAGCACGTCGATGTTGATCCGCACGCCGACCTGGTAGCCGAGCAGATTCGAATCCAGCGCCAGCTGGCTCGATCGTTCGGCGGCTTCGAGCGCGCGAACCTGGGCGAGCCCGCTGTTCAGGCCGAGAAAGGCTTGGCGGGCAGCCTGTTCGGTGCCGCGGCGCACGGTCTCCAGATCGGCCAGCGCCTGGTCGTGGTAGGCAGCGGCTTCGCGCACCCGCGAGTCGATCAGCCCGCCGGTATAGAGCGGGATCGCCAGTTGCAGGCCGACCGCCGCATTGTTGGCGCGTACGCCGACGGCGCTGGCCTGGCTGTTGCGCGAATGGGAAAGCGAGCCGACGACGTCGACGGTCGGGCTGCGGGCGTAGCGTTGCCGGTCGATCTCGCGGCGGGCGATCTCACGGCTGAGCTCGGCCTGCTGGACCTCCCAGGCGTCGCGCCGGGCACTGTCGACCCAGTCGCTCTCGCGGGCCGGCTCCGGCGGCTTCAGGGCGGCCCCCGGGCGCAGGATGTCGAGCTCGCCGACCGGCCGCCCGACCAGCTGCGCGAGGGCGGCACGGCGCACCTCCAGCTCGTTCTGCGCGGCCAGTTCCTGGGCCACCGCCAGATCGAAGCGCGCCTGGGCTTCCTGCTGGTCGGTGATGGTGGCCGTGCCGACCTCGAAATTGCGCTTGGCCGCAGCCAGTTGCTCGGTGATCGCCCGTTTCTGGGACTGGATCGTCGCCACGTTGTCCTGGGCAGCCAGGACGTCGAAGTAGAGCTGGGCGACGCGCACGATCAGGTCCTGCTGCGCCAGGCCGAGCAGGGTTTCGCCGAGGGCGGCCTGCAGCTTGCTCTGCTCGACCAGCTCGACGTTCTGCAGCCGGTACAGCGGGTAGCTGAGCTGGATGCCGTAGTTCTGGCCGGTGTAGTTGCGCGTGGGGGCGAGGTTGGTGTCGGTGAGGCTGCGGTTGATCGAGGCGCTGGCCCCGACTTGCGGCAGCAGCCCGGCGCGGGCCTGTGGCACGCGTTCGCGCAACGCGGCCAGTTCGGCGCGCGCGCTGGCCACCTGGGAGTCGTTGGCCAGGGCATCCTGCCAGGCCTGCATCAGATCGTAGGCGAGCACCGGGCCGGCCATTGCGAGGCTGAACGTGGCGGCGATGCAGCGGGCGGCGAATGTGCGCTGGGTCATCAGGGGCTCCGGAGGGCGTCGCCAGGAAGTGGTGGCCGGCAGGTGGCGGTCGGCCGGCAGGCGGTTGGCCAGCAGTCGGCTAGTAACGGGCACAGCCGGCATCGACCGTCCGTGCCCAGGCGTCGATGCCGCCGACCAGGTTGTAGGCCTGGCGGCTGCCCCGGCGTTCCAGGAACAGGGCGACCTGCATGCTGCGCATCCCGTGGTGACAGTAGCAGACGATCGGCCGATCGCCGTCGATCACCTCTTCGAAGCGCGCCGGAATCTCGTTCATCGGGATGTGGATGCTGTCCTCGATCCGGGCGAGCTGTCGCTCCCAGTCTTCGCGAACGTCGAGCAGCAGCGGCCGTTCGGGGCTCGTCGAGCTGGCGTCGGTGGCGAGCCAGGCGGCCAGCTGGGCGGGTTGGATCGGCTGCATGGGGTGGTTTCGATCGGCGTTCCGGCGTGCCGGGGCTCAGAAGCGGAAGCGTTCCTTCTGCGGGAAACCGGCCAGTGGCGTCGCGACAGTATCGAACAGGCTGGTGGTGGCGAACGCCCGCTCACCGGCGCAGGTGATCAGTTGCGCGACCATCACCGGCAGCTCACCGACGATCGCAACCAGTCGCCCGCCGAGGGTGAGCCGCTGCAACAGCGAATCGGGGACGAAGGGCACCGAACCGGACAGCACGATCACGTCCCATTCGCCGCTCTCGGCCACCTGCAGGCCGTTGCCGGTCACGACGCTGACATTGGTGATCGCCGCACGTTCCAGGTTGCCGGCGGCAAAGGCGGCCAGCTCGGGCTTGATCTCGGCGGTGGTCACGCGCTGGGCGCGGTGGCCGAGCAGGGCGGCCATGTAGCCCGACCCGGCCCCGATTTCCAGAACGCTTTCATGCCGCTGCGGGGCGGCCGCCTGCAACAGGCGGGCCTCGACTTTCGGTGCGAGCATGAACTCGCCGCTCGGCCGGCCGTCGATCGTCAGCGGGAGCTCCATGTCGGTGAAGGCGAGTTGCCGGCTGGCGGCGGGGACAAACTCCTCGCGTCGAACGACGAAGAGCAGGTCGAGAACGTCCTGGTCGAGCACCTCCCAGGGGCGGATCTGCTGTTCGACCATGTTGAAGCGGGCGCGTTCGATGTCCATCGGGATTCCGGGAAAAGCGCGAAGGGGAAACCGGGATTCTAGCCAACCGGCGCCGGTACGGGGGCGGGCACTGCCAGGGCGGCGCGCACCGAACGCAGGTGGGCGTCAAGAAAACGGTCGATCGGGACGGCGAACCCGGGCGGGCAGCAAGGCTGGATCGAGCATTCCCAGATCGCCTTCATCACCATCGGCGCGATCCAGAGCTGGGCCATGGCCTCGACGTCGACCTGGGCAAATTCGCCGCGCCGGATGCCGCGCTCGATGATCACATACAGCAGCTGTGCATTCGGCTTGACGACTTCCTGCTGGAAGAACAGCGCCAGTTCCGGGAAATTGCCCGCTTCGCCGACCATCAGCTTGGCAATGCCGGCCAGACGGGTGGCGCCGAACTGCCGCCACCACTCGCGAAAGAAGGTTTCGAGCAGGGCGTCGCTGCCAGCCTGCCAGGCCTCGGACTCGCGCTCGAAGGCATCGATCAGCGGCACGATGTTCTGGCGCACCACGGCCTTGAACAGGTCTTCCTTGCTGGCGTAGTACAGGTACAGCGTGCCCTTGCTGACGCCGGCCCGGGCGGCGACCGCGTCGAGCCGGGTGGCCGCGAAGCCGCGCTCGACGAAGAGGTCGAGCGCGGCGTCCAGGAGCTCGCCGGGGCGGGCCTCCTTGCGGCGCTCCCAGCGCGGAGAATGGAGCGGTGCTGAACTCATCGTAAATGACCTTTCGGTCATCAATTCTAACCCGGCCCGCCAGCTCGGCCCGACTTGCACAGCGGGGCCGGCTCGGCTATGGTCCGCAGCTGCTAGGGGTCCTGGTCCGCGATGCGATGGGCGCGCGCGGAGCCGGGTGAGAGAGTCCCTCGGAACCTGATGCGGGTAATGCCGCCGAAGGGAAGCGCAATGAACGCCAATCCGAAGTTCCTGGCCGCCACCGCAGCGGTCGACAGCGCGGCCGTCCGGCCGCTGCCGAATTCCACCAAGGTCTACGTCGCCGGTTCCCGGCCGGACATCCGCGTGCCGATGCGCGAGATCGCGCAGTCCGGCACGCCGGGCTTCGCGGGCGGCGCGCCCGAGCCCAATCCGCCGGTCTGGGTCTACGACACCAGCGGGCCGTATACCGATCCGCAGGCTGCGATCGACATCCGCAAGGGCCTGCCGGCCATGCGCGCCGCTTGGATCGCCGAGCGCGGCGACACCGAATTGCTGGCCGGGCCCAGCTCGGCCTACGGCCGCGAGCGGTTGGCCGACCCGAAGCTCGCCGAGCTGAGCTTCGACCTGACGCGCCAGCCGCGCCGCGCGAAGCCGGGCGCCAACGTCACGCAGATGCACTACGCGCGACGCGGCATCGTGACGCCCGAAATGGAGTTCGTGGCGATTCGCGAGAACCTGCGCCGACGCGAGTACCTGGAGGCTCTGCGCGCCAGCGGCCCGACCGGCGAACGGATGGCGGCGCTGCTCGGGCGCCAGCACCGCGGCGAGTCCTTCGGCGCGGCGATCCCGGACGAGATCACGCCCGAGTTCGTGCGCAGCGAGGTGGCGCGCGGCCGCGCGATCATTCCCGCCAACGTCAACCATCCGGAGAGCGAGCCGATGATCATCGGCCGCAACTTCCTGGTGAAGATCAACGCCAACATCGGCAACTCGGCCGTGAGCTCGTCGATCGGCGAGGAAGTCGAGAAGATGACCTGGGCGATCCGCTGGGGCGGCGACACCGTGATGGACCTGTCCACCGGCAGGCACATCCACGAGACCCGCGAGTGGATCGTGCGCAATGCGCCGGTGCCGATCGGCACCGTGCCGATCTACCAGGCGCTCGAGAAGGTCTCGGGGCGCGCCGAGGACCTCAGATGGGAGATCTTCCGCGACACGCTGATCGAGCAGGCAGAGCAGGGGGTCGACTACTTCACGATCCACGCCGGCGTGCGGTTGCCCTTCGTGCCGATGACCGCCCGCCGGATGACCGGCATCGTTTCGCGCGGTGGCTCGATCATGGCCAAGTGGTGCCTTGCGCACCATCGCGAGAGCTTCCTGTACGAGCGCTTCGAGGAAATCTGCGAAATCATGAAGGCCTACGACGTGGCCTTCTCGCTCGGCGACGGCCTGCGTCCCGGCTCGATCTACGATGCCAACGACGAGGCCCAGCTCGCCGAGCTGCGCACGCTCGGCGAGCTCACGAAGATCGCCTGGCGGCACGACGTGCAGGTGATGATCGAAGGCCCCGGCCACGTGCCGATGCAACTGATCAAGGAGAACATGGACCTGCAGCTGCGCGACTGCGACGAGGCGCCGTTCTACACGCTCGGCCCGCTGACCAGCGACATCGCGCCCGGCTACGACCACATCACCAGCGCGATCGGCGCCGCCCAGATCGGCTGGTACGGCACCGCCATGCTGTGCTACGTCACCCCCAAGGAGCACCTCGGGCTGCCGAACAAGAAGGACGTGAAGGACGGCATCATCACCTACAGGATCGCCGCCCACGCGGCAGATCTCGCCAAGGGCCACCCAGGCGCGCAGATCCGCGACAACGCCCTGTCGAAGGCGCGCTTCGAGTTCCGCTGGGACGACCAGTTCAACCTGGGGCTGGATCCCGACACCGCCAAGGACTTCCACGACGAGACCCTGCCCAAGGAGTCGATGAAGACCGCACACTTCTGCTCGATGTGCGGCCCGCATTTCTGCTCGATGAAGATCACGCAGGACGTGCGCGACTACGCCGAGAAGCAGGGCCTGTCGGCGCAGCAGGCGCTGGAGCGCGGCATGCAGGAGAAGGCGGTCGAGTTCGTCGCGAAGGGCGCCGAGATCTATCAGTCCTCGTAGCGTGACAGCGCCAGTGTGCAGTTGGTGCCGCCGAAGCCGAAGCTGTTGGAGAGCATGGTCTGGTGGCGGACGCCGTCGATGCGCTCGCGGGCGATCCGCAGCGCCCCGATGCCCGGGTCCGGAGTTTCGATGTTGATGCTCGGCGCGACGAAGTCGTGCGCCATCATCAGCAGGCAGTAGATTGCTTCCTGGACCCCGGTGGCGCCCAGCGAGTGGCCGGTCATCGACTTGGTCGACGAGATCCACGGCAGCTCGGCGTCGGGCCGGCCGAAGGTGCGACGGATGGCGTCGAGCTCGATGATGTCGCCCACCGGCGTGCTGGTGCCGTGGGTGTTGATGTAGGTGATCTCCGAGGGCACGGTCTTCAGCGCCTGGCGCATGCAGCGCTCGGCGCCTTCGCCGCTGGGCGCGACCATGTCGGCGCCGTCGGACGTGGCGCCATAGCCGGTAACCTCGGCATAGATCTTCGCGCCCCGGGCCTTCGCGTGCTCGAGCTCCTCGAGCACCACGACCCCGCCGCCCCCGGCGATCACGAAGCCGTCGCGGTTCTGGTCGTAGGCGCGTGCGGCGGCCTGCGGCCGGTCGTTGTACTTCGACGACATGGCGCCCATGGCATCGAACAGCACCGACAGGGTCCAGTCGAGCTCTTCGCCGCCGCCGGCGAAGACGATGTCCTGCTTGCCCCACTGGATCAGCTCGGTGGCGTTGCCGATGCAGTGCGCCGAGGTGGAGCAGGCCGAGGAGATCGTGTAGTTGACGCCCTTGATGCGGAAGTTGGTGGCGGCGGTGGCCGAGGTGGTCGACGACATGCAGCGCGGCACCATGTAGGGGCCGACCCGGCGCGGGCCTTTCTCGCGGGTGATCGCCGCGGCCTCCACCTGGTTGCGGGTCGACGGGCCACCCGAACCCACGATGATGCCGGTGCGCTCGTTGACGATGTCGCGTTCGTCGAGTCCGGCGTCGGCGATCGCCTGCTCCATCGACAGGTGCAGGTAGGCGGCGCCATCGCCCATGAAGCGGCGCAGCTTGCGGTCGATGGCCGCGTCGAGGTCGACGGCGGGTTTGCCGGCGACCTGGCTGCGGAACCCGAGTTCGGCATACTCGGGCATGGCGGTGATTCCCGATCGGCCCGCGCGCAGCGAGGCAAGGACTTCGTCCTGGTTCTGCCCGATGCACGAGACGATGCCGAGGCCGGTGACGACGACGCGGCGGGTCTTGATGGATTCGGTCATGAGGCTTTCCGTGACGACGGATTCCGGAAAAGTGATGTGGGCCTGCCGGCGCTCACATCGCGCGGGGGTTCTCGAACAGGCCGACGCGCAGGTCCATGGCTTCGTAGATCACCTTGCCGTCGACTTTCATCTCGCCGTCGGCGACGCCGAGTACCAGCTTGCGATTGATGATGCGTTTGATGTCGATACGGTATTCGACCAGTCGCGATTCCGGCAGCACCTGCCCGGTGAACTTGAGCTGCGACAGGCCCAGCGCACGGCCTGAGCCGGGGGCACCGGTCCAGCCGAGGAAGAAACCGAGCATCTGCCACAGTGAATCGAGCCCCAGGCAGCCGGGCATCACCGGATCTTCCTCGAAATGGCAGCCAAAGAACCAGAGATCGGGCCGGACATCGAGCTCGGCCGTGACCAGGCCCTTGCCGAACGCGCCGCCGCCGGCCGAGATCGCGGTGATCCGGTCGAACATCAGCATCGGCGGCAGCGGCAGACGGGCGTTGCCCGGGCCGAAAAGCCGACCATGGCCGCAGTCGATCAACTCATCGTAGCCATAGCTGGGTTTCGGCACGAAAGCCGCTGGGTGGGCAGCCGGGTCTGCGCTCATCTTGAAAACCTTGTCACGGTCGCTGTCATCGCCACAATGATACGGAAAGATCAGCGCATGCCGGCACTTACATCCACTTACCGCTGTTGCAGGCTTTGATCTGTGCTTTTCCGCGCTTCCTTCGTAGGCTTGGACCAACGCATTCTCGCCGACAACCTGCTTCAACCCGATTGGAGGAGCCAAGCCATGCGAAACATCCGGAAATTCGTGCTTGCCGCTGCCGTGCTGACCGGCGCCGGCTTCACCACCGCGGTCCAGGCGGCCGACCCGGTGCTGGGCGCCGTCGTGGGGGCGGGCGCCGGCGCATTGATCGGCCAGTCGCTGGGCGGGCGCGACGGCGCCATCATAGGCGGTGCGATCGGTGCCGCAACCGGTGCCTCGGTCGTATCGTCCAGCCGCGGACATTACGGGGCGTCGTATCCCGGCACGATCTACAGCACGGCTCCTGCCTATCACGGGCCTGCCCCCCTCTACCCGGCGGTGCCGGTCTACCAGGCGCCGCCGGTCTACACCTATCCGGCGCCTGTCCATACCTATCCGGCACCGGTCTACCGGGCCGCGCCCCCGGCGGTCATCCATCGCGCGCCACGGGTCTATCATGTCAGACCGCCTGTCGTGCACCGGCATCCGCCCCGTGCGATCCCGCACCGGGGCGGTGGCGGGCACTGGGCAGCGCCGCGACCGGGCAAGCATGTCAGTCAGTCGGGTCCCCATCGGGGGGCGAACCACAGGTACGCCGGGCCGCGCCACCGTCACTGAAGACCCGCCGCTCTGGCACGGCGGACCACGGGAGCCGTCGTGCAGATTTCCGTACCGGATTCAAGCCATGCGGCGGGCGCATCGCCCGCCCGGCCGGGCCCACCCCCCTGGGGTGAAGATCCCGGCGCCACCATCGTCGGACTGGCCGCGGCGATCGCCGCCCGCAGTCGCGGCGCACCTGTCGAACTGAGCCATCGCAGCCTTGCCCCGGCGATTGCCGAGGCTCGCCATCTGGTCCTGTTGCTGCTCGACGGGTTCGGCGAGCGTCAGCTCGCCACGCTTGCGCCCGGGGGGGCGCTGGCGGCCAGCCGGGTCGGTGGATTGCGTTCGGTATTTCCGACCAGCACCGCGCCGGCGATCACCAGCTTCGCATCGGCCGTGTTTCCGGCCGCGCATGCCAACCCGGGGTGGCTCTGCTGGAGCCCGCAGCATGCTGCCGCAATCCGCAGCCTGCCGATGGACGTGCGGGGTGCGCCTGGGCAGGCGGTCGAGGCTGCCAGCCTCTGGGACTGGCGCTCGGCCAGTCTGGACAGCCGCATGCCGGTGATCGCATTGCAGCCACAGGCCATCGCCGAGTCGGAGTTCTCGACGCACGCCTGGGCCGGCGCGCAGCGGGTCGGCTATCGCAGTGCCGACGAACTGGTCGAGACGATCGACTCGGCCGTGCGCAGTCATCCCGACGGCGCCTGGCTCTGGGTCTATCTGCCGCATTTCGATTCGACCAGCCATGAGCGGGGTTGGCAAAGTGACGCCGCTGTCGCAGTGGCAGTGCGCTTCGATCGGCTGTTCGAGCGCCTGGTGGCCCGGCTCGGCGACAGTGACGCGCTGCTGCTGGCGACAGCCGATCACGGTTTCATCGACGTGCCGCCGCCGCAGCGGCTGGATCTGGCCGACTTCCCCACGCTGTCAGCCTTGCTCGAACGTCCATTGTGCGGCGAGCCGCGAGTCGCCTATTGCCAACCCTTGCCGGGTGCCGAGCTGGCTTTCGAGGCGGCGGTCCGCGCGCAGCTCGGTTTTGCCTTCGAGTCGTTTCGAACCGCCGAGCTGATCGCCGCAGGCTGGTTCGGGCCGGGGCCGGTGTCGCCGCGACTGGCTGCCCGGGTGGGCAGCCACGTTCTGGTGGGCCGTGACCACTACACGCTGGTCGACCAGGTCGAAGGTGAAAAGCCGCCGAAGTTCATCGGCATGCATGGCGGCATCCACCCCGACGAGATCGCGGTGCCGCTGATCGCGGCGCGCCGCGGCGCACCGCTGCCCAGCGTGGCGTAGCCTGACTGAGCGAGTCGTTGCCTGGCCGAGAGAGCCGCAGCTTGGCCGAGCGAACCGTTGCCCGCTCGGGCGGCTGCTGTCTGCGCCGTTCAGTGCGACATCAGCAGCGGCACCGGCGCGGTCTTCAGAACCGTTCGCGTGGCGCCGCCCAGGACCAGTTCGCGCAGGCGCGTGTGGCCGTAGCAGCCCATCACGATCAGGTCGGCATTGCGGTCCGATGCCTGGTTGAGCAGGACGTCGCCGACGCCGATGCCGGCCGACTGGACGTTCGCGATCTCGACATCGATGCCATGGCGGGCCAGGTAGAGCCCGAGGTCTGCGCCTGGCCGCTGGCCGTGCCCGGCCGCGGAGGGTTTCGGGTCGACCGAGACGACGGTGACCTGGTCGGCCCGGGTCAGCAGGGGCAGGGCATTGGCGACGGCGCGGGCCGCTTCCTGGCTGGCGTCCCAGGCAACCAGTGCATGGCGGCCGACGGGTTGCAGCAGGCCGATGTACGGGAGTACGAGCACCGCGCGGCCGCAGGACATGATCACGTCCTCGAGGATCGACGATGACGAATCGGCCGAACCGGGATCGCTCTGGCCCATGATGACCAGGTCGGCGTAGCGCGCGTGCAGGTTCAGCGCGTCGCGCGGGTCGGTGCGGGCCACGCGCAGCTCTCGCCGGACCAGGCCTGCCTTGGCGGCGGCGGCTTCGAACGCGTCCTGACCGGCCTGCAGCCTGGCTTCCTGGTCGGCCTTGTGCTGTGCCTCGATCTGGCCGCGCAGGCCGTGATTGGGCGTCCAGGGCAGGTAGAGCGGCATCGGCACCTGCAGGGCGATCAGGTGGGCGTCGTGGGCGACGGCGAGTTGCACCGCCGCCTCGATGCGATGATTTTCGACGGCACCGTCACTCAGGTGCAGCAGGATGGTCCGGTAGCTCACGGGTTCTCTCTCCAGTCGGGCACGCACTCTGACGCTTCATTCAGTTCTTCGAGCGCCTGCTGTCAGTATGGGCGTTCGCGCCTGCACACCTTTGCCGACGATCAAGGGGACGGGTTTTGGGCGGGCCGGCCGCGGTAACATCGGCCATTATGTCCAGATCCTCCGCTCCCCCGCCCAATGCATTGACCATCGCCGGGATCGATCCGTCCGGCGGCGCCGGCATCTATGCCGACCTCAAGGCCTTTTCGGCGCTCGGCGCCTATGGCACGGGCGTGGTTGCTGCGCTGACGGCACAGAATACCCAGGCGGTCACCGGCGTTCATGGCGTCCCGCCCGAGTTCGTGCGGCTGCAACTCGATACGCTGTTCGCAGACGTGCGCATCGATGCCGGCAAGATCGGCATGCTGGGCAGCGCCGCGATTGCCCAGGTCGTCGCCGAGGGCCTGGCCGGGCCGCTCGCTTCGAATGCGCTGCCGCATCTGGTCGTCGATCCGGTGATGATCGCCAAGAGCGGCGCCGCCTTGCTCGACCGGGACGCCACCGGAGCACTGATCGAGGCGATCCTGCCGCTGGCCACCGTCATCACGCCCAACCTGCCCGAGGCCGGCG
>JBAYOD010000031.1:0-19454 GCA_041678445.1 Burkholderiaceae bacterium | reverse complement strand
CTGCGCTCAGACAGGACGCCGCGAGAATGAGGATGGAGTCGCGCTGCGCGCGACAGCCAGGAACCCTGTGCGCCTCGGCTGCGCACAAGGCGCCGGCCAGGCAAAGCCCCCCGCCCCTTGGCCGGCAACGCTGTGCCATTCGACGGGAACCGATCGGGACACCGCGGGAATCCGGTTGCCGATGGCGAGCACCTTACCGGCTCGCAGGCGGTCGTCAGGCCCGCCGGATGCGCGCAGCCCGATCGTGCTGCCGAATCAGGTTTGCTGCCGAGTCAGGTTCGCAGCCGAGCTGGACTGAGACGGTTTTGCGTTCGATCGCAGGCCACCGTCTGCCAGGACGCGGGGCGAAGCTTTCGGCGCACGCCTTGTGCGCAGCCGAGAAGCGCAGCGCTCGTGGCCTGCGCGCGCAGCGCGCACCAACAATCTGACTTGCCGCCGACTGTCTGAGCGCAGCGAGCGCCGCGCAGCGGCGGGAGCGAAGCGAGTTTCGGCGGCAGGCCACGAGCGCGAGCATCGCAGGGCACCCCGCGAAGCGGGGCAAGCACCCGGCGTGCGCCGAAAGCTTCGCCCCGCGCCCTGGCCCGTGCCCCTTGCCGTTCGAACGAGAAGGGGTATCAGGGGCCAGCATATCGTCAAGGGGCTGGCATATCGGCCCGGATTCCGGGAAAGGCTGCAGCATCGGCCGCCGGTCGCCGCAAATCGCGACAATGGGGGGCCTGCACGCCGACCGTGCAGGGTTCTGCCACGAAAGCCGATGTCGATCCGAACCCGCGCCCTGATCCTGCTCGTCATCCTGACACTGCTCTGGGGGACGAACTGGCCCCTGTTTCCGATCGCGGTACGCGAGGTCTCGGTCTGGACCTTTCGGGCCGTGGCTACCTCGGTTGCCGGCGTAGTGCTGCTGCTGGTTGCCTGGGCGCGTGGCCAGTCGCTGGCGGTCCCGCGCGAGCACTGGTCGACCGTCGTCGCTGCCGCCCTGATCTACCTGCTGGTCTGGAACATCGCCAGCACTTCTGCAGCCACGATGATTCCGTCCGGTCAGGCGGCCGTGCTCGGCTTCACGATGCCGCTGTGGGTGGCGCTGATCTCGTGGGCCGTGCTCGGAGAGCGGCTGGGCTTTCGGCTGGTGCTGGCAATCGTGCTTGGTGCCGTCGCGGTCGGCCTGTTGATGGTGCCCAGCCTGAAGGCCTATGCCGATGCACCGCTGGGCATGCTGCTCGGCCTGCTGTCGGGTCTGGGCTGGGCGCTTGGCACGCTGATCCTGAAGCGCCGCCCGGTGCCGATATCGGCCACGGTGCTGACGGGCTGGCAATTCATCGTCGTTTCGGTGCCCATCGCCGCCGGCGCCTTCGCATTCGGCGATGGCGACTGGTTCATGCCGAGCTGGCAGACGATCCTGGTGATCGGCTACATCACCCTGGTGCCGGTGTGCATCGGCAACGTCTGCTGGTTTGCGATCGTCGGCCTGCTGCCCGCCAATGTGGCCGGGCTGTCGGCGATCATGGTACCGGTGGTGGCGATGATCTCGGGTGCGCTGATTCTCGACGAGCCGCTTGGCCCCATCCAGTGGCTGGCAATGATCTGCAGTGCCGCCGCACTGGCCCTGGCGATGCTCAAGCCGGCGCCGGCACGCTGACGGCAGGCGTCAGGGCTGCAGGCGTCAGCGGCTGCGCCGCACCCGCAGCAGTTCGTCGACGATCAGCAGCACCGCGCCGCAGGTGATCGCCGCGTCGGCCAGGTTGAAGGCCGGCCAGTGCCAGTCGCGCCAGTACAGCAGGACGAAGTCGGTCACCTGACCCAGCCGGAGGCGGTCGATGACATTGCCGATCGCGCCGGACAGGATCAGCGCCAGCGCCAGGGAGAACAGGCGCTGCCCGCTGTGGCGGGTGAGCAGCCAGACGATGAACAGCGCGGCCGCGACGCCGATGCCGGTGAACAGCCAGCGCTGCCAGCCGTCGGCGCCGGCCAGGAAGCTGAAGGCCGCGCCGCGGTTGAAGACCAGGGTCAGGTCGAAGAAACCGGGGATCACCGGCACGCGCTCGCCGAAGGCCAGCGACGTGAGGGCGAGCCACTTGGTGAACTGGTCGGCGATGATCAGCAGGCCGGCCAGACCGAGGTAGCGGACCAAGGCAAGCCGGCCCGGATCCTTGCCAGACCTTGCCATCAGGCGAATTCCCGCGCTTCGCCGGCGCCGTGCAGGTTGTCGACGCAGCGTCCGCAGAGGGTCGGATGCCCGGCTTGCGCCCCGACATCGCTGCGCCAGTGCCAGCAGCGCTCGCATTTGGTGTGCGGGCTGGGCTGGACGACGATCTCGTCTTCGCCGTCACTGCGTTCGACGCTGGCCGCCGAAACGATCAGCACGAAACGCAGGTCGTCGCCAAGTGAAGCGAGTGCATCGACGCGTTCGCCGCCCAGCCGCAGCGTGACTTCGGCCTGCAGTGACGAACCGATGGCGCCTGCCGTGCGGACGTCTTCGAGCCGGCGCTGCACGTCGGCGCGCACCGCCCGGATCGTCTCCCATTTGGCGCGCAGGGTGTCGGCATCGGCCAGGGGCTCGAAGCGGTGCCAGGTCCGGGTGAAGATCGTGCCGTGCGGGCTGGCGTGCTGTTCGCCGGCGAAGATCGGCCAAGCCTCTTCGGCGGTGAACGACAGGATCGGCGCGATGATACGCAGCAGGGCGTCGGTGATGGCGTGCAGCGCAGTCTGCGCCGAGCGGCGCGCCCGTGAATCGGGCGCCGTCGTATAGAGGCGGTCTTTCAGGATGTCGAGGTAGAAGGCGCCGAGATCTTCCGAACAGAAGGTCTGGATCCGGGCGACCGCCGGGTGGAACTCGTAGACCTCGTAGTCGGCCTCGATGCCTTTCTGCCAGGCCTCGGTCATGGCGAGCGCATAGCGGTCGATCTCGAACATCCGGTCGACGGGCACGGTGTGCACGGCCGGATCGAAATCCGCGACGTTGGCCAGCAGGAAGCGCAGGGTGTTGCGGATGCGCCGGTAGGCCTCGACCACGCGCGCCAGGATCTCCTTGGACAGCGCCATCTCGCCCGAGTAGTCGGTGCTGGCGATCCACAGCCGGAGGATTTCGGCGCCGTATTCGTCCCAGATTTCCTGCGGTTCGATGCCGTTGCCGGCCGACTTGCTCATCTTGCGGCCGTGCTCGTCGACGGTGAAGCCGTGGGTGAGCAGCGACCGGTACGGTGCACAGCCATTGAGCATCGACGAGGTCAGCAGCGACGAGTGGAACCAGCCGCGGTGCTGGTCACTGCCCTCCAGGTACATGTCGGCCGGGAAGGTCGATTGCGCCTTGTGCGAGCCGCGTAGCACGGTCTCGTGGGTGGTGCCCGAATCGAACCAGACGTCGAGGGTGTCGCGGTTCTTCTCGTACTGGGCGGCCTCGTCGCCGAGCAGTTCGCTCGGGTCCAGCCGTTGCCAGGCCTCGATGCCCTCCTTCTCGATGCGCTGGGCGACGGCCTCGATCAGTTCCGGCGTACGCGGATGCAGCTCGCCGGTTTCCCTGTGCACGAAGAAGGCCATCGGCACGCCCCACTGACGCTGGCGCGACAGGGTCCAGTCGGGCCGGTTGGCGATCATGCCGTGCAGCCGCGCCTGGCCCCAGGCCGGGTAGAAGCGGGTGGCCTCCACGCCGGCCAGTGCCGTCTCGCGCAGGGTCGGCCCGCCGTCGGCGGGCGTCAGATCCATGCCGGCGAACCACTGGCTGGAGGCCCGGTAGATGACCGGCGTCTTGTGCCGCCAGCAGTGCATGTAGCTGTGCGTGTACTGTTCGACCGAGAACAGGCAGCCGTGTGCGCGCAGATGCTCGACGATCTTCGGATTGGCCGCCCAGATCGACAGGCCGGCGAACTCGGTCAGCCAGCTGGCGTAAGTGCCGTCGCCGAGCACTGGCTGCAGGATTTCCTGGTCCTTCATGCCGTGCTGCTTGCACGAGGCGAAGTCCTCGACGCCGTAGGCCGGCGACGAGTGGACCAGGCCGGTGCCCGAGTCGAGGGTGACGTAGTCGCCGAGGTAGACCGGCGAGAGCCGGTCGGCGAACGGATGGCGGAAGGCGATCCCATCCAGTGCCTGGCCCTTGCAGGTCGCGACCACTTCCCAGCTGCCCTCGGCATCGAGCTGCCAGCGCTTCAGGCAGCTGGCGACCAGGTCGGCGGCAAGGATCAGCAGCGTCGGTGAACCCTGCCAGTCGGCGACCCGCACCAGCGCGTAGTCGATCTCGGGGTGCAGGTTCAGGGCCTGGTTGGCCGGGATCGTCCAGGGGGTCGTGGTCCAGATCACCGCATAGCCGCGCGTCAGCGGCAGCTCGGCGAGGCCGAAGGCCCGGGCCAGCCCGGGCAGCGCGGCGGCATCGAACGGAAAGCCGACATCGACCGACGGATCGGTGCGGTCGGCATACTCGACCTCGGCCTCGGCCAGTGCCGAACCGCAGTCGAAACACCAGTTGACCGGTTTGAGGCCGCGGAACACGTAGCCCTTGCGCATGATGCGGCCGAGGGCGCGCAGTTCGTCGGCCTCGTTGCCGGGGGCCATCGTCAGGTAAGGGTCCTCCCAGTCGCCGAGCACGCCGAGCCGGATGAAGGCCTGTTTCTGCCGTTCGATCTGCTTGGTGGCATAGGCGCGCGACCGGGCCTGCACCTCGGCGGCCGGCAGATCCTTGCCGAACTGCTTCTCGATCTGGATCTCGATCGGCATGCCGTGGCAGTCCCAGCCCGGTACGTAGCGGGCATCGAAGCCCGCCATGTTGCGGCTCTTGACGATGATGTCCTTGAGGACCTTGTTGACCGCGTGCCCGAGGTGGATGTCGCCATTGGCGTACGGCGGGCCGTCGTGCAGCACCCAGACCGGCCGGCCCAGCGAGGCTTCGCGGATCGCCTGGTAGATCCGTTTCTCCTGCCACTGCCGCGTCCATTGCGGCTCGCGCCTGGCGAGGTTGCCGCGCATCGGGAACGGCGTGTCGGGCATGTTCAGCGTGTCGCGCCAGACCGAATCGGTCTGCTTGGCGGCGGACTTGGCGGGTTTGCCTCGTTGGCCTTCGGACATTTCGTGAGTCTCTCGGATAAGGTGTCAGGTCCGGGGGGTCAGATCCGGGCGGCGAACCAGTCGCGCGCCTGGCGCACGTCGCGATCGATCTGCGCCCTGAGCAGGGCCAGCGACGGAAAATCGGCCTCGTCGCGCAGCTTGTGCAGGAACTCGACCCCGACGCGTCGGCCATAGACCTGTTGCGAGAAGTCGAGCAGGTGAACTTCGAGCACCAGCGCACCGTTGCGCTCGACGGCCGGCCGGGTGCCGAGGCTGGCCACGCCGGGCAGGGGCTGCCCGGACAGGCCGTGCACCTGGACGACGAAGACGCCATGGAGCGCGGGTCGCATGAAGCGCACCGGCAGGTTCAGGGTCGGAAAGCCGAGATCGCGCCCGAGCTTGCGCCCGTGCACGATGCGCCCGCTGAGCATGTACGGGCGGCCGAGCAGGGTTCGCGCGCGCTCGAACTCGCCGTTGGCCAGCGCGCTGCGGACTGCCGAACTGGAGATCCGCTCACCCTCGTACTCGATCGTGGGTTGCTGCATCAGTTCGAAGCCGAAACGCTGCGAGGCCTGTTCCAGCATCGCGAAATCACCGCGGCGCCCGGCGCCGAAACGGAAGTCGTCACCGATCATCAGGCAGGCCGTACGCAGACCCTCGACGACGATGTCGGCGATGAAGGCTTCGGCCGGCTGCGCGGCGAAGCGCGCGTTGAAATGCGCAATGCAGACCTGGTCGACACCGCAGGCAGCCAGCGCTTCGAGCTTGTCGCGGGCGGTGCTGATCCGGGCGGGCGGTGCGGGTGGCACGGTGCCCGGGCGCGGGTGCGCGGCGAACCATTCACGCGGGTGGGGCTCGAAAGTCAGCACGCAAACCGGCAGCCCGCGCGCACGGGCCCGTTCGCCAAGGCGTGCCAGCATCTGCTGGTGGCCGAGGTGAACACCATCGAAGTTCCCGATCGTCAGCGCACAGGGGCGCCGCCGCTCGGGCGGGGGCAGGCGTCGGTAGACTTCCATCGGGGTGGGCGGCAAGAAGGCCTGCGGCACGCGGTCGTGCAAAACCTTGAATTATAAGGTTTTGACGATCGCTCCGGCTAGCTGGATGCAACAGGTGGGTGCAATAAATCCGCCAACCCGTGGCGCAGCCGCCCTTGCCATCCGCCGGCAAGCTTCTAGAATTCCGCGATGAGAAAAATCGTCATCCTGATCTCCGGGCGGGGCTCGAACATGCTCGCCATTGCGCAGGCCTGTACAGCCGAAGCGTGGCCGGCGCGGATCGTTGCGGTGATCGGCGATCGCGCCGAAGCCGACGGGCTGCAGCAGGCGGCGGCGCTGGGTCTGCCGGTCAGGCTGGTCGACCACCGGGCCCATGCCGACCGGACGGCGTTCGACGCGGCCCTGGCCGGCGAGATCGATCGCTGGCAACCCGACCTGATCGTGCTGGCCGGCTTCATGCGGATCCTGACCGACGGCTTCGTGCGTCGTCATGCGGGGCGGATGCTGAACATCCACCCGTCGCTGTTGCCGGCCTTCCCGGGCATGGCCACGCACCGTCGGGCGCTGGCCGCCGGCGTCAGGGTGCATGGGGCGACGGTCCACTTCGTCGACACCGAGCTCGACGCCGGACCCATCGTTGCCCAGGCTGCGCTGGCCGTTCGCGACGGCGAGGACGAGGCGGCGCTCGCCGCCCGGGTACTGGCTGCCGAGCACCGGCTGTATCCGATGGCGGTACGCTGGTTCGTCGAGGGGCGCTTGCAGCTCGAAGGCGGGCAGGTCCGGCTGCTGCCGGCGGTGCCGGCGGTGCCGGCGCCCGGTGGCGGGGCCACCGGCCGGCAGAACGGTGAGTCGCGCCTGCTGTGGGTCGGGCAATGAGCGGATATGACGAGACATCCCGCCGGCGCGATGTAGCGGCAGGCCGGCGCAAGGAGGCGGCCGGTCTGCCCGTATCGATTGCAGCCCGTGCGCTCGAGTCGGTGCTTGCGTTCACGCAGCCGGCCGACGGCGCGCTGCGCGCCTTCTTTCGCAGCCAGCCGAAGATGGGTCGGCGCGATCGCGCGGCGGCTGCGGACAGCGTCTTCGATGTGCTGCGCAATCGCCGCTTCCATGAACGGCTTGCCGAGGAGGGTGACGGGCCGGTTGCCGTCCGGTTGCTGGCCGTTTCGCGGATCCGTCGCGGCCTGCCGGTGCCGGGGGTGTCACCCGGCGAACCCTTGCCGGACTGGTTGATGCAGGCCCGCGACGCGGATCCGGCGCAGTTCGACTTCGCGGTCCGCTACAGCCTGCCCGACTGGCTGGCCGAGGCCCTGCGCGCTCGCCCCGATGCCGAGGCGCTGGCCGCGGCGCTGCTCGAACCGGCGCCGCTCGACCTGCGGGTCAACGTGGCCCGCACCGATCGCGACAAGGCCCGGGTGCTGCTCGCCGCCGACGGTATCGAGACGGTGCCGCTGGCGATTGCGCCGCAGGCGCTGCGGGTGCAGGGCAAGCCGTCGATCGAGACCAGTCGCGCCTTCGAGCAGGGTTGGGTCGAGGTCCAGGACGCTGGCAGCCAGTTGCTGGCGGCTCTGGTCGGCGCCCGGCGCGGCCAGGTCGTTGTCGATTTCTGTGCCGGCGCCGGCGGCAAGTCGCTGGCCCTGGCCGCGGCGATGCGCGCGACCGGGCAGGTCTTCGCCTGCGATGTCTCGGCCGCGCGGCTGCAGCGCCTGCGTCCGCGCCTGCAGCGTGCCGGGGCGGGCAACGTGCAGCCGATGGTCATCGATGGCGAGCAGGATCGCCGGCTCGAGCGCCTGGCCGGACGTGCCGACGCGGTGCTGGTCGACGCGCCTTGCAGCGGCACCGGCACGCTGCGGCGCAATCCCGAACTGAAGTGGCGGCTCGACGCAGGCCGGCTCGACGCGCTGCCTGGCGAGCAGCGCGCCATCCTTGCGGCCGCAGCGCGCCTGGTCAAACCGGGCGGGGTTCTCGTCTACGCCACCTGCAGCCTGCTCGACGACGAGAATGAGGCGCAGGCCCTGGATTTCGAATCGACCCATCCGGAATTCGAGCGCGAGCATGCCGGCGGCATCCTGCCCGGTTTGGGCGACGCCGACGGTTTCCTGCGGCTCTATCCGCACCGCGACGGTGTCGACGGTTTTTTCGCCGCACGCTGGCGACGGCGCTGAGCGGACTTCCGGCCGGGACGCTGTCAGGCCGGCACCATGGCCAGGCCGGCACCGATGGATTGCCCGGCGGGCGATCAGGCTCCCGGCTGGCGGGTCTCGACGTCGCTGACCACGATCTCGGCGATCTGCGGGGTCAGGAAAGCCTTCATCTGCTGATGGATGTCGGAGACCTGGTAGCGCTCATGGTCGGCCTCGCTGTCGAAGGTGGCGACCACCGTCCACTTGAACTGGGCGGCGCGCGACGCGAGGTTGGGGCCGAAGTAGTAGTCGCGCACATACGGGAGTTCGGCCTGCATGCGGGCCGCGTAGTCGTTCAGTTGCTCGATGAATTCGGGGCTGGGGTCGCGCAGGTCGAGCAGGACGGTGTGATAGAACATGAGGCACTCGCTGTCGTCGCGCACGAGGAGAAGATCGTGCGGCAGGGTTGATTCTTGTGAAAGGAAGAATCATACCTGCGCACCGCACCGCACCGCACCGCACCGCACCGCACCGCAGACCGGTCGGCCCCGTCCGATGTCGGACGGAACCGGCCGGTGCGGATCAGCAGATCAGTACAGCACGTTCGGCAGCCAGAGGCCGATGCCCGGGAACAGGTAGAGGATCACGATCGCGATGATCTGGATCCCCATGAACGGCATCATGCCCAGGAAGATCTGGTTGAGTGTCACGTGCGGCGGCGACACGCCCTTCAGGTAGAAGGCCGACATCGCCACCGGCGGCGACAGGAAGGCCGTCTGCAGGTTCAGGGCCACCAGCAGGCCGAAGAACAGCGGGTCGATCTGGAAGTGCGACAGCAGGGGCAGGAAGATCGGCATGAAGATGATGATGATCTCCGTCCACTCCAGCGGCCAGCCGAGCAGGAAGATCACCACCTGCGCGAGGATCATGAACTGCACCGGAGTGAGGTCCATCCCCAGCACCCAGTTGTTGATCAGCTCCTGCCCGCCCAGCAGGGCGAACGCCGCCGAGAAGATGCTGGAGCCGACGAACAGCCAGCACACCATCGCGCTGGTCTTGGTGGCCAGGTAGACCGACTCGCGCACCATCGGATAGTTCAGCCGCCGGTAGGCCAGGGCCAGCAGGATGCCGCCGAGGGCGCCGAGGGCTGCGGCCTCGGCCGGTGTGCACAGCCCGACGACGATGCTGCCGAGCACGGCGAGGATCAGCAGCGTCAGCGGGAAGAACGAGCTGAGCAGCATCTTGAAGATCTGCAGCCGCGCGAAGGTCAGCATCGTGTAGTAGATCAGCAACGCGACTGCAGCGACCGCGAGAGTGATCCAGAAGCCCAGCGGCGCAGGCCGGCGTTCGGGTTCCGCCGCAGCAGATTCGGGCTCCGCAGCCGACGAGGCGGATTCGCTGGTGCCGGCGCCGAGCGGCTGCAGGGTGGCGGCACCCGGTGGTTCGGCCAGTCCGCCCGCCCCGGGGGGTTCGGCCAGTCCGCCGAGATCCTCCTCGTCGTCGAAGCTGCCGAACCCGCCCATCTGCTCGAGGCCATAGTCCACTTCGACGATCGGCGCGGTGACCTTCAGGTAGCTGGCACCGAAGGCCAGCGCGAAGACGATGGCCGGAATGAAGGCGATGAACAGATTGGCCAGCAGCCGGCCCGTCGGGACGTCGGCGTTGCGGCGCCCCTTGAGCGCGTTCAGCATGGCCGGCACGGCATGGTTGCCGACGGTTTCCTTGAGCGTCTTCGCGAAGGGGGGCAGCGGAACCTGCCGGTCCTTCTCGGACAGCGGCGGCGCGACGCTGGGCTTGAGCTTGGCCAGCACGATCACGTACAGCATGTACATGACGGCCAGCATCAGTCCCGGGAAGAAGGCGCCTGCGTACAGCTTCACGACCGAGACGCCGGCGACCGCGCCGTACAGGATGAGCAGCACCGAAGGCGGCAGCATGATCCCCAGGCAGCCGCCGGCCGTGATCGCGCCGGCCGACAGCTGCACGCCGTAGCCGGCCCTGAGCATGGCCGGCAGCGCGAGCAGCCCCATCAGCGTGACCACGGCGCCGACGATCCCGGTGGCGGTGGCGAACAGCGCACAGGTGGCGATCGTCGCGACGGCCAGCGAACCCGGCACCCGGGCCAGTGCCAGGTGCATGCCCTGGAACAGACTCTGGATCAGGTTGGCGCGTTCGACCAGATAGCCCATGAAGATGAACAACGGGACGGCGATCAGCACGTCGTTGGTCATTACCGCATAGGTGCGCAGGACCATCAGGTCGAGCGTCTGCTGGATGGCCAGTTCCGTGCCCATGTTGCGATAGGCGAGCAGGGTGAACATCACCCCCATTCCCATCAGCGTGAAGGCGGTCGGAAAGCCCAGCATGATGGCAACCACGATCAGGGCCAGCATCAGCAGCCCGTAGTGGCCGTTGGTCATGTCGGCCGGTGCCGGCATCAGGATCACGATCGCGAGAACGACCGCAATCAGGATCGACAGGCCGAACCAGATCTCCTTTCTCATCGTGCCTGCCCCCGTTCCTGGCCGGTGACATAGACGTCGAGTCCGGCGATGTCCTCATCCTTGACGTCGACCATGTGCTTGAGCTTGTCGAGATCGACTTCCTCGACGTCTTCGCTGCGGGCGGGCCACTTGCCGTAGCGCAGGCAGTCGATGCATCGGATGACTTCGACGACGCCCTGCAGCAGCAGGCAGAATCCGGCCAGCGGGATGATCGCCTTGAACGGATAGATCGGCGGTCCGTCCGCCGTGATGTTCGAATGTTCGTTGATCGCCCAGGACTCGGCCGCGTAGTAGTAGCCGGCCCAGAACATCGCGATCACGCCCGGGAAGAAGAACACGAAATACAGTGTCAGGTCGAGGCTGGCCTGCAGTCGCTCGGGGAAGAAGCCGTACAGGACATCGCCGCGGACATGGCCGTTCTTGGCCAGCGTGTAGGCGCCTCCCATCATGAACAGGCCGCCATACAGCATGTTCATGAAGTCGAAGGACCAGGCGTGGGGGTTGCCGAGGGCGTAGCGCGAGAAGACTTCGTAGGAGACGAACAGCGTCAATATCAGGACGAACCAGCCGAAGAGCTGGCCGATCCACGTATTGAACCGGTCGATGGCGACCAGAATACGTTGCATGGTGGGCTCACCCTGCCAGTGAAAGGGAGAGGGCGCGCAGGGTCGGTGACGACACAGTCATCGCACGATGCCGTGATTGCACCGAGCACTCGCGAAATCCGGAAGGAGGGGTGGGGCGGCGGGCTGCCGTTGGCAGCCCGCGCCGCGGGACTTTCTCAGCTCTTGCGGAAGTAGTGGTTGTAAGCCATCCGCCGGTTGTTGTTGTAGTCCATGTCGAAGGCCATCACCCGGGCTGCGAACGCGCGCTGCGACGCCTCGATTTCCTTGAACAGCGGGTTGGTCTCGGCTTTCTGGGCGACGATGCGATCCCAGATGACCAGCTGCTCGCGCAGGATGGCGTCGGGCGTCTTGTAGAACTTCACGCCATCGTTCTGCAGGTTGATGTAGTCCTTCGAGTAGCGGTCGAGCGCCTTCCAGGACATGTCGGCCGACGCGGCCTCGACGGCGTTCGAGATGATCGCCTTGAGGGTCGGGGGCAGGCCGCTGTACCGGTCCTTGTTGAAGATGATCTCGAAGGTTTCGGCCGACTGGTGGAAGCCCTGCAGCATGCAGATCTTGGAGACGTCGGGGAAGCCCAGCAGGCGGTCGGAGCTCGGGTTGTTGAACTCGGCGCCATCGAGCAGGCCGCGGTCGAGCGCCGGCACGATCTCGCCGCCCGGCAGGGCGTTGACCGCCGCACCCATCGCGGTGAACACGTCGATCGACAGGCCGTTGGTACGGAACTTCACGCCCTTGAGATCGTCGCTCTTGGTGATCGGCTTCTTGAACCAGCCCAGCGGCTGGGTCGACATCGGGCCGCTCAGGAAGGACACGACGTTGCCGCCAATCGACGCGTAGAGCTTCTCGAGCAGTTCCCGACCGCCGCCGTACTTGTACCAGGCCAGCACCATGTTGGCGTCCATCCCGAAGGCCGGGCCGGACGAGAACAGCGCCAGCGCGTTCTGCTTGCCGTAGTTGTAGCCGAGCACACCATGGCCGCCGTCGAGCGTGCCCTTGGAGACGGCGTCGAGCAGGCCGAAGGCGGGCACGACGGCGCCGGCCGGCAGCATCTCGATCTTCAGGTCACCGCCGGCCATGTCGTTGACCTTGGTGGTGAAGTCGACCGCGAACTCGTGGAAGATGTCGACGGTTGGCCAGGTGCTCTGGAAACGGAAGTTGATCGGCCCCTGGGCGCGGCTGATCATCGGGAAGGCCATCGTGGCCGTCGCGGCAGTGCCGGCGGCGGCGCCCTTGAAGAACTTGCGACGCGATGCCGCGGTTTTCTCAGCCGATGCAACAGAATTCTTGGTGGATTTCGTCACAGCCACATCTCCTCACTTCTTTAATGGAATCACGGATGAATGGTTTGCCCCGGATTCGGCGTCCAGGTGCGTCTGCGGTCCGGGCGGGGTCATGGCGACCAATGGCCGGAACCGACATTCGTGCGAGCGTATCGAGCCCCTTTCGAACCGTCAACCAGTATCTGACCGGGAATCGTGACCCCTTGCCGTACCGCAGTCCGGTACCGGCCGCAGAGGCCACGGAAGGGGGCTACCCGGAGAAGATCACTTGATCTTCGCTTCCTTGTAGATCACATGCTTGCGGGCGACGGGATCGAACTTCCTGATCTCCATCTTCTCGGGCATGTTCCGCTTGTTCTTCGTGGTCGTGTAAAAATGGCCGGTGCCGGCCGTGGATTCGAGCTTGATCTTGTCACGCATGATGGCTACCTCGCCGGTGGGGTGGGGGCGGACTCAGGCGTTGCCGCGGGTGCGCAGATCGGCCAGCACGACGTCGATGCCGACCTTGTCGATCATCCGCAGGCCGGCGTTCGTGATGCGCAGGCGTACCCAGCGCTGCTCGGATTCGACCCAGATACGGCGATACTGGAGGTTCGGCAGGAAACGTCGCTTGGTCTTGTTGTTCGCGTGCGAGACTTTGTGGCCGACCATCGGCGCTTTTCCGGTAACTTGGCAAACTTTGGCCATGATCAGGGTTCCGTCTGAAAGGCTGGAATTCGATGCTGGAGGACAGTCGCCGATCAACTGGCGCCGGTGCCGCCGGCCCGGCCGGCTCCCGGCTGATGAACGCAATGCACGGGGGCACGCAGACCTGCCGAGACAGCAAAGCTCGCCATTATAGGCAATCGTTGCCGGGCGTGGCAAGTCAGAGTCAGGATCCCACCCATCAGGAGTTCAGTCATGACGTCACCGACAGCAATCCGCACCACCAACGGCCGGGGCCGGCTTTTCGACAGCCTTCTCGACACGGTCGGCGACACGCCGGCGATCCGGATCAACAATCTGGGTGTGGAAGGCCGGGTCATCTATGTGAAGGTCGAATTCTTCAACCCGGCTTCCTCGGTGAAGGATCGACTGGCGCTCGGCATCATCGAGGACGCCGAGCGTCGCGGCCTCCTGAAGCCGGGGCAAACGGTGGTTGAGGCGACCAGCGGCAATACCGGCATCGGCCTTGCCATCGTCTGCGCCCAGAAGGGCTATCCTCTGGTCGTCACCATGGCGGAAAGCTTCTCGGTCGAGCGGCGCAAGCTGATGCGCATGCTGGGGGCGAAGGTGGTGCTGACGCCGCGCGCCGAAAAGGGCTTCGGGATGTACCGCAAGGCGGTGGAACTGGCCGAAGCCAATGGCTGGTTCCTCGCCAGCCAGTTCGAAACGCAAGCCAATGCCGACATTCACGAGGCGACTACGGCGCGCGAGATCATCAACGATTTCGCCGGCTCGCGTCTCGATTTCTTCGTTTCGGGCTACGGCACCGGCGGCACGCTCACCGGCGTCGGGCGCGTGCTGCGGCGCGAACGGCCGCAAACCCGCATCATTCTGGCCGAACCTGAAAATGCACAGCTCGTCGGCAGCGGCAAGGCGCAGGAGCGCGACGGGAATGGATCGCCGGCGGGCAGCCATCCGGCCTTCGAGCCGCATGCGATACAGGGCTGGACGCCCGACTTCATCCCCGAAGTCCTTCAGGAAGCGATCGACGCGAATCTCTATGACGAGGTTGTGCCCGTATCGGGTGCCGACGGCATCAAGTGGACGCGCGCACTGGCGGCCAGGGAAGGCATCTTCTGCGGAATTTCCGCCGGTGCGACCTTCGCCGTGGCGCGGCAGGTCGCCGAGCGTGCGCCGGTCGGTGCGGTCATAGTGTGCATGCTGCCCGATACCGGCGAGCGCTATTTGTCGACACCCTTGTTCGAGGGCATCGAGGCGGAAATGAATGAAGAGGAAATGGCCCTGTCGCGATCGACGCCGGGATTCCAGTTCACATCATGACCAGTCGGGGGCCGGCCGGCGGAGGTCATGAAGCGGAAGTCGCGGCCGGAGGTGTGGCAAATCGGGGCGGGTTCACAGCAGGCCGGCCTCGGCAAATGAATAGTAGCGGTTGCCGGCAATGATCAGGTGGTCGAGCACCGGGATTTCGAGGGGGTTCAGTGCCGCGCGCAGCGCATGGGTCAGCGTGCGGTCGGCGGCGCTCGGCGTGGCCACCCCCGATGGATGGTTGTGTGCCACGATGATCGCCGCACAGTTGAGCTCGAGCGCGCGTCGGGCGATCTCGCGCGGAGAGACGGCCGTCTGGGTCAGGGTGCCGCGAAACAGCTCCTCGGCGGAGATCAGCCGGTTCTGGCTGTCCAGGAAGAGGGCGGCGAAGACTTCGAAGTCGCGATCGCGCAGCCACAGTGTGAGGAAGTCGCGCACCGTGGCCGGCGTCTGCAGCGAGTCGCGCACGCGCAGCTCCTCGTGCAGCGAGCGTCGCGACAGCTCGATGGCGGCTTGCAGCAGCGCCCAGCGCGCCGGGCCCAGTCCGGGCCGGCGCAGGGCCTTTTCGGGGCTTTCGGCGAGCAGGCCGCGCAGGCTGCCGTATTCGGCGAGCAGTTCGTGGCCGAGCTCGACCGCGTTGCGCCCGGGCAGGCCGGTGCGCAGCACGACGGCGAGCAGTTCGGCATCGGACAGGCGCGCTGCCCCGTCGGCGAGCAGGCGCTCGCGCGGACGTTGGTCGACAGGCCATTGCGAGATCGTCATGAGCTTCCGTTCCTGGCGAAGGGACAAGGGCGATCGGCGGGGCCGATCCCGTAAAATGCGCAGCATGAACACACGATCAGCCGGGCCCGCCGATGCCGGCGCGGCCGCCACGGTCGCCCCGGGCGCTCACCTGACGCTGCACTACCGGCTCAGTCTGGCCGACTCCGGTTCGGACGTCATTAATACCTTTGGCGAGCGGCCGGCGACACTGACCCTCGGCTTAGGCCAACTGGCGGAAGCCCTCGAGCAGTGCCTGCTCGGCCTGAGCGAGGGCGAGCGCAGGGTCTTCGAACTCGACAGCGCCTTCGGGCCGCGCAATCCGGACATGGTGCAGAAGCTGTCGCGGACAGCCTTCGATGCCAACGTCGATGCGCCCGGCGAGTTCCAGGCCGGCGATCCGATCGAGTTGCCGCTGGCCGATGGCCGGCGCATGGGCGGTGTGCTCAAGGCGCTCACCGACCGGTACGCGCTGCTCGATTTCAATCATCCGCTCGCCGGCCAGCGGGTGCAGTTCGAAGTGCACATTCTGGGAGTCCTGTGATGGCCGATCTCGAAGCCGTGCTGGCCCAGCCGCGCGGATTCTGCGCAGGCGTCGACCGTGCGATCGCGATCGTCGAGCGCGCGCTCGAGCGCTTCGGTCCGCCGATCTACGTGCGCCACGAAATCGTCCACAACGACTACGTCGTGGGCGATCTGCGCGCCAAGGGCGCGATCTTCGTCGACACCCTCGACGAGGTACCGGCGGGCTCGGTCGTCATCTTCTCGGCGCACGGGGTCTCGCGCGCGGTGCGCGACGAGGCGCAGGCGCGCGGCCTGCAGGTCTACGACGCGACCTGCCCGCTGGTCACCAAGGTGCATGTCGAGGTGACCAGGATGCGTCGCGAGGGGCGCGAAGTGGTCATGATCGGCCATGCCGGACACCCGGAAGTCGAAGGCACGATGGGACAGGCCGACGGCGGCATCCATCTGGTCGAGACGGTTGCCGATGTTGCCCGGCTGGAGGTGGCCGATCCCGACCGCCTGGCCTATGTCTCGCAGACCACGCTGTCGATCGATGACTGCCGCGCGATCATCACGGCGCTGCAGGCGCGCTTTCCGACGATCGTGGGGCCGAAGAAGCAGGACATCTGCTACGCGACGCAGAACCGCCAGGATGCGGTCAAGTTCATGGCGCCGCGCTGCGACCTGGTGCTGGTCATCGGCTCGCCGACCAGCTCGAACAGCAACCGCCTGCGCGAAGTCGCTGAGAAGCTGGGCTGCGAAGCGCGGCTGATCGGTTCGGCCGAGGCGCTCGATCCGGCCTGGCTGCACGGCAAGCGGCGGATCGGCGTGACGGCGGGGGCGTCGGCGCCCGAGATCCTGGTCGAGCAGTTGATCGACCGGCTGCGCGAGCTGGGTGTGCAGAACGTGCGCACCCTGTCCGGCACCGAGGAGCACATGACCTTCCCGCTGCCCAAGGGCCTGTCCGGCCCGGTCGCGGCGGTCGACGGTCCGGCCGGCTGAGCCGGCGATGTCACCGGGTCCGCCTGCCCGTCTGTCGCTGCGCGGCATCGGCAAGGTCTATCCGGGAACGATTGCCAACCGGGACATCGACCTGGAGGTGGCGGCGGGCGAGATCCACGCCGTGCTCGGTGAGAACGGCGCCGGCAAGTCGACCCTGATGAAGATCGCCTACGGCGTCACCCAGCCGAGCAGCGGCGAGATCCGCTGGGAGGGCGAGCCGGTGGTGCTGCGCGACCCCGCCCATGCCCGCAGCCTGGGCATCGGCATGGTGTTCCAGCACTTCTCGCTGTTTGAATCGCTGACCGTGGTCGAGAACGCCGCCCTGGCTCTGCCCGGGCGCCCCGACCTGGCCGACCTCGCGCGGCGCATCGAGGCGATCGGGCTGCGCTACGGCCTGCCTGTCGATCCGGGCCGGAGGGTGCTCGCGTTGTCGATCGGCGAGCGCCAGCGCGTCGAGATCATCCGTTGTCTGCTGCAGAACCCCAGGCTGCTGATCATGGACGAGCCCACCTCGGTGCTCACTCCGGATGCCGTGCGCAGGCTGTTCGAGGTGTTGCGCCAGCTGGCGGCGCAGGGCTGCAGCATCCTGTACATCAGCCACAAGCTGGAAGAGATCCGCGAGCTGTGCCACCGTGCGACGGTGCTGCGCGGCGGGCAGGTCACGGGTCGTTGCGTGCCGGCCGAGGAAAGCGCGGCGTCGCTGGCCCGGATGATGATCGGAGAGGCGCCGCTGCAGGTCCGCCGCGACGCGGGGCGGGTTCCGGTCGGCGAGGTACGTCTGCAGCTTGCCGGCCTGTCGCTGCCGTCCGAGGATCCCTACGGAGTTGCCTTGCATGACATCGATCTCGAGGTGCGGGCCGGCGAGATCGTCGGCATCGCCGGCATCTCGGGTAATGGCCAGCAGGAGCTGCTGCGCGCGATCTCCGGGGAAACCCTGGTCGAGGACGATGTCGCGATCCGCCTGTTCGGGCAGCCGGCGGGTCGGGCTCCGGTGGCCCGGCGGCGCGCGCGCGGAATGGGCCTGGTGCCCGAGGAACGGCTCGGGCGCGGCGCCGTGCCGCAGATGAACCTGGCCGAGAATGCACTGCTGACCGCCCACCGGCAGGGCCTGTGCCGGGCCGGTTTCATCGATTTCGCCGCCGCGCGCCGTTTCGCGGCCGGCTGCATCGAGCGCTTCGGCGTCAAGGCCTCGGGCCCTCAGGCCCAGGCCAGCGCCCTGTCGGGCGGCAATCTGCAGAAGTTCATCGTGGCCCGGGAGATCGCGCAGCAGCCCGGCCTGCTGGTGGCTGCCCAGCCGACCTGGGGGGTCGATGTCGGCGCCGCAGTCTTTCTGCGCGGGCAACTGATGGCTTTGCGCGACCGCGGGGCGGCCGTCCTCGTGGTGTCGGAGGAGCTCGACGAACTGTTCGAGATCTGCGACCGGATCGCCGTGCTCGCTGCCGGTCGGCTGTCGTCGGCCCGGCCGTTGGCCGAATGCCGCCGCGAGGCAATCGGCCGCCTGATGGGCGGCGCCATGGCCGATGACGCCGTGGCCCACTGCGCATCATGAGCCTCGAAGGATGAGCCTCGCAGGCCGGGTGACCGCTGTACGGCCGCCGGCGCAGCGACGCTGGCGACCGCGGCTCGAGCAGCGCCTGCAGTTGGCGCCGGCGATGCGCTGGCTGTCGCCGCTGGCCGCGGCCGCGCTCACCGTGGCCGGTGTGGCGCTCGTCTTTCTCGCCCTGGGCCGGGATCCGGTCGAAGGGCTGGCCGTCTTCTTCCTGAACCCGCTGCGCGACACCTACGCGATCAGCGAGCTGCTGCTGAAGGCCACACCGCTGGCCCTGATCGCTGCCGGCCTGGCGATCGGCTTCCGGGCCAACGTCTGGAACATCGGTGCCGAGGGGCAGTTCATCCTGGGAGCGATCGCGGCCACCGGCGTGGCGCTGCTCGCCCACGACAGCGGCGCACCCTGGGTGCTGCCGGCGATGCTGGCGGCGGGGATGCTCGGCGGGGCGGCCTGGGGGGCCATTCCGGCGCTGCTCAGGACCCGATACGGGGCCAGCGAGATCCTGGTTTCGCTGATGCTGGTCTACGTCGCCCAGCTGGCGGTGTCCTGGCTGGTGCACGGTCCGTGGAAGGATCCGGACGGCTTCAATTTCCCCCAGACGGTGATGTTCGAGGCGTCGGCGCTGCTGCCGGTGCTGATTGAAGGCACGCGGCTGAATCTGGCGTTCGCGCTGGCCATCGGGGTGCTGATCCTGGCCTGGGTCTTCAGCCAGCGCAGCTTTGCCGGCTTCCGGATGCGGGTGGCCGGCCAGGCCGAGGCGGCGGCGCGTCATGCCGGTTTCTCGGTTGCCGGCACGATCTGGATCGGCCTGCTGGCCGGTGGCGCCGCGGCCGGCCTGGCCGGTGCCGCCGAGGTCGCCGGGCCGATGGGTCAACTGACCGAGCACGTGTCGAACCAGTACGGCTTTGCCGCCATCATCGTGGCCTTCGTCGGAAGGCTGCATCCGCTGGGTATCGGGCTGGCCAGTCTGCTGATGGCGCTGCTGTACATCGGTGGAGAGCAGGCCCAGCAGTACCTGAACCTGCCGGCCTCGATTTCCAAGGTGTTCCAGGGGATGTTGCTGTTCTTTCTGCTGGGGGCCGACGTGTTCAGCCAGTACCGGCTGCGGCTGCG
>JBAYOD010000030.1:0-19879 GCA_041678445.1 Burkholderiaceae bacterium | reverse complement strand
GCTGCAGGTCAGCCTGCCGGCCTATCGCTCGCAACTGCTGATGCTGGCGGTTGCCCTGGGATTCGTCGCGCTGGCGGCGCGTGCGGTCTGGCTGCAGGTGTTCTCGCAGGATTTCCTGCAGCGCCAGGGTGAGTCGCGCTATACGCAGATGATCGAGCTGCCCGCTTCGCGCGGCAAGATCTTCGATCGCAACGGCGTGGTCCTGGCTTCCAGCCTGCCGGCACGCGCGATCTGGGCGGCGCCGGGCGACGTGCGGGCCAGCCCCGAACAGGTCGCCGCGCTCGCCCGGCTGCTGAAGATGCCGGGTGCGCAGCTCGAGCGCCGGCTGGCCGACAGCGAGCGCAACTTTGTCTACCTGCGCCGCCAGGTCGAGCCGGAAGTTGCCAACCGGATCGCCGAGCTGGACATTCCGGGCATCCACCAGCAACGCGAGTACAAGCGCCACTATCCGGAGGGCGAGACGATCGCCCATGTCGTCGGTTTCACCAATGTCGAAGACATCGGCCAGGAGGGTGTCGAGCTGGCCAAGAATGCCGTGCTTGCCGGCGAACCGGGCAGCCGCCGGGTGATCCGGGACCGCCTCGGCCGGGTCATCGAGGACATCGGTGCGACGCGTGAACCGCGCAACGGCAGCGACCTGGCACTGTCGATCGACGCCAAGATCCAGTACCTGACCTTCGATGCACTGCGTGACGCGGTGCGCGAGCATCGTGCGAAAGCCGGCGCAGCAGTGGTCATCGACGCGCGCAGCGGCGAGGTGCTCGCGCTGACCAACTGGCCGACCTACGATCCGAACCGTCGCGACCGGTTGTCCGGGGAGCGCCTGCGCAACCGGGTCTTCACCGACACCTTCGAGCCGGGTTCGACGATGAAGCCGTTCACTGCGGCACTGGCCCTCGAGCTCGGCAAGGTGCGCCCCGAAACGCCGATCGACACCGCGCCGGGCCGGATGCGCATCGGCGGCCACACGATCGGCGATACCCGCCCGCATGGCGTGCTGACCGTCGAGCAGGTGGTGCAGAAGTCCTCGAACATCGGCACGGTCAAGCTCGCGCTCGACATGCCGGCGCGCGAGATGTGGGAGTTCTATACCGCACTCGGCTTCGGGCAGGCGCCGCGGACGGGTTTCCCCGGCGCAGTGGCCGGGCGGGTCCGTCCGTACCGGAGCTGGAAACCGATCGAACAGGCGACGATGTCCTACGGACATGGCATGTCCGTCTCGCTGCTGCAGCTCGCGCGCGCCTATTCGGTCTTTGCCCGCGACGGCGACCTGGTGCCGATCTCGATGTTCCGGACACAGGGCCGGGTGGCGGGCGAACCGGTGATCAAGCCCGCGACGGCGCGCGCCGTGCGCCACATGCTGGAGATGGCCTCTGGTCCCGAGGGGACGGCGCCGCGCGCGCAGATTGCCGGCTACCGGGTCGCCGGCAAGACCGGTACGGCACACAAGCAGGAGAACGGGCGCTACGTCAGCAAGTATGTGTCGTCCTTCGTGGGTTTTGCGCCGGCCTCCGATCCGCGCGTGATCATCGCCGTAATGATCGACGAGCCGTCGGCCGGCAAGCACTACGGCGGCCAGGTCGCTGCGCCGGTGTTCGCGCGCATCGCCGGCGACGCGCTGCGCACGCTGCGGGTGGCCCCGGATGCGCCGCTGGCTCATGTCGTGCTGCCGGTCGGGCCGTCGAAGGAGAGCTTGTGAGCGATACACGACAGGCACGGACGGATCCGATACCCGAGCTGCTCGAATGGCTGCGCAGCCATGCGCCGGCCGCGCAACTGGCGGTGGACAGCCGGAAGGTGCGCGAAGGGGATGTCTTCATCGCGTTGCCCGGTCGACGCAGTGACGGTCGTCGCCATATCGTCGATGCGATCGCGGCCGGCGCCGTGGCCGTGCTGGCCGAGGTCGGCGACGGTGTGTCGCTGCCGCTGGCCATGGTGCCGGTGCGCGGCGTCGAGAGGCTGGGCGAGTTCACCGGGCGGCTGGCAGCGGCCTGGTATGGCGAGCCGTCGCAGCGCTTGAAGGTGATTGCCATCACCGGCACTAACGGCAAGACCAGTTGCTCGCAGTGGATCGCCCACGGCTTTGCCGAGGCCGGTCGGCGCGCCGCGGTGATCGGCACCCTGGGCAGCGGGATCGTGTCGCCCGGCCAGCCGCTGACGGGCTTCGGCCTGACCACCCCTGATGCGGTTTCGCTGCAGCGCATGCTCGCGGACTTCGTCGCGCAGGGTGTCGAGATCGTCGCGATGGAGGCCTCGTCGATCGGCATCGACCAGGGGCGCCTCGATGGCTTGCAGGTCGACACGGCGATCCTCACCAACTTCAGCCGTGACCACCTCGACTATCACGGCGACGAGCAGGCTTATCTGGCCGCGAAGCTGCGCCTGTTCTCGTGGCCCGGCCTGCGCACCGCGATCATCAATGGCGACGATCCGGTTGCTCCGACGGCACTCGACGCAGTGCCGCGGGACGTGACCACGATCGCCTTCGGCCAGCTGCCTGGCGAGCATGGCTGGCGGGCGCGCAAGAAGCTGTCGGCCTGGCAGATCACCGAGGGCCCGGATGCGATGGAGGTCTCGGTCGGTGGCGACTACGGTCGCGCCCAGGTCAACCTGGAGCTGCTCGGCCGCTTCAACGTCGTCAACGCAACGGCGGTGGCTGCCACCTGGATCTCGTTCGGCATGCCCTTCGACGAGGCCATGCAGCGGCTCGCCGTGCTGCAGGCGATTCCGGGCCGGATGCAGCGGGTCGAGGCGCCGGATGCGCCGCTGGTGATCGTCGACTACGCGCATACCCCCGATGCGCTGGTGCGGGTGCTGGATGCGTTGCGGCCGGTCGTCACGGCGCGGGGCGGCCAGCTCTGGTGCGTCTTCGGCGCCGGAGGTGAACGCGACGCCGGCAAGCGTCCGCTGATGGGTCTGGCCGCCGAGCGGCACGCTGATCGCCTGGTCGTCACCAGCGACAATCCGCGCGGCGAAACCCCGTTCCGGATCGTGTCGGACATCCGGGCCGGGCTGACTCGCGAGCCCTGGCTGACCGAGATCGACCGCCGCAAGGCGACCGCCAGCGCGCTGCAGGCGGCGTCGGCGGCCGACGTCGTCCTGATCGCCGGCAAGGGGCACGAGAACTACCAGGAGATCCGCGGCGAGCGTCATCCCTACTCGGACGTCGAGACGGCTGCCGCCCTGCTGGCCGGACGTCGCCAGTCGAAGGAGCATGCCGATGCTTGAGCTGCGCGAGGCGCTCGGCTGGCTGTCCGCGGGCAGGCTGATCGGTGATCCGGCGACCCGGCTCGCCGGTTTCGGCACGGATACGCGGACGCTGGTGCCCGGCGCGCTGTTCATCGCGCTGCGCGGCGAACGCTTCGACGCACACGACTTGCTTGCCGATGCCCGCACCGTCGGCGCCGCCGCCGTGATGGTCGAGCGCTGGGTCGAGGGTCTTGCCGGTCCCGTGCTGTGGGTGCCCGACACCCGGCGCGCGCTCGGCGAGCTGGCGGCCGGCTGGCGCCGGCGTTTTGCGCTGCCGCTGATCGCAGTCACCGGCAGCAATGGCAAGACCACGGTCAAGGAGATGATCGCGGCGATCCTGGCCGAGGCCTTCGGCGAGTCGAACCGGCTGGCGACCCGGGACAATCTGAACAACGAGATCGGCGTTGCGCTGACCCTGGCCGGGCTGCGCGACGCGCACCGGGCCGCCGTGGTCGAGCTCGGGATGAACCGGCCGGGTGAGATTGCCTGGCTGGCCCGGATTGCCGCGCCGACCGTCGCACTGGTCAACAACGCCCAGCGCGAGCACCAGGAGTTCCTGCACAGTGTCGCGGCCACGGCGCACGAGAACGGCCAGGCGATCGCTGCGCTGTCAGCCGACGGCATCGCGGTCTTTCCGGCCGACGACGCCCACAGCGGGATCTGGCGCCGGTTGGCCGGCGCGCGCCGGCGCTTCGAATTCGGGCTGAACCCGGCGGACGCCGATCTGGCCGTTTCGGCCCCTGCCGATGCGCGGCCGCCGGTCTTCGACATGACGATGGCCGGCGAGGTCCACACGATCCGGCTGGCCATCGATGGCGCGCACAACGTGCGCAACGCGCTGGCCGCAGCCGCCTGTGCGCTGGCCATCGGCATTGCGCCGGTGACGATCGCGAGCGGACTGGCGCGCTTCCGGCCGGTCGGCCAGCGCCTGCAGCGGATGCTCACGGCTTCCGGGGCAGCGCTGATCGACGATAGCTACAACGCCAATCCGGACTCGGTGCGCGCCGCCATCGACGTGCTGGCCGCCTGCGCAGCCCCGCGGATCCTGATCCTGGGCGACATGGGAGAGGTCGGCGAGCAGGGTCCGCAATTCCATCACGAGGTCGGCGTCTACGCGCGCGAACGCGGCGTCGGCCACCTGCTCGCGCTCGGCGAGGCCAGCCGGGCAAGCGTTGCCGCCTACGGCGACGGTGGCGAGCATTTCGACGACGTCGACGCGCTGATCGCCCGGGCACGCGAGCTGGCGGCGCCGCCCGCCACCGTGCTGGTCAAGGGTTCGCGCTTCATGCGCATGCTGCGGGTCGTGGCCGGTCTGGCGGCCGCTCCGGTGCCGGAGGCGCACTGATGCTGCTCGCGCTGACCCAGTGGCTGGCCCAGGACGTGCGTGCCCTGTCGGTATTCGGGTACATCACGCTGCGCGCGGTGCTGGCGGCGCTGACGGCGATGGCCGTCGGCCTGATCTTCGGGCCGTCGCTGATCCGCAAGCTGACCGAGCTGAAGATCGGCCAGGCGGTGCGCACTGACGGTCCGCAGACCCACCTGACCAAGTCCGGCACGCCGACGATGGGTGGTGCGCTGATCCTGATCTCGATCGTTGCGGCGACCCTGCTGTGGGCCGACCTGAGCAACCGCTTCATCTGGGTCGTGCTGCTGGTGACGCTGGGTTTCGGCTGGATCGGCTGGATCGACGACTACCGCAAGGTCGTCCACCGCGATCCGAAGGGCATGTCGGCGCGCCAGAAGTACCTGTGGCAATCGGCGATCGGACTGGTCGCGGCGATCGCACTGGCCTTCGCAGTGCCGGCGCAGTCCAATGCCCAGGCCTGGTCGCTGTTCGTGGACTGGGTCGGCAGCGGCTTCTCCGCCAGTCTGCCCCCGCAGGCCGACCTGATCGTGCCCTTCTTCAAGAACGTGGCCTACCCGCTGGGCGTGTTCGGTTTCATCGTGCTGACCTACTTCGTCATCGTCGGCACCAGCAACGCGGTCAACCTGACCGACGGCGCCGACGGCCTGGCGATCATGCCATCGGTGCTGGTCGGTTCGGCGCTCGGTATCTTCGCCTACGTGACCGGCAACGCGGTGTTTGCCAAGTACCTGCTGATTCCGTTGATCCCGGGGGCGGGCGAACTGACCGTGTTCTGCGCGGCCATTGCCGGCGCCGGGCTGGCCTTCCTCTGGTACAACGCCTACCCGGCCCAGGTCTTCATGGGCGATGTCGGTGCGCTCGCCCTGGGGGGGGCGCTCGGCACGGTCGCGGTGATCGTGCGCCAGGAGATCGTGCTGTTCATCATGGGCGGCGTCTTCGTCGTCGAGACGCTGTCGGTGATGCTGCAGGTCGGCTACTTCAAGTACACGAAGCGGCGCTACGGCGAAGGCCGCCGGATCCTGCGGATGGCGCCGCTGCACCATCACTTCGAGGTGGGCGGAGTCAAGGAGAGCCAGCTCGTCGTGCGATTCTGGATCGTCACGATGATGCTGGTGCTGTTCGGTCTGTCGACGCTGAAGCTGCGCTGAGGCAAGCGATGAGCGAAGCGTACACACCCACCCCCACCCCCGAATCGGTCCGGGCGGCCGACCCGACCGGCCAGCTGCGGCTGTTCGATCTGGCGGGCCGGCGTGTACTGGTCGTCGGTTTCGGCGACTCCGGTCATTCGATGGCGCACTGGCTGGCCGCGCGGGGCGCCCGGCTCAGGGTCGCCGACACCCGTTTCGATGACCCCGGGGCGCTGCCCGGGCTGGACGCGCTGCGCGCCCGCTGCGCCGAGGTGCAGGCTTGCGCCGGCCGGTTCGACGAGGCTTGGCTGGCGGATGTCGAGCTGCTGGCCTGGAGCCCGGGGCTGTCGATCGAGCAGGGTGATTCGGCGGCCTTTCATCAGGCGGCGCTGGCGCGCGGCATTCCGGTGACCGGCGAGCTCGACCTGTTCGCCCAGGGGCTGGCCGAGTTGCGCGACGGCGGTTACGCCCCCAAGGTGCTTGCAATCACCGGCACCAACGGCAAGACCACGACGACGGCGCTGGCCGCCCATCTGTGCCGGTCGGCCGGGGTGACTGCCCAGGTTGCCGGCAACATCCGGCCGGCACTGCTCGACGCGCTGCGCGAGGCGGTCGATGCGCAGACGCTGCCTCAAGTCTGGGTGCTCGAACTCTCCAGCTTCCAGTTGGCCCTGTCGACCGGCTTCGCGGCCGATGCGGCGGTGATCCTCAACGTCAGCGACGACCATCTCGACTGGCATCGTTCGGGCGACAGCTACCTGGCGGCCAAGCAGCACATTTTTGGTCACGACACCGTGGCCATCCATCATCGCGGCGACCCGGCGACCCGGCCCGAGCGCGCGCCGCAACGCAGTTTCGGCGCCGACGAACCGACCGGAATCGGCGATTTCGGACTGCTGCGCGACGGAGCGCTGGTCTGGCTGGCCCAGGGCGTTGCGGCCGACGAGCCACCGACCGGGCGGCGCCGGCGCGAGCCGGTGGCCGTCATGGCCAGGCGCCTGATGCCGGCCGATGCGCTGCGCGTGCGGGGCCTGCACAACCAGCTGAATGCGCTGGCCGCACTGGCGCTGTGCTCGACGATCGACATCCCGATGGCGAGGATGCTTCACGGCTTGCGCGACTATCGTGGCGAGCCGCACCGCTGCCAGCTGATCGCGATCGTCGACGACGTCGAGTACTACGACGACAGCAAGGGCACCAATGTCGGCGCAACCGTGGCGGCGCTGCAGGGGCTGGGCAAGCGCTGCCGGCTGATCGCCGGGGGCGACGGCAAGGGGCAGGATTTCGCGCCGCTGGTTCCCGTCGTGGCCCGGCACGCCAGCGGCGTCTGGCTGATCGGCCGCGACGCTGCGCGGCTGCGCGCTGCCCTGGCCGACAGCGGCGTGCCGCTGGCCGAATGTGCATCGCTCGACGAAGCGGTGCGCGCAGCGGCCGACGGGGCGCGCGCCGGTGACGCGGTCCTGCTGTCGCCTGCCTGCGCCAGCCTCGACATGTTTCGCGACTACGTCCATCGCGCCGAGGTTTTCCGGGGAGCGGTCCAGGCCCTGGCCGCCGAACGGGGCACGACTCTGGAGGCGGCATGCTGAGCAGCCTGCGTCCGCGCTCCACGTCGGCCGCTCTCGGCCTGCGCCCGGCCGGCCGGGTGTCGGCGGCCGCCACCGGCATCGATGTGACCCTGGTCTGGGTGGTAGCGGGCTTGCTGCTGACCGGCATCGTGATGGTCTATTCGGCGTCGATCGCCCTGCCTGATTCGCCCCGGTTTGCCCGCTATGCGCCGACCCACTTCCTGCTACGTCACCTGCTGGCGATCGCGGTCGGCCTGGTGGCGGCGGTGGTGGCATTCTCGGTGCCGATGAGCCGCTGGCAGGCCTGGTCGAAGTGGCTGTTCCTGATCGGTCTGGTGCTGCTGACCGTGGTTCTGTTCCCGGGCGTGGGCAAGGAGGTCTACGGTGCGCGTCGCTGGCTGTCGTTCTCCGGATTCAGCCTGCAGCCCTCCGAACTGATGAAGCTGTTCGTCGTCCTGTATGCGGCCGATTACACCGTCCGCAAGCAGGACCACATGCTGAGCGTGCGCAAGGGTTTCCTGCCGATGGGGTTCGCGGTGGCCCTGGTCGGCCTGCTGCTGCTGCTCGAACCCGACATGGGCGCTTTCGTCGTGATCGCCGGCATTGCGATGGGCGTGCTGTTCCTGGGCGGGGTCAGCGGCCGGCTGTTCACCGCCCTGGTCGTGATCGCCAGCAGCACCTTCGGACTTCTGATCGCGGCTTCGCCCTGGCGGCGCGAGCGCATCTTCGCCTACCTCGATCCCTTCGACGAGGCGAATGCACTGGGCAAGGGCTACCAGCTTTCGCATTCGCTGATCGCGTTCGGACGCGGCGAGTTCTTCGGCGTGGGCCTCGGCGGCTCGGTCGAGAAACTGCACTATCTGCCCGAGGCGCATACCGACTTCCTGCTCGCCGTGATCGGCGAGGAACTGGGACTGGTCGGCGTCATGCTGATCATCGTCGCCTTCTTCTGGCTGACCCGCCGGGCCTTCGAGATCGGCCGGCAGGCGATCAAGCTCGACCGGGTCTACGCCGGCATGGTGGCCAAGGGCATCGGCCTGTGGATCGGCTTCCAGGCCTTCATCAACATCGGGGTCAACACCGGCCTGCTGCCGACCAAGGGTCTGACGCTGCCGCTGATGAGCTACGGCGGGTCGGGGATCCTGGTCAATCTGGTGGCGATCGCGATCGTGCTCAGGGTCGATTTCGAGAGTCGCAAGCTCATGCGGGGGGCCGCATGAGCCGCACGCTTATGATCATGGCCGGTGGCACCGCAGGGCACGTGATGCCGGGGCTGGCGGTTGCCGAGCAGATGCGCGGTCGCGGCTGGCAGGTGGTCTGGCTGGGCAATCCGGCCGGCATGGAGGCCGGTCTGGTGGCGCGTCACGGCATCGCGATGCAGCCGGTGTCGATCGGCGGTGTGCGCGGCAAGGGGCTGGTCACCAAGCTGCTGCTGCCGACGATGCTGCTGCGGGCGTTCTGGCAGAGCCTGCGCGCGCTGCGTGCGACCCGGCCGGCGGTGGTGCTCGGGATGGGCGGTTATGTGGCTTTCCCGGGCGGAATGATGGCGGTGCTGCTGGGCAGGCCGCTGGTCGTGCACGAACAGAACTCGGTGGCCGGGCTGACCAACCGCCTGCTGGCGCGGATCGCCGACCGCGTGCTCGCGGCCTTCCCGGATGTGCTGCCGGGTGCCCGCTTCTGCGGCAACCCGGTGCGTGCCGAACTGGCCGTCCTGGCCGAACCGACGCAGCGCTATCGCGCGCGCAGCGGCAGCCTGCGCGTCCTGGTGGTGGGCGGCAGCCTCGGTGCCCAGGTGCTCAACGAGACGGTGCCGGCCGCGATTGCCGCGCTGCCGGCCGAAGACCGGCCGGACATCATCCACCAGAGCGGCCGCGGCCGCGCCGACGAGGTCCGGCAGCGTTACCAGGCGGCCGGGGCGACGGCAGAGGTGCGTGAGTTCATCGACGACATGGCCGCTGCCTATGCGTGCGCCGACCTGCTGGTCTGCCGGGCCGGTGCGATGACCGTCGCCGAGATTGCCGCCGTCGGAGTCGCCAGCATCCTGGTGCCGCTGCCCCATGCCGTCGACGATCACCAGACCGGCAACGCGCGCTTCCTGTCCGAGCGCGGGGCGGCGATCCTGCTGCCCCAGCCGCAGTTCGACGCAGCCCGGCTGGCCGGGTTGCTCGCCGGGCTCGGGCGGGCCGACTGCGAGCAGATGGCGGTGCGGGCGCGGGCGCTGGCCCAACCCGATGCGGCGGCCACGGTCGCCGATGTCTGTGAAGACCTGGCGGTGCCGGCATGAAGCACAAGGTCAAGCACATTCATTTCGTCGGCATCGGCGGGGTCGGCATGAGCGGGATCGCCGAGGTCCTGCTCAACCTCGGCTACCGGATCAGCGGTTCGGACGTGGCGGCCAGTGCCGCCACCCGCCGGCTCGAGGCGCTGGGCGCGCATGTGGCGATCGGCCACAACGCGGCCAACATCGCCGGCGCCGACTGCGTCGTGCGCTCGACCGCAGTGGCCGACGACAACCCGGAAGTGCTGGCGGCGCGCAATGCGGAGATCCCGGTCGTGCCGCGCGCGCTGATGCTCGCCGAGCTGATGAAGCTCAAGCAGGGGATCGCGATCGCCGGCACCCACGGCAAGACGACGACGACCAGCCTGGTCGCGTCGGTGCTGGCCGCCGGCGGTCTGGACCCAACCTTCGTGATCGGCGGCCGGCTGAACAGCATCGGCGCCAACGCCCGGCTCGGTCGCGGCGAGTACATCGTGGCCGAGGCCGACGAGTCCGACGGCTCGTTCCTGAACCTGTCGCCGATGCTGGCGGTGATCACCAACATCGACGCCGACCACATGGATGCCTACGGCCATGATTTCGGCCGGCTCAAGCAGGCCTTCGTCGACTTCACCCAGCGCCTGCCGTTCTACGGTGCGGCCATCCTGTGCGTCGACGATCCGGTGATCCGGGAGATCCAGCCGCGGATTTCCAAACCGGTGATCGGCTACGGTCTGGACGAGGGCGCCCGTCTGCGTGCGGTCGACGTCCGGGCCGATGGCGCCGGCATGCGCTTCACAGCCCTGAGGCCCGAGACGGGGCCGCTGACGGTGAGCCTGAATCTGCCGGGCGTGCACAACGTGTGCAATGCGCTGGCCGCGATCGCGGTCGCCGGCGAACTCGGCGTGGACGACGCGGCCATCATCGCCGCGCTGGCCGAGTTCCGCGGTGTCGGGCGGCGCTTCCAGCGCTACGGCGACTGCAGCAGTGCCGACGGTGGACACTTCACGCTGGTCGACGACTATGGCCATCATCCGGTCGAGATGGCGGCGACGCTGGCCGCAGCGCGCGGCGCCTTTCCGGGCCGGCGCATCGTGCTGGCCTTCCAGCCGCACCGTTTCAGCCGCACCCGCGACCTGTTCGAGGACTTCGTCCAGGTCCTGTCCGGTGTCGACCAGTTGCTGCTCACCGAGGTCTATCCGGCCGGCGAGGCGCCGATCGTGGCGGCCGACGGGCGCGCACTGACCCGTGCGCTGCGGGTCGCCGGCCGAGTCGAACCGATTTTCGTCGACGAGGTCGGTGCGCTGCCCGCTGCCATCGTGGCGCTCGCCCGCGATGGTGACGTCGTGATCACGATGGGCGCCGGTTCGGTCGGTTCGGTGCCGGCCCGCGTCAAGGAACTCGCCGATGCACACTGAGCCGACGGCAATCGATGTCCGCGCCTTCGGCCGGGTGGCCGTGCTGGCCGGCGGGCGTTCGGCCGAACGCGAGGTCTCGCTGATGTCGGGCGCCGGCGTGCTCGAAGCGCTGCGGGCGCAGGGCGTCGATGCCCATCCGTTCGATCCGGCCCAGCGCCCGCTCGACGACCTGCTGCGCGAGGGCTGCAAGCGTGCGTTCATTGCCCTGCACGGCCGCTACGGCGAGGACGGCACGGTCCAGGGCGCGCTCGAACTGCTTGGCATCCCTTATACGGGCAGTGGCGTCATGGCGTCGGCAGTCGCGATGGACAAGGTGTTCACGAAGCGGATCTGGCTGACCCACGGCCTGCCCACGCCGGACTTCGCGGTCGCCCGTTCGGCGGCCGAAGTGGCCGATGCCGCAGCCCGTCTGGGCCTGCCGATGGCAGTCAAGCCCTCGCGCGAAGGGTCGACGATCGGCTTCACCCGGCTGGTCGCGATCGAGCAGGCCGCGGAGGCCTGGCGGTGCGCCAGCCCATACGATGACGAGGTGATCTGCGAAGTCTTCGTCGCCGGCCGCGAACTGACCGTGGCGGTGCTCGATACCGGCGGGCAGCCCCGGGCGCTGCCGATCATCGAGATCATCGCGCCGGCCGGCAACTACGACTATCAGAACAAGTACTTCGGCAACGAGACCCGCTACGTCTGTCCGGCCGAACTGCCGGCGCCGCTGACCGAGCGGATCGTCCGCTGCTCGCTCGACGCCTGGCGCGCGCTCGGCTGCGAAGGCTGGGGCCGGGTCGACCTGATGCTGCGGGCCGGCGACGACGAGCCCTTCCTGCTCGAGGTCAACACCTCGCCGGGGATGACCAGCCACTCGTTGGTGCCGATGGCCGCGCAGGCGCTGGGCATGTCCTACCAGGCGCTGTGCCTGGAGATTCTTGCCGGCGCGTCGCTGAAGGCGGGAGGTGCGCGATGAATCCGTGGCACGACATCCGCCTGCTGAACATGGCTGCCAACACGCTGTTCGCGCTGGTGTTCGGCGCCTGTCTGGGCGCGGCGCTGTGGTGGCTGGCGCAGCGGCCGATGTTCGACCTGCGGCTGATCGAAGTCGAAGCGCGCCACGGCGAGACCTTGCGTCATGTCTCGGGCACGCTGCTGCGCAACACGGCCGCGCGCGAGGTCCGCGGCAACTTCTTCACGCTGCCGCTGTCGACCGTGCAGAACGTTTTCGAGACCGTGCCCTGGGTGCGCAAGGCCAGCGTCCGGCGGGTCTGGCCCGACGGCCTGATCGTCGAGATCGAGGAGCACACGCCGCTGGCGCTGTGGGACGACGGGCGCATCGTCAACACCTTCGGCGAACTGTTCTCGGCCAACCTCGGCGAAGCCGAGGAAGCCGGGCCGCTGCCGCAGTTCTCGGGACCGTCGGGCACCGAAGTCCAGGTGGCGCGCCGTTACGACGAACTGCGCCGGGCCGTTGCGCCGGCCGGCGCCGGGCTGATGTCGATCACGCTGTCCGAGCGTCACGCCTGGACCGTCGAGCTGTCCGATGGCACGACCCTGCTGCTCGGGCGCGAGCGCGGCACGCCGATCGACCAGCGTCTGGCGCGCTGGCTCGAGACCTATCCGAAGGTGATGGCCGAACTGAACCGGCGCGCGGCGCTGATCGACCTGCGCTATCCGAGCGGCTACGTGCTGCGTGAATTCGCGATGCTCGACGACGGTTCGGCAACGCAGCGGCCGGCGCATGGTGATGACGCAACGGATGCAGGCCAGCGCAGGGGTGCGCCGGACGGGGGGCGGGCGCGATGACACGAGCAGGACAAACGGGCGCGCAGCAGGTCGGCGCAACCATCGGGCAGAACAACGCAGTCGGGATCGGAGCATGACCAGAGACGCCAAAGACCTGATCGTCGGGCTGGACATCGGCACATCGAAGATCGTGGCCATCGTCGCCGAGATGCGCGGCGACGGGCATTACGAGATCGTGGGGCTGGGCCAGTACGACTCGAAGGGCCTGAAGAAGGGTGTCGTGGTCAACATCGAGACCACGGTCGCGTCGATCCAGCACGCGCTCGAAGAGGCCGAGCTGATGGCCGACTGCAAGATCCGCACGGTCTACACCGGGATCGCGGGCAGTCACATCCGCTCGTTCAATTCGAGCGGGATGGTTGCGATCAAGGACAAGGAAGTCAGCGAAGCCGACATGGCCCGGGTGATCGAGACGGCCAAGGCGGTCAACATTCCCACCGATCAGCAGATCCTGCACGTGCTGCCGCAGGAATTCATCATCGACGGCCAGGAGGACATCCGCGAGCCGATCGGGATGAGCGGCGTGCGTCTCGAAGTCCGGGTGCACATCGTGACCGGTGCGGTGTCGGCGGCGCAGAACATCGTGAAGTGCGTGCGCCGCTGCGGCCTCGAAGTGCAGGATCTGATCCTGCAGCCGCTGGCGTCGAGCATGTCGATCCTGACCGAGGACGAGAAGGAGCTCGGCGTCGCGCTGGTCGACATCGGCGGCGGCACGACCGACATCGCGATCTTCACCGGCGGCGCGATCCGGCACACGGCGGTGATCCCGATCGCCGGCGACCAGATCACCAACGACGTTGCGATGGCGCTGCGCACGCCCACGCCCGAGGCTGAGGAAATCAAGCTGCGCTCCGGAATCGCCAAGCAGGCGCTGGCCGATCCGGGCGCGAAGATCGAGGTGCCCGGCCTCGGTGACCGCAGCCCGCGCATGCTGTCGCGCCAGGCGCTGGCGGCCGTCATCGAGCCGCGTGTCGAGGAACTGTTCTCGCTGGTGCAGCAGGTGATTCGCGAGTCCGGCTACGAGGAGCTGTTGTCCTCCGGCATCGTGATCACCGGCGGCAGCAGCCTGCTGCCCGGCATGGTCGAGCTGGCCGAGGACATCTTCCTGAAGCCGGTGCGCATCGGCATGCCCGCCTACAGCGGCGGGCTGGCCGACGTCGTGCGCTCGCCCCGCTACTCGACGGCAGTCGGTCTGCTCGAGGAAGCCCGTATCCAGCGACTGCGCGGCCGCAAGGCGGCCGAGCAGTCTGGTTCGTTCAAGGAAACCCTGCGTCGGATGAAGGAGTGGTTCCTTGGAAATTTCTGACAACCCGTTTTTTTGCACCGGGAGGCGATTGCGGCAATTCGCCATCCCAATATTCAGGAGGCCGAAACGATGAGCTTTGAAATGATCGAAAATGAAGTCGAGGGCGCAGTGATCAAGGTGATCGGTGTCGGCGGAGCCGGTGGCAATGCCGTCAACCACATGATCAATCGAGGCGTGGAAGGCGTCGAGTTCATTGCACTGAACACCGACAAGCAGGCCCTGCGCCGCTCGCTGGCCGAACGGGCGCTTCAGCTCGGCGACCAGGGGCTGGGTGCCGGCGCCCGTCCCGAGGCCGGCCGGCAGGCCGCCGAGGCGATGCGCGACGAGATCCGCGACGCGCTGCAGGGCGCCAACATGGTGTTCCTGACCGCCGGCATGGGCAAGGGCACCGGCACCGGCGCCTCGCCGATCGTGGCCGAGGTTGCCAAGGAACTCGGTGTGCTGACCGTGGGCGTCGTCACCAAGCCCTTCGAGTTCGAGGGCGCAAAGAAGATGCAGATCGCCGAGCACGGCATCGACCAGCTGGTCGAGCATGTCGATTCGCTGATCGTGGTCCTCAACCAGAAGCTGTTCGAGGTGATGGACGACGACGCGAGCCTCGAGGATGCATTCAAGCGTGCTGACGACGTGCTGCACAATGCGGTGGCGGGCATCGCCGAGATCATCAACATCCCGGGCTTGGTGAACGTCGACTTTGCCGACGTGCGGACGGTGATGGGCGAGCAGGGCAAGGCGATGATGGGGATCGGCGAGGCCAACGGCCTGGACCGGGCCCGCATCGCGGCCGAGCAGGCAGTGGCTTCGCCGCTGCTCGACGGCGTCGATCTGCAGGGGGCGCGCGGCGTGATCGTCAACATCACGGCCAACCGCAGCCTGAAGCTCAAGGAGACCAACGACGTCATCAACACGATCAAGCATTTCTGCGCCGACGACGCGACCATCATCCACGGCACGGTGTTCGACGAGGACATGGAAGACCGCCTGCGGGTCACCGTGGTGGCCACCGGTATCGGCAAGCGTCCGGCCAAGCCCGTGCTGGTCCAGCAGCCGCAGATGCGCACCGGTACCGACAACGCGCCGGCGGTCGGCGGCAACTACGCACCCTTCGACCAGCCGGCGATCTGGCGCAACGGCCGCTCGGCCGCGGTTGCCCAGGTGCAGGCGCTGCAGGACAGCGGTGTCGAGCGTTTCGACATCCCGGCCTTCCTGCGCAAACAGGCCGACTGAACGGCACGGGCCGCGCCGCGGCCCGTGCGCAGGTGTGTGGTCCGCCGGCTTGCCCCTGTCGCGGCAGGGGCAAGCCACCTGCGCGCAAGCAGCACAGGACGTTAAGTCATAGAATGGCGAGTCCTTTCAACCCGCCAAGGAGAAGCGTCATGACGATCAAGGTCGGCGACAGGCTGCCCCAAGCCACCCTCTACGAGTTCATCGAAGTCGAGGGCAACGGCTGTTCGGTCGGTCCGAACGCGTTCAAGGTCGAAGATCTGGTGCGGGACAAGAAGATCGTCGTGTTCGGTCTGCCCGGTGCCTATACGCCCACCTGTTCGGCCCAGCATGTCCCGAGCTTCGTGAAGAACCATGGCGCACTGAAGGACAAGGGCGTCGACGAGATCTGGTGCGTTTCGGTCAATGACGCCTTCGTGATGGGGGCCTGGGGCCGTGAACAGGATAGCGGCGGCAAGGTCCGCATGATGGCCGACGGCAGCGGCGAGTTCACCCGGGCCGCCGGCCTCGAGCTCGACCTGACCGCGCGTGGCATGGGCGTGCGCTCGCAGCGCTATGCAATGGTCGTCGAGAACGGCGTGGTCAAGTCTCTCGACATCGAGGGGCCTGGCAAGTTCGAGGTGTCGAGCGGCGAGGCCGTGCTGGCGCGTCTCTGAGCGCCGGCACCGCGCGATGATGCGGCAACGAACGATCCGCTCGCTGGTGCGTACCACCGGCGTCGGTCTGCACTCGGGCGAACGGGTCGAACTGGTGCTGCGGCCGGCGGCCGCCGGCACCGGCATCGTCTTCAGGCGCACCGATCTCGACCCGCCGGTCGAGATCCGCAGCTGCGCCGAGCGGGTCACCGATACCCGGATGGCGTCGACGCTGACTGCCGGCGACAGCGGCGAGGCAGCCAGGGTGCGGGTGGCCACGGTCGAGCACCTGATGTCGGCGCTGGCCGGGCTGGGCATCGACAATCTCTACGTCGATGTCACGGCGGCCGAGATCCCGATCCTCGACGGTTCGGCCGGCTCCTTCGTGTTCCTGATCCAGTCGGCGGGGATCGTCGAGCAGGCCGCACCCAAGCAGTTCATCCGGGTGCTCGAAGCTGTCGAGGTCCGCGACGGCGACAAGTGGGCCCGGCTCGAACCCCATTTCGGGTTCAAGCTGCGCTTCTCGATCGAGTTCGGCCATCCGGCCATCGACGAGACGGTCCAGGAGGTCGAGGTGGATTTCGCCCGGACTTCCTACGTTCGTGACGTGGCGCGGGCCCGCACCTTCGGCTTCATGCGCGACGTCGAGCATCTGCGGGCGCACGGGCTGGCCAAGGGAGGCAGCTTCGGCAACGCGATCGTGATGGACGAGTACCGGGTGCTGAACGCCGACGGTCTGCGTTTCTCCGACGAATTCGTCAAGCACAAGATCCTCGATGCGATCGGCGACCTGTACCTGGTCGGCCATCCGCTGCTTGCCGCCTATCGTGCGCACAAGTCCGGCCACGCGATGAACAACCAGTTGCTGCGCGCGCTGCTCGAGCGCAGCGAGGCCTGGGAGCTCGTCTCGTTTGCCGAGCGTCGCAGCGCGCCGCCTTTTTTCGCGCTCGACTGGGCCAGTGCCTGAGATTGGGGCCAGGGCCTGAGATGGCAGGGATTGCGCCATGATGGTGATCCTGCGCCTGGTGGCCCTGCTGGGCCTGGGCTCGGTGGGTTTCTGCGCGGTGGCCTGGCTGCTGACCCGTCAGCGGCTCTGGCTGGACCGTGCGCTGCTGGCGCTGAAGATCACGGTTGCGCTCGCGGTGCTCTTCTTCATCGGCATGTTCATCGAGCGCTTCAACGCCTGAATCGCGCTCCGCCTGGCCCGGAGGGTGCGCTGTCCCGGCTGGGGCCGTGGTCGCCGGCCTGGCTGCGGCCGCCGGCCTGGCCATGGCGGGTGATCATCCTGGCCAGCGCCTCGCGCAGCGGCGACGGTTCGACGCCGGCGTGCAGGCTGGCCAGCGCGCCCAGCGCAGCGGCCGGCACGGTCGGTTTCGGTGCCGCAGCCGGTGCCGCCGGCCCAGCGGAGCGCCGGATCGGGCGAATGCGCAGCCGGGTCACCTGGAAGCCGCCGCCGGCGAGCGCCGCGAGCAGCGATGGCTCGCTCTGGCGCAGCCGGCTCGCCCAGGCCGGGCCCGGTACCTGGATGCTCAGCACGGTGTCGGCCAGGCCCAGCACCACGATCGGCGCGCCGCCGCTGGCCTGCGCCAGCGTGCGTTGCAGTGCGACCAGGTCGTCGACCTGGCGGGCGAGCTGGCGCAGGGCCGGATCGGACCCGATCCAGTGGCCGAGCGGCCTGGAGCCGGGCGCAGCGAGGGCCGGAGCGGAGGCCGGAGCGTAGGCGGGGGCCGGGGCGTGACGGGGGTTGAACGGGTTGCGCTGCATGAGGTCTCGCGAGGCCTTCAGGGTGGCGGCCGCCTGCCGAAGCAGGCCGGCAGGCGGCGTGCTAGACTCCTCAGGTTAATCTATCCGGCGGCCCGGCGCACCGATTTCGCGGTGGCCCGTCTGCCGCCCGAGACCCGATGATCCAGACATTTCTGACCCGGATCTTTGGCAGCCGCAATCAGCGGGTGCTGAAGGGGTATCGCAAGACCGTTGCCCAGATCAATGCGCTCGAGCCTGCGCTGCAGGCGCTCGACGATGCGCAGCTGACGGCGAAGACCGACGAATTCCGTCAGCGGATCGCCGCTGGCGAAACAGTCGACGCCCTGCTTCCCGAGGCTTTCGCCGTCTGTCGCGAGGCGGCGCAGCGCGTGCTCGGCATGCGCCACTTCGACGTCCAGCTGATCGGCGGGATGGTGCTGCACTCCGGGCGCATCGCCGAAATGCGCACCGGTGAGGGCAAGACACTGACGGCGACGCTGGCGGTCTACCTGAACGCGCTGGCCGGCAAGGGTGTGCACGTGGTCACGGTCAACGACTACCTGGCCAGCCGTGACGCCGAGTGGATGGGGCGACTGTACCGCTTCCTCGGGATGTCGGTGGGTACGATCCTGTCGCAGCAGGCCACGGCGACCAAGAAGGAAGCCTACGCGGCCGACATCACCTACGGCACCAACAACGAGTTCGGTTTCGACTACCTGCGCGACAACATGGAATACACGGTCGGCGACCGCAGGCAGCGTGGGCTGCACTATGCGATCGTCGACGAGGTCGACTCGATCCTGATCGACGAGGCGCGCACGCCGCTGATCATTTCCGGCCAGGCCGAAGACCATACCGAGATGTACGTGCGCATCGACCAGGTGCCCAAGCTGCTGGTCGAGATGGAGCACGAACCCAAGACCGGCGAGGCCGACCCTCCCGGCGAGTACTGGGTCGACCGCAAGTCCAACCAGGTCTACCTGTCCGAGGCCGGCCACGAGCGGGCCGAACAGGTGCTGTCGGAAATGGGTCTGCTCGGCTCCGGAAGCAGCCTGTACGACGCGGCCAACATCGGCCTGATGCACCACCTGATGGCGGCGCTGCGCGCCCACACGCTGTTCCACCGCGACCAGCAGTACGTCGTGCAGAACGGCGAGGTCATCATCGTCGACGAGTTCACCGGGCGGCTGATGCCGGGGCGGCGCTGGTCCGACGGCCTGCACCAGGCGGTCGAGGCCAAGGAGCGTGTGGCGATCCAGGCCGAGAACCAGACGCTGGCGTCGATCACCTTCCAGAACTACTTCCGGATGTACGGCAAGCTGGCCGGCATGACCGGAACGGCCGACACCGAGGCCTACGAGTTCCAGGAAATCTACGGCCTCGAAACGGTCGTCATCCCGACTCACCGGCCGATGATCCGCGACGATCGCCAGGACCAGGTCTTCCGGACGGCCAGCGAGAAGTACAACGCGATCTTTGCCGACATCGAGGACTGCTTCGCGCGCGGCCAGCCGACGCTGGTCGGCACGACGTCGATCGAGAACTCCGAGCTGCTGTCGGGCATGCTCAAGGGCAAGGGCCTGCCGCACCAGGTGCTCAACGCCAAGCAGCACGAGCGCGAGGCCTCGATCGTTGCCGAGGCCGGACGGCCCAAGGCGATCACCATCGCCACCAACATGGCGGGTCGTGGTACCGACATCGTGCTGGGTGGCAACCTGGAGAAGCAGGCCGAGATCGTGCGCGCCGACGAAGCGCTGGAAGACGCCGACAAGGAAGCGCGCATCGACAAGCTGCGCAGCGAATGGCAGTCGCTGCACGACCAGGTGGTCGCGGCCGGCGGCCTGCACATCATCGGCACCGAGCGCCACGAGTCGCGCCGCATCGACAACCAGTTGCGTGGCCGCTCGGGCCGCCAGGGCGACCCGGGTTCGTCGCGCTTCTACCTGTCGATGGACGACCCGCTGCTCAAGATCTTCGCCGGCGACCGGCTCAAGGCGATCATGGACCGCCTCAAGCTGCCCGAGGGCGAGCCGATCGAAGCCGGCATGGTCAGCCGCTCGATCGAGTCGGCGCAGCGCAAGGTCGAGGCGCGCAACTTCGATATCCGCAAGCAGTTGCTCGAGTACGACGACGTCGCCAACGACCAGCGCAAGATCGTCTACGCCGACCGCAACGCGCTGCTCGAATCCGAGGGCATC
>JBAYOD010000029.1:0-19944 GCA_041678445.1 Burkholderiaceae bacterium | reverse complement strand
GGCGCCGCGTGCCGCAGCCAGCATCATCACGCCCATGATGCTCTTGGCGTTCACGCGCCGTCCGTCCTTGGTCAGCCAGACTTCGGCGGCGAACTTGCCGGCCAGCGCGCTGACCCGGGCCGACGGCCGCGCGTGCAGCCCCAGCCGGTTGACGATCTGGATATCCGCTTCGGTCATGACGCGCTCATGACGGCTGCCCATCGTCGTCCGGCATGACCCGGATCGCGCTCTGGCCGGTGGCGACCAGTTCGTTGACGACTTCCTCGAGCGGCAGGCGGCGCTGGCTGATCGCCTTGAGCAGCATCGGCAGGTTGACCCCGGCGACCACCTGTACGCGCTTGGGCTGGGCAAGCTGCATCGCGATGCGTGACGGCGTGGCGCCGAAGCAGTCGGTGAAGACGATCGCACCGCTGCCGTCGTTGATCCGCATGAGCAGGTCGCGCGCGGCCTGGGCAGCGGCCTCGGGGTCCTCGTCGGGGATGACGTCGAGCGCTGCGAGCTGCGGCGGCAGGCTGCCGAACACATGGCGGGTGCAGCGGATCAGTGCCGTGCCCAGCGGCTCGTGCGAGACGACCATGATCCCGATCATCGGGCAGCCACTTGTGCTTCGAGGGCGTCGATGAACATCGCCGCGACATCGAAGCCGGTCTGGTCGCGAATCTCCTGGAAACAGGTCGGGCTGGTGACGTTGATCTCGGTGATGCTGTGTCCGATCAGGTCGAGTCCGACCAGCAGCAGGCCGCGCGGCGCGAGCACCTGCGCGACGGCTTCACCGATTTCGCGGTCACGCGCCGACAGCTCACGGGCGACACCGCGGCCACCGGCGGCCAGGTTGCCGCGGAACTCCCCCGCTTGCGGAATCCTCGCCAGGCAATAGGGGACGACCTGACCGCCGATCAGCAACACCCGCTTGTCGCCATCGGCGATCTCGGGCAGAAAGCGCTGCGCCATCACCGAGCGCGCGCCGAAGTCGTTCAGCGTCTCGATGATGACCGACAGGTTCGGGTCGCCCTGCTCGGCGCGAAAAATCGAGGCACCCCCCATGCCGTCGAGCAGCTTGAACACGGCCGTGCCCTGCTCGGCGACGAACTCGCGCAACTGTGCGGCACTGCGGGTGACCACCATCGGTGCGGTGAACTGCGGGAACTCGGCGATCGAGAACTTCTCGTTGTGGTCGCGGATCGCCCCGGGATCGTTGAACACCCTGGCGCCCTCGCGGGCCGCATGCTCGAGCAGATAGGTGGAGTAGACATACTCCATGTCGAACGGCGGGTCCTTGCGCATCAACGTGGCGTCGAAGGCAGCGACCGGCTCGCTGGCGGCTTCGCCGAGGGCGTACCACCGGGCGGCCTTGCCGCTGCGGTCGAGCATGTCCAGTCGCCGCGCCTGCACCATGGTCCGCCCGCCGACGAGTGACAGCTCGTGCTGGCCGCAGACCCGGATCTCGTATCCGCGGCGGTCGGCCTCGACCATCATCGCGAAGGTCGAGTCCTTGTAGGTAACGATTTTCTCGACCGGGTCGAGGATGATCAGGATGCGCATCGGAGAAGCCCGGAGCCGGATTCCGGGCTGATTGTAGCGCCCGGATCATTTCGCGTAGGCCGACTCGCCGTGCGCAACGATGTCCAGGCCGATGCGCTCCTCATCCTCGCTCACGCGCAGGCCGATGATCAGGTCGACCAGCTTGTAGGCGATCAGCGACACCCCTCCCGACCAGGCGATCGTGATCAGCACGCCCTTGGCCTGGATGAACAGCTGGCTGGCGATCGCGAAATCGGCGCCCCCTGTACCTCCGAGTCCGGGCGCGGTGAACACGCCGGTCAGCAGCGCCCCGACGATTCCGCCGAGGCCGTGCACGCCGAACACGTCGAGCGCATCGTCGGCGCCCAGCATGCGCTTGAGCCCGCTGACGCCCCACAGACAGGCGATCCCGGCGACCAGGCCGATCACGATGGCGCCCATCGGCCCGACACTGCCCGCTGCCGGCGTGACGGCGACGAGTCCGGCGACCGCTCCCGAGGCCGCCCCCAGCATCGAGGCCTTGCCCTTGGTGAAGGCCTCGCCGGTGATCCAGGACAGCGCCGCCGCAGCCGTGGCGAACAAGGTGTTGAGGACGGCCAGCGCAGCGGTGGGGCCGGCTTCCAGCGCCGAACCGCCGTTGAAACCGAACCAGCCCACCCACAGCAGCGACGCTCCGACCATGGTCAGCGGCAGCGAGTGCGGCGGCATGGCTTCGCGACCATGACCGAGGCGCTTGCCCACCATCCACGCGCCGACCAGACCCGCAACCCCGGCGTTGATGTGCACGACGGTACCACCGGCGAAGTCGAGCGCACCGTCCTTGAACAGCAAACCCTCGCCGTACCAGACCATGTGCGCAACCGGCAGGTAGCCGAAGGTGAACCAGAGGACCGCGAACGCCAGCACCGCCGGAAACTTCATCCGCTCGGCGAACGACCCCACGATCAGCGCACAGGTAATGCCCGCGAACGTCGCCTGGAAGCCGACAAAGACGTACTCGGGCAGCACCACGCCGGCGCTGAAGGTCTCGGCCACCGTGTCGATCGTGACGCCGCTCAGGAACAGTTTCTCGAAGCCGCCCAGGAACGGGCCGGTGCCGGTGAAGGCCAGGCTGTAGCCGTAGACCGACCAGAGCACGACGATCAGCGAGAAGACCACGAAGACCTGCATCAGCACCGACAGCATGTTCCTGGCGCGTACCAGCCCGCCGTAGAACAGCGCCAGGCCGGGCACCGTCATCGCAACGACCAGCACCGTCGAGGTCAGCATCCAGGCCACATCGCCCTTGGACATGGTGGCCGCATCGGTGGCTCCATCGACCGCCAGGGCAGCTACCGGGGCCAGCAGCCCCCACAACATCACCGGCATCCAGGCCGGCATCCGGAATGGAACTCTCATCATGTTCTCCTGAGTGGGGCCGGGTTCAGAGTGCGTCCAGGCCGGTTTCGCCGGTGCGGATGCGCACGGCCTGCTCGATCGCGTGGACGAAGATCTTTCCGTCACCGATCTTTCCGGTGCGCGCCGCGGCCTCGATGGTCTCGATCACGCGCTCGACCAGTTCGTCGGCAACGGCTGCCTCGATCTTGGCCTTGGGCAGGAAGTCGACGACATACTCGGCACCGCGATACAGCTCGGTGTGGCCCTTCTGACGGCCGAAACCCTTGACTTCGGTAACGGTGATGCCCTGCACGCCGAGCGCCGACAGCGCCTCGCGCACCTCGTCGAGCTTGAACGGCTTGATGATTGCAGTAACCAGTTTCATCAGCTTCTCCAGGCGCGGCCGCCGATCGCAGCCGCGCGAATCGGGTTCAGAACGTCCTGCCGACCGACAGGACCACGGTTGCCTTGCCCAGGTCGCGATCGAACGCGTTGCGATAGCACTCGCCGGCCTCGCCCCTGGCGTTGGTATCGATGTACGACAGACCCCAGCTCAGCCCGGCATGCTCCTTCGTCACACCGAGTTGCCAGTCCGCATACGAACAGTCGCTGCGGGCGCGCACCTGGATGCCGCCGACGCTGCCCGACGGAATGCGCTGGTAGCCGACGTGGGCCAGCAGGCCAAAGCCGGCGCCCAGCTCGAACTCCCCGCTCAGATCGAGGTAGCCGGAACCCTTGCTGTCGTCGACGCCGAACAGGTTGGTGACGGCGTGCGAGTACTTCAGGCTCAGGTTGCGCCAACTGGCCGACGCGTAGAGCTCGGTGGTATGGGGCGAGGTGAAGCCGGCCGGATAGCGGCCCGGATAGAAGTAGCGCAGCACGCCGAAGTCGTAGTCGATGCCGCCGGCGCTGATCCGGTAGCCGCCGTACAGATCCATCTCGACACTGTTGCTGACCGGCGCGGCGCCGTCGGACAGCCAGCTCACGTTCGAGCCCCAGGTGCCGACGTACAGGCCGCCGGCATGGGCGTAGTCGAGGCCGGCCTGCACGGCGGGCTTGCGGTTGGTCTGCCCGATACCGCGAAAGCGATACTCGCTTGCCAGCGTCATGTTGGCACTGAGCGAGTGCGGCGGCTCGGGAACGCCGGACTGAGCGCCGGAGACTGCGGGCATGCCGGTTGCGCAGGCGGCCAGTGCAGCGGCCAGGAGGGGCTTCTTCGGTTTCATGATCGGACACTCCGTTGAATGGCTGGGGTTGGTTCGGCAAGTCTCGAAGGCCGTTCATGCATTTCCCGTGCCAGATTCCCGAGTCGCGATCGGCAACGGTCTGCACCGACCCGGAATGGCTCGCAGCACCGTCACGTGAACCGTCGCGGGGCACGGAGAAGCTCCGTTGCGGTGCAAGATCGCGCCGCGCATCGGCTCGGGGCGCGACCGACGCTTCGGAACTAGGCCGAAGGCACGATCCGGGCCCGTTTCCCCTCAACAGCCTGCGTGCTAGACTGGTTTCACCATGTCGAAGCCCGACCCGCAGGCGTTCATCGCCGATCTCCAGGAGCGTCTGTCCGGCCTGCTGCGCAACAGCCCGGCCGCCGACCTCGAACGCAACCTGCGGGCCCTGCTCGGCCAGACCTTCCAGCGCCTCGACCTGGTCACTCGCGATGAATTCGATGCCCAGCTCGAGCGCCTGGCCCGGCTGCAGGAACGCGTCGCGCAGCTCGAAGAGGCACTCCGCGAGCGGGAGCGCCCCGATCCCTGACTGACCGGCCGGCGCGCCGGCCGGAGGTCCGGATGTCGCTGGCAGTGGTACGCAGCAGGGCGCTGGTGGGCATGTCCGCCCCGCCTGTCGATGTCGAAGTCCATCTGGGCCTGGGCCTGCCGGCCTTCCACATCGTCGGCCTGCCCGAGGCCGTCGTGCGCGAAAGCCGCGAGCGCGTGCGGGCCGCCCTGCTGCACGGCGGTTTCGACTTCCCGAACCGGCGGCTCACCGTCAACCTCACGCCGGCCGACCTCCCGAAGGACTCCGGCCGCTTCGACCTGCCGATCGCCCTGGGCATCCTGGCCGCCAGCAGTCAACTGCCCGGCAAGGCCCTGGACGATATCGAGTTCGTCGGCGAACTGTCGCTCACCGGCGACATCCGCCCGATTCGCGGCGCACTGGCGATGGCAGCCGCCGTCGCGCACGACGGCGAAGGGCGCAGCCTGATGCTGCCCGCCGCCAATGCAGCAGAGGCAGCCCTCGTCGAGACGCTGTGCGCCCTGGCCGCAGGCCGGCTGACCGATCTGGTCGCCCAGTTGCGCGGCACGGCGGCCTTCGAACGGATCGACCCGGCCCGCCCCGGGCAGGGCAACGAGGCCACCGGCGCCGGCCATTTCCCGGCGAGCGAGATCGATTTCGCCCAGATCAAGGGCCACGACCAGGCCCGTCGCGCCCTCGAGATCGCCGCGGCCGGCCGACACAGCCTGTTGATGCTCGGCCCGCCCGGAGCAGGCAAGTCGCTGCTGGCCGCCGGCCTGCCCGGCATCCTGCCGCCGATGGCGGGCGACGAGGCCCTGGCCAGCGCGGCCGTCACCAGCCTCGGCGGGCGCTTCCACGCCCGGGACTATGGCCAGCGCCCGTTCCGTGCGCCCCATCACAGCGCGTCGACGATCGCCCTGGTCGGCGGCGGTGCCAATCCGCGCCCCGGCGAAATCAGCCTGGCGCACAACGGCGTGCTGTTCCTCGACGAACTGCCGGAGTTTCCACGCACCGCCCTCGAAGCACTGCGCGAACCGCTGGAAACCGGTCGGATCGCGCTGTCACGCGCGGCCCGGCAGATCGAGCTGCCGGCGAACTTCCAGCTGATCGCCGCCATGAACCCCTGCCCCTGCGGCTACCTGGGCGACGATCGCTGCCGCTGTCCGCCCGAGCGCGTCCGTCGTTACCAGGATCGCGTTTCGGGCCCGCTGCTCGATCGCATCGACCTCCAGATCCAGGTGCTGCCGGTCGACGAATGGACGCTGACCTCGCCGACGCCGGGCGAACCGTCGGCAGCGATCCGGGCCCGCGTCGGCGCCGCCCACGATCGCCAGTTGCGGCGCCAGCAGCAAGCGAACGCGGCGCTCGGGCCGGCGGCGATCGACCGCCACTGCCCACTCGACCCCGATGCGCTGGCGCTGCTGCACACGGCCGCGCGCCGGCTGCGCTGGTCGTCGCGGGCGCTGCACCGGACGATCCGGGTCGCCCGCACCATCGCCGACCTGGCCGGCCGCGATCCGCTCACCGCCGCCGACGTCGGCGAAGCGATCGGCTACCGACGCAGCTTGCGCCCGGAAGCCTGAAGGACCGCCGGAAGCCCGCAGGGCCCAGGCATCCTGAAGGGCCGCCGGGTATCATCGACAGCGATCGACGGCGGTCCGTTCCTTTTCCGTCCGCTCCTTGCCTCTTTCCCCTTTCCCCTTTCCCCTTTCCCCTTTCCCCCTCACCCGATCTTGTCCGACCCGCACTCACCCGCCTCTCGCCCGTCCGGCCTCGATCCGGCCGCCGCCGAACTCCCGCTGCACGGCTTCACCGTGATCGAGCTGCACGCGATCGGCCCGGTGCCTTTCGCCGGGCTGCGCCTGCGCGAGCTCGGCGCCGAGGTCGTGCGCATTTCACCTCCCGCCGACCCCGGCCTGGGCGTGCTGATGCAACCCGAGCACGACCTGCTGAACGTCGGCAAGACGGCTGTCGCCCTCGACCTGAAGTCCCCCGCGGGGCTCGCAGCGCTGCACGACCGGCTGGCCGGCGCCGATGTCCTGCTCGAAGGCTTCCGGCCCGGTGTGCTCGAACGCCTCGGCCTGGCTCCGGCGGCGCTGCTGGCCCGCCACCCGCGGCTGGTCATCGGACGCCTGTCGGGCTGGGGCAGCGCCGGGTCGCTGGCGCCGCGGGCCGGCCACGACATCAACTACCTGGCGCTGAGCGGCGTGCTCAACGCGATCGGCAACCCCGAGCAGCCGCTGCCGCCGCTGAACCTGGTGGCAGACTTCGGTGGCGGCGCGATGCTGCTGCTGGTCGGCGTGCTCGCCCGGCTGGCGCGCCGCGGCATCGACGGGCGCGGCGGCGTGGTCGAAACCAGCATCCTGGCCGGCACCGTCAGCCTCACGCCGATGTTCTACGGTCTGCTGGCCGGTGACGGCTGGGGCCTGACCCGCCAGGCCAACCTGCTCGATGGCGGCCGCCCGTTCTATCGCGTCTACCGCTGTGCCGACGGACGCTTCATCGCAGTCGGCGCGCTCGAACCGAAGTTCTGGCGCCAGCTGCTCACCGTGGCCGGGCTGGAGAACGAGATCGACCCTGCCGACCAGTACCGGCCGGATTCCTGGCCGGCGACCGCGGAACGGCTGGCACAGCGCTTTTCCGAACGCAGCCGCGACGACTGGGCAGCCCTGGCCGAACCGGTCGATGCCTGCCTGTCGCCGGTGCTCGATTTCCTGGAAGCGGCCCGCCATCCGCACAACCTGGCCAACCGGCTCTATCGCGCTGAACCCTATCCGCAGCCCGGACCCGCCCTGGACTTCGGCCACCCGCGCCGCGACCCGTGAACCTCCCGGCCGGCGTTGCCTGGGCGCTGGTCGCCGGTGTGCTGTGGGGGACGGTCTTCATCGTCCCGGTCATCCTGCACGATTACCCGGCAGTCGTCCTGTCGGTCAGTCGCTACCTGGCCTTCGGACTGATTGCACTGCCCCTCGCACTGGCCAGCCGGAGCGCGATCGCGCAGCTCGAACGGGCCGACTGGATCGAGGCCGCCAAGCTCTCGCTGGTAGGCAACCTGCTCTATTACAGCTTCGCCGCAGCGGCGATCCAGCGGGCCGGCGCACCACTGCCGACGGTCATCGTCGGCAGCCTGCCGGTAGTGATCGCGATCGCGTCCAACCTCGGCACCGGCGCGCGCGTCATGCCCTGGCGCCAACTGGTCCTGCCTCTGGCGCTGCTGGCGGCCGGCATCCTGCTGGTGAATCGCGACGAACTGCTGCGACTCGCCGCGGCCGACACCGACGCGCCTGGCGGGCGCCTGCTCAGCGGCGCATTGCTGGCGTTTGCCGCAGTCGCCTGCTGGACCTGGTATCCGATCCGCAACGCCGCCTGGTTGCGGGCCCGTCCCGGATTGCGCTCCGAAACCTGGACGACCGCCCAGGGCCTGACCACGCTGCCACTGTCGCTGGTCGGCTGGCTCGCGATCGGCGCACTCGATGCGGCCGGCCTGGCCCGGCACGACGGCTTCGACTGGCCGCTGGGCCCCCGCCCGTTGCTCTTCGTCCTGATGATGCTGGCCATCGGCCTGCTGGCCTCATGGCTGGGCTCGCTGTGCTGGAACCGGGCGAGCCGGCTGCTGCCGACCTCGCTCGCCGGCCAGTTGATCGTCTTCGAGACGCTGTCGGCGCTGGCCATGGGTTTCGCCTGGCGCGGCCAGTGGCCGGCGCCAGGCACCTGGCTCGGTGTCGCGCTGCTGGTGGCCGGCGTTGCCGCCGGCGTGCACGCCTTCAGTCGCCGTGCTGCGGCGGGCTGACCCGCCACCGCGCCAGCACCGCCACCGACAGCAACTGCAGGATGACCCACAGCAGCATCGCGTAGCGAAAACCACGGCTACCGCCGGTTTCGTCGCCGAAGGCATCGACCGCCACGCCGAACAGCCACTGGACGAGGAACATGGCGACGAAGATCGTCAGGTTGAACGCGGTGAAGGCGCGCCCGGTGAGATGTTCCGGAAAAGCCAGGCTCACGTGCGTCTGGGTCAGCGCGTAGACGGTGGTGAATATGGCGACGCCCAGCCACAGCAGCCAGGCCAGCTCGCCGCCGGCCCAGGCGATCGCGAACTCGAAGCCGATCAGCACCAGCGAACCCGTGACGACGATCGAGATCGTCGAATAGCCGCGCCGGGCCAGCCACGGCACGGCCCAACCCAGCGTCAGGTAGGCCAGCATCAGGACCGTGTTGAACACGAACAGCGCGCGTGCCGACGTGTCCAGGTCCATGCCCAGCACCTCTCGGAACCAGGGGCCGATCCACAGGCTCTGGAAAGCGATGAAGCTGGCCTGCACCATCATGGCCGGAATCGCGAAGCGCCAGAAGTACGGTGTTGCAAACACGATCCGGTAGCCGGCCCACTGTGACTCACCCGGCCTGGCCGGCACCAAAGGCTCGTCCGACGGCAACAGGAAGTAGATTGCCGCTGCCGACAACGCCACCAGGCCCGCCGCCACCCAGAACAGGCCCCGCCAGCCCAGCAGCGGCATGGCCATCTGCACCGGAACGGTCGTGGCCAGCGCCCCCAGCGAGCCCGCCATCAGCATCCAGGCGGCCAGCTGCTGCTGGCGCCCGGGCGCATACCAGAACCGGAAGGCCCGCAGCGAGCACATCAGCGCGCCGGCCACCCCGATGCCGATCAGCGCCCGCCCGATCCACAGCATCGTCGGATCGACGGCCATCGCGAACACCGCGCAGCCGGCCGCGGTGATCGTCATCAGGAAGGCATTGACGCGACGCGAGCCGAAGCGGTCGAGCCAGATGCCAAGCGGCAACTGCATCAGGGCGAAGGCGAAGAAATAGGCAGATGACAGCGAACCGAGCTGGGCATTGCTCAGGCCGAATTCATCGGTCAGCGCCGGCGAGATCATCGCGTTGATCGAGCGCAGCGCATACGACATGAAATAGCCGAAGGCGAAGGCCAGGAAAACGCGAACCGCGGCACCGCGAGCAAGGATCCGGGTCATGTCGGGTACCAGGTCAATCGACGAGCCTGAAGCCGTCGAGGAAGATCTTCGTCTGATCGGGATCGGGATCCGGCCCCAGCACCACCGCCTGCCAGACACGCCCGGGGCGGGCCGAGAAAATCGCGTGCAGCATGACCGGCCGGCCGTTGGCCGTGCCTTCGGCCGAAACGCGCCAGCCCGGCGCTGAACCGACGACCGTACCGCCGGCATCGAGTACCGGCACCGGCACGGCCTCGGCCTGCAGTTCACGACCCGTCACGTTGCGCACCATGGCCGTGCGCATGGCGGCCAGTGCGCGCTCGCGCACCTCGACCGATTCATCGGGCAGCGGCGCGGCAGCGACCGTGAACGCCACGCCGTCGATCTGCGCGCCCTGCATCGTCATCTGTACGGGCAGGTCTTCGAGCATGATGGCGCGTGTGAGCCGGTCGGGGCGGGCCGGCATCAGCGCCCGGTAATGGTCCTCGTCGGCGCGGATCTCCCGCCAGTCGTAGGCCGGCGAGCAGGCTGTCAGCAGGGCCACGGCGCACAGCAGGGCTGCGGCCGGAACGCAGGCCAGCAGACGACGAAAGGATGCCGGTGCGTACAGCGACCGAGCAGCAGGGGCGGGCATCAGGTAATGTTAGCAATGACCACAGCAATGCCACGGAGGCGGCAATGATCTACGAGTTCAAGTCGCGGGTAACCGGAACGGTCGTCATGAACAAGGGTGCCGCCGAATGGGTGCTTTCCGTCATCGGCAAGCAGCCGGGGCCACAGGGCATCGTCACCGTCGAGCAGATGCCGGCGGCGATCGATGCACTGCGCAAGGCTGTCGAAGACGAAAAGCGGGAGATCCGTGCCGCCCGGCGGGAAAGTGCCCACAACGAGGACGAGGCCGGCGACGAGGACGACGAGGACGGCCCCAGCGCCATCGTCACCCACGCGCAGCGCGCCTGGCCGTTCATCGAGATGCTGGTCGCCGCCCACAAGGGCGGTCGCGAGATCACCTGGGGGGTCTGAAACCCTCGCGCATGCTCGCGAACAGGGTGGGCCGGCCGACCTGGCCGCCCTTGAGCAGCACTTCCAGACCGTCGACCAGCGGATCGTCGGCCAGCAGCCGGCAGACGTGGGCGTTGTCGACGAAGGCGCTGGCGACCACTTCGAGGGCCCAGGCGCCCAGTTCGCGCATTGTGTAGCCGGACGAATCCCCGCCGGCCACGACGATGCGGCGCAGCCCGCCGCGACGCAGCATCGCCCGGATCAGGGCTGCGTAGCCGGCGCCGATCCGGGCCGCCAGTTGCTGCGGTTCGACCGCATGCTCATCGATGTAGGCCCGCACCCGGGCCACCGACGGGTCGTCGGGACCCCGGGCGGTGTGGACGACGGCCCCGCCGCAGGCAGCCAACGCCCGCTGCAGCCGGTCGGCCAGCGCCTCGGTATCGGCGCTGCCACCGAGCAGGCCGACCGGATCGAGCGCCTCGACGTGCCAGCCCATCTGCTCGACCGTGTCGATCTGTCGGGCCGTGACCGACGAGCAGCTGCCCGACAGGACCAGCAGCCGGTCGACGCCGGGCAAAGTCTGCGCAGGCGGCGGCTGACGCACAGCGCCGCTGGCCTGCAGGTACTGGCCGAGCCCGTGCGCAAGCCCCTGGGCGGCCAGCGCCAGCATGCCGTCACCGGCCTGCGCCTGCTCCCAGATCGTGCCGGCGGCCCGCACCAGCTGTGCCTCGGTACAGGCGTCGAAGATCACCGGACCGGCCTGCCAGTCGACCGATCGCGCCAGCGCCGCTGGGCCACCGGCCGCCGGAGCGCCGGCCGCCGGGTCGCCGGCCGCATCGATTGCGCGGATGTCGACGGCTGCGCCGGCCGGCAAACCCTGTTCGGCCAGGATCCGCCCCAGGTCGGCCTCGTGCATCGGCGTGCTCGGATGGCTGCGCATGACCGGATGGCGGTCGAGCCGGTAGATGTCGTCGGCGTGACGGGCGAAGTGGTTGCCGAACACCGTGTAGCGGCCGAACTCGGGCATGGCCGCCAGCACGGCGAGCGGGCGCTGCGGCCAGCGGGCCATCATCCGGCGGGCCGCCTCGCCGAGGCTGCCGATCGCCGGCGTGGAGTCGAAGGTCGAACAGCACTTGTACTGGAACAGCGGTGCACCGAGCGGCGCCAGGGCGGCGATCGCCGGGTCGATCTCGGCGGCCATCGCCGCCCTGGGCAGCGAGCGTGCGACGCCGGCTACGCCAACCACTTCGGCGCCGCCGCGCGCGGCAAGTGCCGCGAGCCGGGCCGGCGACGGCGGCTCGAAGAACAGTACCGACCTCAGGCCATTGCGGCGGAACTGCGCAAGGTTGTCGGAGGCGCCGGTGAAATCGTCGCCGTAGAAAGTGGCTAGCGGCGGCGCCGCTCGGACTGAGCTCATCGTGAACGAATCCTGTGCAGGCGTGAACGACTGGTTTGCAGCTGGACGGCTTACAGCTGGACGCGCACGCTGCCGATGCCGTCGAAGCGGGTCGTCACCAGATCACCGGCCCGGGCCGGCGGCATACCGGCCCAGGCGCCGGTGGTCACCACGGTGCCGGCCGGCACCGAGCGACCGTCGCGGGTGGCATGGTGCAGCCAGACCGGCAGCCCCCAGGTCGGCGAACCCAGTGGGTGCGTGCCGGTGCGCACCATCGCTTCGGCGCCCCCGATCGTGACCTCGCAGCGCTGCGCAGCCCAGTCGCGCCGCGCGTAGGGCATCCATTCGCCCAGGGCCAGCGCTCCGTGCGACTGCAGGTCGGCCAGCTTCATCGGCGCCGTTGCCTGGGCCGGATCGGCCCAGCGGCTGTCGACGATCTCGATCGCCACGCACATCGCGTCGACCAGTTCGTCGGCGATCCGGTCGCCGAGCGCCTCGCGCGCGGCCGGATCGGCCTGCCCGGCCCGGGCCGCCAGGGCAGCCGCGGTTTCGGCCGACACCTCGCGACCGATCCGCAGCGCAATCTCGATCTCGATCAGCGGGCCGTGAAAGCGCGTGTCGGTGTAGTCGGCCGGGCTGGCGCGCACGCCATCGGGCGGCAGTGGCGCATGGGTGACCGGCTGGTCGCGCCCCGGCCCGCCGCTTTTCCAGGCACCCGGCGCCCGGCCCCCGAACCAGCCCAGGGCCTCGGCGACCGCTGCCTGCACCGCATAGGACGCCTCGAAATCGGGCACGGCCGCCTGCCATTGCGCAGCGTCGAGCGCCTTGCCGTCACGGTGGGCGGCAGCCAGGGCCTGGGCAAGTGCATCGATCGTCGGGGAACTCATGACTTCATCCTTTCAGCGTGGGTTCAATGGATTTCCGGCGTCCCGGCAGATTGCCGGTCCGGCGCATTCACTGCAGGGCGCCGAGCGCCTCGAGCACCGCCCTGACTTCGGCCTGGCCCTGGACCGACAGCGGCGCCTGCGGCGGCAGCGGTTCGCCGACCGGATAGCCCTGCATGACCAGTCCGCCCTTGATGCAGGCGGCCAGGTTGTGGCGCGCGAAGGCTTCGTTCAGCGCCCACAGCCGGGTCTGCAGCGCCATCGCGTCGGGCCAGTGCCCGGCCCGGCACAGCTCGTAGAGTTCGACGCTCTGGCGGGGAATCAGGCAGGCCGGACCGGCCATCCAGCCAACGCCGCCGATCAGCATCACGCAAGCCGGGATGTGCGCCGAGGCAGCGCAGACCTGCATCCGTCCTTCGACCCGGCCGATGATCGACAGCAAGCGGCCGGTATTGTTCGAGGCATCCTTGATCGCCCGGACATTGTCGATCCGGCTGAGGCGGTCGATCACCGGCAGCGAGAGGTCGGCGCGCTGGAAGTTCGGATTCGTGTACAGCACCACTGGCAGCGGCGTGGCCTGCGCAATGGCGGCGAAGTAGTCGAACACGCCATCGTCGCTCACCGGGAAATAGGCTTCGAGAATGGCGAGGATCGCGTCGGCGCCCAGCGCCTGCATCTCGCGCGCCTGGCGCCGGGCCTCGGCAATCGTGGTGGCCGCGACCCCGGCCACCACCGGCACGCGGCCGCGCGCCGCCTCGATGGTCACCTCGACCACTCGCCGACGCTGCGGCCACGACAGGTAGGCGAACTCGCCGGTGGAGCCCAGCGGTGCGAGGCCATGCACGCCGGCCTCGATCAGGTCATCGACCAGCCGGGCCAGCACCGGCGCGTCGATCTCGCCCTCGGCCGTCACCGGCGAAACCAGATAGGGGTAAACCCCGTGAAAATCCACGGCGCGCGTTCCAGGAAGATGGTTTCGGGAGAAGGTGGTTTCAGCAAATCCGAATTGCGCTCGACCCGTCTCCGGGGCAAGCTTGCATCGGGACACGCGATTCTCGCATGCGCATCCGGCGGCCTGCCACGCCGCGCTTGCCATGCACCGCGGACGCAGCGGAACGCGTAGACTTAAGAAACACCAAAGCCTCGCTTCGGCAACCGCAAATGGCGCGGACCGGCGAAGCAGGCGAGACTCCGGGGTCCGGCATTTCCGGATTCCGGACAGATTCCACAACACAGCAGGAGACACCCCATGAAACTCTACGGAGCGCTCGCAACGACTGTCGCCCTTGCGCTGGGCGCAGGCACTGCGCTTGCCCAGGACAAGCCGGCCGAACTCAAGGTCGGCATCACGACCTTCATGTCCGGACCGGCTTCGGTCTTCGGCGTTCCCGGCAAGGCCGCCGCCGACCTCCTCATCGAGGAGATGAACGCCAAGGGCGGCATCGGCGGCGTCAAGATCTCGCCGATCTTCATCGATGAAGGCATCGGCGGCGACAAGATGTTGTCCGAGTACCGCCGCCTGGTGCAGGAGCAGGGCGTGCGCGTCACGCTCGCGGCGATCTCGAGCGGCAGCTGCAACATCATTGCGCCGGTTGCCGAAGACCTCAAGGTGCTCAACGTGATGTGGGACTGCGGCACCGAGAAGATCCTCGAGGACAAGCGCTACCGCTATGTCGTGCGCACGCAGGCCAACGCCACCACCGAGATGGTCGCCACCGTCCTATACCTGATGAAGACGCGGCCGGACTTCAAGACCGTGGCCGTCGTCAACCAGGACTACGCCTGGGGTCGCGACTCCTGGGAGCTCTTCCTCGGCACGCTGAAGGCCTTCAAGCCCGACGTCAAGGTCGTGGCCGAGATGTTCCCGAAATTCGGCGCGTCCGACTTCTCCACCGAGATCAGCCGGCTGCAGGCCATGCGGCCCGATGTCGTGCTGAACACCTCCTGGGGCGGTGACCTCGACACCTTCGTGCGCCAGGCTTCGCAGCGCGGGCTGTTCAGGCAGAACACCACCTTCGTGATGCCGCTGGCCGAAAGCTCGCTCGAGCGGCTCGGCAACGCCATGCCCGAGGGCGTGATCGTCGGCGGGCGTGGCGAACACTACTTCCTGCACCCGGAAACCAAGGACGATCCGAAGCACAAGGACTTCGTCGCCAAGTTCCGCAGCAAGACCAACGCCTACCCGATCTACCCGACCTATCACATGGCCCAGGCGCTGGAAGGCCTGAAGACCGGCTACGAAACCGCCATGCAGGCCAACGGCGGCAAGTGGCCATCGCCCGAGCAGGTGGCCGACGCCATGCGCAAGATGGAGTTCAAGGCCTTCGGACGCGTCGTCAAGATGCGCGAGGATGGTCAGGGCCTGGAAGACCAGTTGCTGGGCCTCACCAAGCGCGTGCCCGAGTATCCGTTCGTGATCATGGACAAGATGATGCTGATTCCGGCCGACATGGTCACCGCCCCGGTCGGCGAGCGCTCGCCGGAATGGGTCAAGACCATCAAGCCCGACATCCTGAACAGCGACCGGCTGAAGTCATACGACTACAAGTGAGTTGAGCCGCTGCATGCGGGCCCCTGGGTCTGAACGGCTCCGGGGCCCGTACCTTGCCCGCACTCACCCCCGACGATGAACGCCAGCCTGCTGCTACTCGCCCTGATGGACGGCATTTCCTATGCCGCCCTGCTGTTCCTGGTCGCCCTCGGCTTGACGCTGATCTTCGGCGTCATGAACATCCTGAACCTCGCCCACGGCAGCCTGTATGCCTGGGGCGGCTACGTCGCCGCCACCTTCGGCATCGTCATCGCCAAGGCCGGGCTGTCGCCGCTGCTGATCCTGCCTGCGCTGGTCATCGGCGCCGTGCTGACCGGCATCGTGCTGGGCAGTATCCTGGAGATCGGCCTGCTGCGCCGCATTCTCACCAAGGATCCGATCCTGCAACTGCTGGGCACCTTTGCGGCCTTCATGATCCTCGAAGACCTGCAGCGCCTGATCTGGGGTTCGCAACCGTATTTCGTGTCCGACGTCGTCTCGCTGCTGGGCACGCTCACCGTCGCCGACGTCACCTACACCCGCTACCAACTGCTGGTCATCCCGTCGGTGGCGGTCGTCGCCCTGCTCGGACTGCGCTGGTTCCTCAACCGCACGGCGCTGGGCCGGCAGGTCACCGCCGTCACCCACCACCGCGAGATCGCGACGGCAATGGGCGTCAACGCCAGCCGGGTGTCGCTGCTCACGATCGTCATCGGCGCTGCGCTCGGCGCCCTGGGCGGTGCGCTGGCTGCGCCGACCACCTCGATCACCCCCGGCATCGGCGCCGAGATGATGGTGCTGTCCTTCGCGGTGGTCGCCACCGCCGGCCTCGGCCAGATCGGCGGCGCCGCCATCGCGGCGCTGATGATCGGCCTGGGCCGGTCGTTCGCCGTCTACCTGTTTCCCGAAGTCGAGGTGCTGGTGCCTTATCTGATCATGGTGGCGGTGCTGCTGATCCGGCCGCAGGGCATGTTCTCGCGCGTGGCCACCCGGAGGATCTGAGCATGCGGCTGCGTCTGTTCGTCATCGTCCTGCTCGCCATCGTCCTGGCGCTGCCGGCCTACATCCCGTGGCTGAAGACACCCATCCTGCTGGCGCTGTCCAACGGCCTGGCCGTGCTCGGCGTGATCGCGCTGCTGCGCGCCGGCCAGGTGTCCTTCGGCAACGCGATGTTCGTCTGTCTGGCCGGCTACACCGTCGCGTTCACCGCCCGGGCCGCGCAGGTCGACGCGCTGGTGCTGATCCTGCTGGGCACTGTCGCCGCAACGCTGGCCGGAGCGCTGATCGGCCTGTTCATGGTGCGCTACCGCGGCATCTTCTTCGGGATGCTCAACCTCGCCTTCTCGATGGTCCTGTTCTCGGTGCTGGGCAAGTTCGGCGCCGTGACCGGCGGCACCGACGGCCTGCGTTTCGACCGGCCCACGCTGGGCTTCGTGCAGATGCAGCGCGACGGCTTCGAGACCACGCTGCTGATCATTGCCGTCTTCGTCGCACTGGTCGCCGGCATCCTGGTGCAGCGCTATTTCCGCTCGGCACGTGGCCAGCAGCTGGCCGCGATCAAGACCAACGAGACACGGCTGGAATACCTGGGCATCTCGGCCAAGCGCGTCTTCTGGGGCGGCTATGTGCTGGCGGCCGCGCTGTGCGGGCTCGGCGGCAGCTTCTTCGCGCTCACCCAGGGGCTGGTCACGCCGGAGATGGGCTACTGGGTGCGCTCGGGCGAGATCGTCTTCATCGCCATCCTGGGCGGCTCCGGCCATGCGATCGGTGCCTTCATCGGAGCTTTCGTCTTCGAGTTCGTCAAGCTCTACGTCGCGGCCTGGCTCACCGGTGCCTGGCAGCTCGTGCTCGGCGCCATCCTGCTCGTGATGGTCTTCGCGGCCCCCACCGGCATCTTCGGGCTGCTGGAGCGCCTGCTGCGGCCCGCACCCGCGCTGTCGGAGAAACGGGCATGAGCAAGCAACAGGCCATCCTGTCCACACGCGGACTGTCGCTGTCCTTCGGCGGCGTCGTCGCCGCCGACTCGATCGACTTCGACCTCTACCCGGGCGAACGCCTCGCCGTCGTCGGCCAGAACGGTGCCGGCAAGACCACCTTCATCAACATCTGCACCGGCTACCTGAAGCCGCAGTCGGGCCAGGTCTTCCTCGAAGGCGCCGACATCACCGGACGCACGCCGCGCGAGATCACCCGGCGTGGTGTGGGCCGGTCGTTCCAGCTGCCGCAGGTCTTCGGCGAACACACGGTGCGCGAGTGCCTGCTGATCGCCGCCTCGGCCAAAGCCGGGCGGACCGGCGCCCTGCGTCCGCTCGAACAGCTGCCCAACGCAGCCGACGTCGAAGCCACCCTCGAACTGCTGCAGCTGGCACCGCGCGCCGGCGACCTCGCCAGCTCGCTGCCCGAAGGCCAGCGCAAGCTGCTCGACATCGCCATGGCCCTGGTCCTCAATCCGCGGCTGCTGATCATGGACGAGCCCACCAGCGGCGTGTCCACCGAGGAAAAGCACCTCCTGATGGACGTACTGATGCGCGCGCTCGACGAGCGCCAGGTCACCAGCATCTTCGTCGAGCACGACATCGACATCGTGCGCACCCATGCCAGCCGGCTGGCGGCCTGGATCGCCGGCCGGATCGCCGCCGACGGGCCGCCCGAGCAGGTGCTCGCCGATCCGGTCGTCATCGAGAACGTCATTGGAGAATCCTGAGGTGCTGACCCTGGAATCCGTCTCCGCAAGCATCGCCGGCATCTCGGTGCTGCGTGGCATCGAGGCGCGGCTGGAGCGCGGCACGACGGCCGCGGTCGTCGGTCGCAACGGCGCCGGCAAGACCACACTGCTGCGCCTGATCATGGGTTTCCTGCCCGGACACGCCGGCCGGGTCCTGCTCGACGGCCAGGATCTCGCCGGCGTTCCGGCACGCAACCGGGCCCGCCTCGGCGTCGGCTACGCGCCCGAAGACCGGGTGCTGTTTCCGAGCTTCGATGTCGAGGAGAACCTGCGTTTTCCCTGCGAGGTGATCGGCATGCCGCGCAGCGAAGTCGACGCGCGGCTCGAACAGACGCTGGGCATCGTTCCCGAACTCAAGCCGATGCTGCCCCGGTCGGGCGCCGGCCTGTCCGGGGGCCAGGGCAAGATGGTTGCCCTGGGCCGTGCGATCATGGCCGGTGAACGGCTGGTGCTGCTCGACGAGCCCTTCCAGGGCCTGGCGCCGGTGCTGGCCAGCCAGTACGGCGAATCGCTGCAGCGCCTGATCGCTGCCCGGCCCGAGCTGTGCATCGTCATCACCGAATCGAACCGCAGCCTGCTGCGCGATATCCCTTCCGTGACACTGGTGCTCGAACGCGGCGAGTTGCAGCGCGATGGGCAGGCGGCCGCAGCCATCCACTGACCAGACATCACGGAGAGCGCCATGCACAGGCATTTCATTGGCGGCGACTGGGTCGCCAGCACCGACGGGCGGACCCTGCCGGTCATCGACCCGAGCACCGGCGAAGCCTTCACCGAGATCGCCCGCGGCGGCGCGGCTGACATCGACCGCGCGGTGCGGGCGGCTCGCGCGGCCCGCAACGGCGCCTGGGGCCGGCTGAACGCCACCGAGCGCGGCCGCATCCTGATGAAGATGGCCGGGCTGATCAGCGATCGCCACGAAGAACTCGCCCGCCTGGAGGCGCGCGACACCGGCAAGCCGCTGGCCCAGGCACGCGCCGACATCACCGTGGCCGCCCGCTACTGCGAGTTCTACGGCAGCGCCGCCGACAAGGTGCACGGCCAGCACATTCCCTACCTGGAAGACTTCCACGTCGTGATGGTGCGCGAGCCCTACGGCGTCACGGCCCACATCCTGCCCTGGAACTACCCGGCGCAGATGTTCGGCCGCTCGGTGGTGCCGGCGCTGGCGATGGGCAATGCCGCCGTGCTCAAGCCCTCGGAAGACGCCTGCCTGACGCCGCTGGCCTTCTGCGACATTGCCGCGCAGGCCGGGCTGCCGGCCGGCGCGCTCAACGTCGTCACCGGCCTGGGCGAAGAGGCCGGGGCCAGCCTCACCACCCACGGCGACATCGACTTCGTGACCTTCACCGGCTCGCCCGAGGTAGGCACGCTGGTCCAGAAGGCCGCGGCCGAGCGCACGCTGAAGTGCGTGCTCGAACTGGGCGGCAAGTCACCCCAGATCGTCTTCGAAGACGCCGACCTGGAGCGCGCCGCCCCGATCATCCTCAAGGCCATCACCCAGAACGCCGGCCAGACCTGTTCGGCTGGCAGCCGGGTGCTGGTCCAGCGATCCATCTACGACCGCTTCATGGACAAGGTCGCCGGGCACTTCCGAAACGCCGTGGCGGGCAGCCCGGAAATGGACCGCGACTGCGGGCCGCTGATCAATGCCACGCAGCAGACGCGCGTGCAGAGCTTCATCGACGAGGCCCGCGCCAACGACATCGCCGTGCTGGCCCAGGGCCGCGTGGCCGACGGCGTGCACCCGGGTGGCTACTACGTCGCGCCGACCCTGTTCGGGCCGGTGCCGCGCGATC
>JBAYOD010000028.1:0-20876 GCA_041678445.1 Burkholderiaceae bacterium | reverse complement strand
GCACGACAGGCCGCCGGCCGCCTCCTGGATGCCTGGCGCACCGCCACCCCGATCGACGCGCTGCCGGCCGAAGTCCGCCCGGCCAGCCGCGCCGACGGCTACCGCATCCAGCAGGCCGTGCTGGCGGCCTCCGGCGAACGCGCCTGGGGCTGGAAGATCGCCGCCACCAGCCGCGCCGGCCAGCAGCACATCGGTGTCGACGGCCCGCTGGGCGGGCGCCTCTTCGCGTCGCAGATCGACGCCCCGGGCGCCGAGGTTTCACTCACCGGCAACCGGATGCGGGTCGCCGAGATCGAATTCGCCTTCCGCATGGCACGCGAACTGGCTCCGCAGAGCCGACCGTACGGTCGCGACGAGGTGCTGCAGGCGGTCGACGCCCTGCTGCCATCGATCGAGGTCCCCGATTCGCGCCTCACCATCGTCGAGCAGGCCGGCGCACCCCAGCTCATCGCCGACAACGCCTGCGCCTGGCGTTTCGTACCCGGCGCCCCGGCCCCGGCAAGCTGGCGCGAAGCCGACCTCGCGGCCTGGCGGGTGAACACCCGGGTGGGCACGCGCTACCAGCGTGAGGGCCTGGGCAGCAACGTGCTGGGCGACCCATGCGCGGCCCTCGTCTGGCTGGTCAACGAGCTGTCGGCGCAGGGTATTGCCGTCGAGGCCGGCCAGGTGATCACCACGGGTACTTGCGTCGCACCGCTGCAGGTCGAACCAGGCGACCATGTGGTGGCCGACTTCGGCCCCCTGGGGCAGGTCGACATCCGCTTCGCCGGCTGAAGCTCGCGCCGATGTCTCAGCCCCCCGGCAGGCCGGTCTCGGGAACCTTCGCCTACTTCGCGACGACGGTCTGCTGGGGGGCCAACATCCCCCTGACGACGATCCTCTTTCGCAGCTTCGACCCGTTTTTCCTGAGCCTGATCCGGGCCCTGCTGGCTGCGGCCGTGCTGGGCTGCGGCGTCATCCTGGTGTTCGGCTGGCGCCAGCTCACCCTTCCGATCGCACTCTGGCGGGCCGCCCTGATGTCCGGTGCAATGGCGGCCTTCTTCGTCCTGTACAACCTCGGGCTGCATTTCACGAACACCATCACCGCGGCCGCCATCATGGCCGGCGCCCCGGTCTATGCAGCGGTCACGATGCGACTGCTGACCGGCATGCCGCTGGAGCGCGGCTTTCTGCCGGCGGTTGCCCTGACCGTGCTCGGCGGCAGCATCGCGGTGCTGAGCCGCGCCGACGGCGGCCCGATCGCCCTGCAGGGCGGCGAGATCCTGATCGTGCTGGCCTTCGGCTGCTGGACCGTCTACTCGCTGTACGCGCAGCGCTGGTTCGGCTCCGAAGTCTCCCAGTTGCGGCGCACCTGGGTCGCCACCCTGGTGGCCGGGCTGTGGCTGGTGCCCTTCTGGCTGCTGACCCGGGCGATCGGCCTGGCCCCGGCGCCGAACCTGGCGCCCGATGCCGAAGCCCTGCTCTGGCTGGGCCTGACCGCCACCTTCTCGAGTGCCCTCGGCGGGCTGCTGTGGAACGTCGGCGTATCGCGGGTCGGCCTGACCGCAGGCCTGCTGTGGCAGAACATGGTGCCGGTCTTCGGCGTGCTGATCTCGATGATGTTCGGCTTCGTGCCGACCCCGGGCCAGATCCTGGGCGGACTGCTGGTCATCTGCGGCGTCGTGCTGATGCAGTGGCGACGCTTCCAGGCCGGCCGCTGACCGCCGGTCGTCGACCGTCAGCGGCGACGTCCCCGTTCAGCGGCGGATGGCGAGTTCGGCAGCCGTCGCGTCGATCAGATCGCGTGCGATGCTCAGCGGCGGCGGCAGATCCGGCAGGTCGTTGATCGGGAACCAGCGCGCATCGGCCAGCTCGGCCGGATCCGGCTGCAGCCGGCCGCCCGCGTACTCGGCCGTGAAGGCGATCATCAGCGAATTCGGGAACGGCCAGCTCTGGCTGGAGAAATAGCGCAGATTCCTGACCTCGACGCCGACTTCCTCGCGCACCTCGCGCACCACGGCCTGCTCGACCGACTCACCGGCCTCGAGAAAACCGGCCAGTGCGCTGTAACGGCCCGGCGGGAAATGCACCCCCCGGCCGAGCAGCAGCTCGCGGCCGCGCGTGACCAGCACCATCATCGCCGGCGAGATCCGCGGATAGACGACCAGCAGGCAGACCGGGCAGCGGCGTGCCCGTTCATGACCCAGCCGCTCGGTTGCCGTGCCACAGGCCCCGCAATAGCGGTGCGTGCGGTCCCATTCGACGATCTGCACCCCGCGCATGGCAATCGCCAGCGACGCATCGTCGAGCACGCCATACCAGTTGCGCAGCCCCGCAGCGCGCAAGCCGTGCGGCAGGGAATCGGGCCTCTGCTCGTCGGGCAGGGCCACGGCGAGGTGACGGTGGCCGTTGTGCCGGCCGATCGCATGCACGCGCGATGCGACCAGCCCTGCCTGGCGATAGAAACGCCAGGGCATCGCGCCAGGCGAGTCGCCGAACAGCACGAGGGAGTCGCGCACGAACACATGCGTGATCGCATCGTCGTCGAGCGACAGATCGAAGGCGCCTACGAAGGTATCCGGGATTCTGAGCATCTGGCGATTATGCGCCTGTCTGATGGGAATTCGGGCCGCAGGCGCTTCGCCAGCGTCGGTCTCGATCGCGTGTGATCTTCCTGATATCCGCTCTCGACCTCACGCCGGTTCGTGCGACTCGAGCCAGTCTTTCAGCGCGGCATCCACCCGCGTCTGCCAACCGGGACCGGTCGCCCGAAAGCGATCGAGTATCTCGGGTGACAGTCGGATCGTGATGCGGTCCTTCGTCGCGGCTGCCGGCGGCCGGCCATGCTTGAGCACCGGTTTCACAGCTTGCGCAGGCTGATGATCAGCTCGATTTGTGTGGAAAGTCGCGGGAAATAGGTAGAAGATGAGCGCAGAGATCAGATGAATATCCGTCTCCAACCTATTGATTCACTTGACTTTTCCATCAACCATCACCTGGGGAAGATGATGGCGTCCCGTAGGGGATTCGAACCCCTGTACCGACCGTGAAAGGGTCGTGTCCTAGGCCTCTAGACGAACGGGACTGTGCCGATATTCCTTGGTGGAGGTAAGCGGGATCGAACCGCTGACCTCTTGCATGCCATGCAAGCGCTCTCCCAGCTGAGCTATACCCCCTCGGAAAGAACGCAACTATAGCGGGTGCATCGACATCGCGCAAGTCGAGGCCGCAGGCCGCGTGCTAGCATCGATCGCAATCCGACTTGCCAGAGAACTCCCGATGCCGACCGCCCGCATTCTCGATGGTGTTGCCTTGTCCCGCACGATCCGCGCTGACGTCGCCGAGCGGGCTGCGGCCCTGAACGCCCGCGGCGTGCGCCCGGGGCTGGCGGTGATCCTGGTCGGCGATTCCCCCGCCTCGGCGATCTATGTGCGCAACAAGATCCGGGCCTGTGCCGAGGCCGGCATCCATTCGAGCTTCGACCCGCTGCCGGCCGACACGACCGAGGCCGATCTGCTGGCGCGCATCCGGGAGCTCAACGCTGCGCCGGAGATCCACGGCATCCTGGTGCAGTTGCCGTTGCCGCCGCACATCGACGAGCGCCGGGTCATCGAGACGATCTCGCCGGCCAAGGACGTCGATGGCTTTCACCTGTACAACGCCGGCGCGCTGCTCACCGGCACGCCGCTGTTCCGGCCCTGCACGCCCTACGGCGTGATGAAGCTGCTCGAACATGCCGGCGTGCAACTGGACGGCGCCGAGGCCGTCATCGTCGGGCGCAGCAACATCGTCGGCAAGCCCCAGGCGCTGATGCTGATGCAGCAAGGCGCCACCGTCACTCTCTGCCATAGCCGCACCCGCGATCTGGCGGCCCACACGCGACGCGCCGATGTGCTGGTCGCCGCGATCGGCCGGCCGCGCATGATCACCGGCGACATGATCAAGCCGGGAGCAACGGTGATCGATGTCGGCATCAACCGGATCGAGGAAGGCCCGGATGCCGGCAAGCTGTGCGGCGACGTCGATTTCGCCAGCGCCAGCCAGGTGGCCGGTGCCATCACGCCGGTGCCCGGCGGCGTTGGGCCGATGACCATCGCGATGCTGCTCGTCAATACCGTCGAGGCGGCACGGCGATTCGCGGGCTGAGCCTCCCGAAACCTGCAGACTGCTCCCCCGCGCTGCCCGCTTGCATCCTGCCCGAGCGACCCCACATTCGGAACCATGACCGAGCAAACCCGCCCCAGCCCCCAGCCCGCGACCGATCCGGGCACGCCGACCGCCCTCTCCGGCAATCCGGAACGCGCCAGTAATCCGCTGCCCGCCGACAATCCGCTGCTCGACTTCCCCGACCTGCCGCGCTTCTCCGCCTTCGACCCGGCCCAGGTCAGCCCGGCACTGGATGTGTTGATCGACGCGGCCCGCGCCGCGCTCGAGGCGGTGACCCGGGATTCGGTGCCGCTGACCTGGGAGGCTTTCGTCGAACCGCTCGACGAGGCCACCGAGCGGCTCGGGCGCGCCTGGGGCATCGTCGGCCATCTGAACGCCGTCGCCGATTCGCCGGCGCTGCGCGAAGCCTTCAATGCCAACCTGCCGCGCGTGACCCAGTTCTTCACCGAGCTGTCGCAGCACGAGGCACTGTTCGCCCGCTACAAGGCGTTCGCGGCCACGCCGGACTTCGCCCGGCTCAGTGCGCCGCGCCAGCGCACGGTAGAGAACGCGTTGCGCGATTTCCGGCTCGGCGGCGCCGAACTCCAGTCGCCGGCTCGCGAACGCTTCGCCGAGATCCAGGACCGGCACGCGGCGCTGTCGCAGCGTTTCTCGGAGAACGTGCTCGACGCAACCAACGCCTTCGCACTGTACGTCGACGACGAAGCCCGGCTCGACGGATTGCACGCCGACGCGATCGAAGCCGCCCGCGAAGCGGCGCAGGCCGACGGCCGCAGCGGCTGGAAGTTCACGCTGCAGTTCCCCTCGTATCTGCCGGTCATGCAGTACGCCAACGACGGTGCGCTGCGCGAGCAGATGTACCGTGCCTACTCGACACGCGCCTGCGCCCAGGCCAGCGCGCCCGAGGGAGACGACGCCCGTAGCGCGCTCGACAATACCGCGGTGATCGACGAGCTGCTGGCCTTGCGCCAGGAGGAAGCCGGTCTGCTCGGCTACCGCAACCATGCCGAAGTGTCGCTGGTGCCGAAGATGGCCGACACGCCCGGGCAGGTCATCGACTTCCTGCGCAAGCTGGCGTCACGGGCCCGCCCTTTCGCCGAACGCGACCTGCGCGAACTGCGCGAATTCGCCGCCGACAGCCTCGGCAAGCCGGAACTCCAGCCCTGGGACATGGCCTGGGCCAGCGAAAAGCTCAAGGAAGCCCGCTACGCATTCTCCGACCAGCAGGTCAAGCAGTACTTCCAGCTGCCGCGCGTACTCGACGGACTGTTCGGCCTGGTCGGCCGGATGTTCTCGGTCACCCTGCGCGAAGACACTGCCGAAGTCTGGCATCCGGACGTACGCTTCTTCCGGATCGAGCGAAATGGCGAACTGCTCGGCCAGTTCTGGCTCGACCTGTATGCGCGCGCTTCCAAGCGCCCCGGCGCCTGGATGGACGATGCCCGGGGCCGCCGCCGCAAGGCCGCCACGGTGCAGACGCCGGCGGCCTACCTGGTCTGCAACTTCCAGCCGCCGGTCGGCAAGCGCCCGGCCCTGCTCACCCATGACGACGTGACCACGCTGTTTCACGAATTCGGCCATGGCCTGCACCATCTGCTGACACGGATCGAGGACGCTGGCGTCGCCGGCATCGCGGGCGTCGAATGGGATGCGGTCGAGCTGCCCAGCCAGTTCATGGAGAACTTCTGCTGGGAGTGGGACAACGTGCATGCGATGAGCGCGCATGTCGACACCGGCGAGCCGCTGCCGCGCGAGCTGTTCGACCGGATGCTGGCGGCGAAGAACTTCCAGAGCGGCCTGCAGACGCTGCGCCAGATCGAGTTTGCCCTGTTCGACATGCGCCTGCATGCCGAGTTCGACCCGGCCGCCAGCGCCGGCAAGGCACCCGGCAGCGTCGTCCAGGCCCTGCTCGACGCGGTGCGCAACGAAGTCGCGGTCATCATCCCGCCCGCCTGGAACCGCTTCCAGAACAGCTTCTCGCATATCTTCGCGGGTGGCTACGCCGCCGGCTATTACAGCTACAAGTGGGCCGAGGTGCTGTCGGCCGATGCCTATGCGGCCTTCGAGGAAGCGATGGCGGCGCCGGATCCGGCCCGGGCCGTCGCCGAAACCGGTCGCCGTTTCCTGGCCGAGATCCTGTCGGTGGGCGGCAGCCGACCGGCCATCGACTCGTTTCGCGCGTTCAGGGGGCGCGACCCGCAACTCGATGCACTGCTGCGCCACAATGGGATGATCGAAACCGTCCCTGCCTGAGTCCGGATGCCTGGAGCCCGTCGCCCTCATCCTGTCGCACGCCCCGCTCCTGCTTCAGCACGGCGTGCGACGCCGGTTACCCCACAGCGTGCGGCGCCGGCTACCCTGCAGCGCGCGGTGCTGGCCACCTTCCTGGGGCTGGTCCTGTGCTGCGCCACACCAGCCGCCGCCCAGTACTACAAATGGATCGGCACCGATGGCCGGGTCAACTACGGCGACCGGCCGCCGCCGGGCGCCCGCCCGCTGGGTTCGGCCGGCGCGCATGGCGGCCTGCTGCCGCGGGCCGGCGGCGACGCCCGGTCCGGTGACGGCGCCGCGCCCGAGGTTCCGGCCGGATCCACCGCCGCAGCCGGCAGCACCGCGCTGCCGTACAAGCTGCAGACGCTGGTCCGACGCTACCCGGTCGTCCTGTACCAGACCGCGAGCTGCCAGCCCTGCGAACTGGCCCGCCAGCACCTGGAGGGACGCGGCATTCCCTATCAGGTGCGCGAGGTTCGCAACCAGGCCGACAGCCAGGCCTTCATCCAGCTCGGATTCCGCTCGCTGACCTTCCCGGCCGCATCCATCGGTGCAGAGCAGATCAACGGCTTCGACGGGGCCGGCTGGGACCGCCTGCTCGACGCCGCCGGCTACCCGAAGCAATCGGAACTGCCCCGCAACTGGCCGGCGCCCCAGCCCGAACCGCTGGCACCGCCTGCGCAACTGTCGCCGGCCCCGGGGTCCGAATCCGGATCCGAGGTCGCAACCGGCACGACCGTCCTGGCGCAGGAACCGGCGCTCCGGTTCTAGGTCGGCGCTCCTCCGGTTCCAGGTTCTAGGTCGAGCGGCTCGGCGGGCCGAGATCGTTCGAGCCCTGGGCAACATCGACCCACTCCGCACCGACCAGGCCGGCCATCCGGGCGGGCGTGATGCGCACCGCGGCGTTGATTGCGCCGGCGGCGGGGAGAACGATGTCGAAGTTCTTCAGCGCTTCATCCGCGAAGACCCGGAGGTCGTGCGCCAGACCGAACGGGCAGACCCCGCCAACCGGATGCCCCGTCCAGTGAACGACATCGTCTGCCGCGAGCATCTTCGCCTTGACCTTGAAACAGGCCTTGAACTTCTGGTTGTCGATTTTCGTGTCGCCACTGAGCACCAGCAGGACGACTTCGTCCCTGAGCCAGAGGGAGAGGGTCTTGGCGATCTGCCCCGGGGCCACACCATGAGCGGCCGCCGCCGCGGCAACGGTCGCCGTGCTCGTCGGCGTCTCGATGATGTCGATGTCGGGAGCGTGCAAGCCCAGGTATTCGCGAACGGTCTGAAGGGTCATCGTCAGGGGCGGCCCGGCAGCACGGGCGCCGCGCGCAGCATCGCCAGCCACTCCTCATTGGTCGGCTCGACCCCGACACGGATGCGTGAGCCGGGTGTGGAGATCAACGGCGCATTGGCGGCATTGGCCGCCTCGTCGAGTTCGACCCCGAGCCAGTCGAGTTCACCGCAGATCCTGGCCCGGATCTGCGGATTGTTCTCGCCGACCCCGGCAGTGAACACCAGCAGGTCGAGTCCGCCGAGCACCGCGACCAGCGCGCCGATCTCACGGACGATGCGGCGCTGGTAGAGCGCCAGGGCGGCCCGCACCCGTTCGCCGGTCTCGTCCTCGCGCGCTTCGTTCTGCAGCAGCACCCGGGTGTCGGGCGACAGCCCAGACACACCCAACAGGCCGGATTCGTTGTAGAGCAGCCGTCCAAGCTGCTCGTGGTTCAGGCCCTCGATCTCCGCCAGATACAGCAGCACCCCCGGATCGATCGTCCCGCAGCGGGTGCCCATGACCAGCCCGTCGAGGGCCGAGAAACCCATCGTCGTGGCAACGCTGCGGCCTTCGCGCAGCGCGCACAGGCTGGCACCGCTGCCCAGGTGCGCAACCACTACCCGGCCATTGGCCGGCGCGCCGTGCCGCTGCGGCAGCGCGATCGACATGTAGTCATACGACAGGCCGTGAAAGCCGTAGCGGCGAATGCCCCGCTGCCAGGCACTCCACGGCAGCGCGAACATCTGCTCGACCTGTGGCAGGGAATGGTGGAAGGCCGTATCGAAGCAGGCGGCCTGCGGCAGATCGGGATACAGCTCGAACAGCAGCTCGATGGCGTTCAAGGCAAACGGCTGGTGCAGCGGCGCCAGCGGAATGTAGCCGCGCAGGTCCTCGAGGACGGCCTGGGTCAGGCGCACCGGCTCGAAGTACTTGCTGCCGCCGTGGACGACCCGGTGCACGACGCCGATCAGCTTGCCGCCGGCCAGCCGGGTATGGGTGCGCCGCAGGATCAACCCGAGCGCATCGTGATAGGGCCGCGCCGCATCGAGATCGACCGGCTCGGGGGCGCCCCCGTCTTCGTCGATCGCCGCCGACGGCTCGCCGATGCCACCGACCTTGCCGCCCCACGATGGCGAGCGCGACGGGTCGGCTGCGCCGGGTTCGTACAGGGCGAACTTGATGCTCGACGAGCCGCAGTTGAGGACGAGAAGCTTCACTTACTTGATCCTCACGTACTCGCCGGGGGCGTCGTCGATGACCGGATAACCGGCACGAGCCGCCCCCATGCGCGGCAGTGCAACCGGCTCGCCCGAGCGCGCCTTCAGCCAGCGGCCCCACTCGGGCCACCACGAACCTTCGGCGCGCGGCGCCTGCTCCAGCCATTCGTCGGGCACCAGGTAGGGATCACCCGGCGCACGGGTCAGGACCTGGTAGTGGCGGCGGGGCCGGCCCGGTTCGCTGACGATGCCGGCATTGTGACCGCCACTGGTCAGCACGAAGGTCAGCTCCGTGGGCGTCAGCATGTGCAGCTTGTGCACCGAGCGCCAGGGTGCGACGTGGTCGGTCACCGTTCCCACGCAAAAGATCGGCAGATGCACGTCGCGCAGCAGCACCGGCCGCCCGCCGACCGGATAGCGACCCCGGCTCAGTTCGTCGTCAAGAAAGAGCCGGCGCAGGTACTGGGAATGCATGCGGGCCGGCATCCGCGTCGTATCCGCGTTCCAGGCCATCAGATCGTTGACCGGACGCCGCTCGCCGACCAGGTACACGTCGACCAGCCGCGACCAGAGCAGATCGTAGGAACGCAGCATCTGGAAGGCACCGGCCATCTGCTCGCCGCTCAGGTAGCCGGTCTCGGCCATCCGCGCCTCGAGCAGCGAAACCTGGCTTTCGTCGACGAACAGCGACAGCTCGCCCGGCTCGGCGAAATCGGTCTGCGCGGCAAACAGCGTCATCGAGGCGAACCGGTCGTCGCCGTCACGCGCCATGGCCGCAGCGGCAATCGCCAGCAGCGTGCCGCCCAGGCAGTAGCCTGTGGCGTGGACCTTGCGACGCGGCACGATCGCGTTGACCGCATCGAGCGCGGCGAACAGGCCGAGCTCGAGATAATCGTCCATGCCCAGATCGGCGTCCTCGCGCCCCGGGTTCTTCCACGAGATGCAGAACACCGTGTGGCCCTGCTCGACCAGCCAGCGAATCATCGAATTGTGCGGCGACAGATCGAGGATGTAGTACTTCATGATCCAGGCCGGCACGATCAGGATCGGCTCGGGATGAACCTTGTCAGTGGTCGGCGTGTACTGGATCAGCTCGATCAGCCGGTTGCGCAGGACCACCTTGCCCGGAGTCACGGCCAGGTTGCGGCCGACCTCGAAGGCCTCGGCCCCGGCCGGCGGCTCGCCAGCCTCACGGCGGCGGATGTCATCGATCAGGTTGGCGGCGCCGTGCACCAGATTCATGCCGCCCCGCTCGGCAGTGCGCTGCAGCAGCACCGGATTGGTCGCCAGCCAGTTGCCGGGCGACATCATGTCCAGCCACTGGCGCGCAGCGAAGTCGAGCAGGTTCTCGTGATGCGGATCGACGCCATGCACGCCGCGCACGGCCTCGCTCCACCATTTCTCGTTGAGCAGGAAAGCCTGCTGGAGCAGGCACCATGGCCACTGCTGCCAGGCCTCGCCGGCAAAGCGGCGGTCGCTGGGCGGCGGCGTGACGCAGGGCGCCATCGGGACACCGCCTCGCGACAGGGCGTCGGCAGCGTGGCGTGTCAGCTGCGTCGCATGATCGAGTGCGCGCAGGCTGAGATCGATCCGTTTTCCCGGTGATGCCGCCAAATGGATCACCCAGTCGACCCAGGCCAGCATCGCCGATGCCGGCGACAGCGTTCCGGTGAGCCGGGCCAGCATCGCATGCGTTTGCCGATCGAGGCGCGCGGGGACAGGCAGAATATCGTCAGGAGCCATCGGTACTCGCAACCCAGTGCTGAAAAGGTCCATTCTAGAAGCTCACCATGACACCGCCCTTGCAAAGACCTGCTCGACTGTCCAGTGATTCCTTCGCACAGGTGATACCCGGCCATGCTGCCGCGTGACCGAAGCGTCTTCCCGCTGTGCAGCATCGGCCTGGTGCTGGGCACCCTGCTGTTCGCCGCTTCGCTGACCCCTTCGCTGGTGCCGCGCGCGCCCTGGATCCAGGGCCTGCTGGGCGGCTTCTGCCTGGCCTCCGGCTACGGCCTGGGCGTCCTGCTGCGCTACCTGTGGCGTACCCTGCAGTTGCCCGCCTTGCGCAAGCACGCCCAACGGGTCTCCGTCGCCCTGACCCTCGTGGTCTGCATCGCGATCGCCATCACGGCGCTGAGGTGGGCCACCGAATGGCAGAACCGGCTGCGCGCACTGATGCAGATGCCCGCCATCGACAGCGCCGGCCCCCTGACCATCGCCTGGCTGTCCCTGCTCACCTTCATCCTGCTGCTCGCCCTGTCGCGCTCGGTCGTCTGGATCTGGCGCCGCCTGTCCGGCAGGCTGTCGCGCCATCTGGCCGGCCCGAGTGCCGCGCTGATGGCCGTCATCGCCACGGCCGCGCTGTTCTGGACCGCCGGCAACGGTGTCCTGGTATACGGCGTGATGCAATCGGCCGACCGCATCTACAGCCGTCTCGACGCCCTGATCGAAGACGACATCGCCCAGCCGACAGCCTGGGACAAGACCGGTGGCCCGGGCTCGCTGATCGACTGGCAGCACCTGGGCCGCCAGGGCCGGCGCATGGTCGCTGCCGAACCCGACGCTACGCAGATCGAGCACATGACCGGGCGCAGCGCCCGCGAACCCCTGCGCGTCTATGTCGGGCTCAACTCGGCCGAAACGCCGCAGCAGCGCGCCGAGCTGGCCCTGCACGAGCTGCAGCGCATCGGAGCGTTCGAGCGTGCGAACCTGGTCATCGCCACGCCCACCGGCACCGGCCTGGTCGATCCGAACAGCCAGTCGGCGCTCGAGTACCTGCTGCACGGCGACGTCGCCACCGTGTCGGTCCAGTATTCGTACCTGGCCAGCTGGCTGGCCCTGCTCGCCGATTCGGGCTACGGTGCCGAAACCGCCCGTGTCGTGTTCGCGACGGTCTACGACCACTGGCGCAACCTGCCGCCGGATCGGCGCCCGCGCCTGTACCTGCACGGCCTGAGCCTGGGCGCACTCAACGGCGACCTCAGCCACGACCTCTACCAGGTGATCGGAGCGCCCTACCAGGGCGCGCTGTGGGCCGGGCCGCCGTTCAACACCCCGAGCTGGCGCTCGGTCACCGCCGGGCGCAACCCCGGCTCACCCGCCTGGCTGCCCACCTTCGGCGACGGCTCGGTCGTGCGCTTCATGGCGCAGGCCCCGGCGTCCGCCCAGCCCCCGGTATCCGGCCAGGCGACTGCGCCCTGGGGCCCCTATCGCATCCTCTTCCTGCAGTACGCAAGCGATGCCGTCACCTTCTTCGACCCCCGGGCCGCCTGGCGACGTCCGCACTGGATGACACCGCCCCTGGGTCCGGACGTCTCACCCGACATCACCTGGATCCCCGTCGTCACCGTGCTGCAGCTCGCCTTCGACCTCATCCTGGCCGGCGAACCGCCACGCGGACACGGCCACCGCTACGCCTTCGAAGACTATGTCGACGCCTGGGCCAGCCTGATCTCGCCATCGGACTGGACCCCAGCCGGGCTCGAAGCCCTCAAGCAGCGCGTGAACGATTCGCCCGTCTGACCGCGAAGCCAGTTTGGCGCCAGCCGGTACTTTTGATTGGAAATTTAATCGAAACGATCGGCAGAACACGCGCGACCGTGCGCGAACACGGCTACGTCCACGAGCGATACCCTGCTACCGCCCGCCCTGCCGAATCCCTGTCCAGCCAACTGACCTTTGCCCTCAAGCACGAGGGCGTTCACCTGGAATTCCTGGCCCGCCTGTTCACTCACGTGCCGTCCGGTGAACTGGAGGCATGGATCGTCGCAGAGCCCACGGGTCAGTATGCGCGCCGTGCCGGGTTCTTCTACGAGTTCCTGACCGGCCGCCGGCTTGATTTCCCTGGCGTGCTGGCCGGCAACTACGTGGCCGCGCTCGACGAGACCCTCTACCTGACGTCCCGGCGAGCCACCAACAATCGACGCTGGCGTGTGCGTGACAACCTGCCCGGCACTCGAGACTTCTGTCCGGTGGTATTGCGCGCAGCGGAAGTGCGGCAGGCCGAGCAATACCGATGCGCCGAGCATCTGGCTGCGCTCGAGGCGGAGTTCGGCGTCGACATCCTGCAGCGCAGAGCATGCCGACCCCCTGTCGGAGACGGCACTGGAAGCCTTGCAGGCTGAAATCCTGGAGCCTCGCGCCACCCGCTACGGCGTCAGGCGCTCGCCCGTTTTCGTCGGCGAGATCGACGGGTTTCGCGAGGTGGTTCACTACATTGCGCCGCACTGGAAGAATGCGCCGCGACGCAGCCATACCGGAGCCGTTCATCCTGCCGGTGTCAGCCACCATCACCAGTTCCGTCATCAAGCGCCGAGGCTACGACCAGGTGCTGGAGTTGTTCTCGCAGCCATTCATGCGCCGCTATGCGGGTGCATGGCGCTTCGGGCCGGAGCGCCGGGCCGAGGACGACATTCGCTACAACCTGGAGTTCGATGACTACGAGGACGCACTCAGCGCATGGCGCTACCCTGACCTGACGGACCATGTCGAATACCTTGCGGACATCGTGTGCGAGACCATCGAGCAAGAGATGCGCAAGGAAGCCGGCTACTTGCGCCGCCTGCGGCTCGCGCGCGAGCGCGTGAAGCAGGTGATCGAAGGGCCGGACACTGACATCGATCGAATCATCCGTTCGGTCCGTGACAATGGCGGCAAGGTCTCGAACGGACTCGCACAGGAATTCCCCTTGCTGGCCGACGAAGCGACTGCAGCGGAACTCGTCGCGGCACTGCAGGCCGTCTTTCCGGATCCGCTTCGGTGAGGCAGAACCCGTCGTTCACACGGCGAGCCAATCCTTCATGAGCCGAGGGTTGGAAGTGAGGTCGTCCGGCGCCCCCTCGAAGACGATGCGGCCATGCCCCATCACACACACGCGGCTCGACACCTTGAGCGCGATGGCCAGCTTCTGCTCGACCAGAACGACCGACACGCCCTTGTCGTGAATGTCCCGGATGGCTTCGCCAACCACCTGCACGAGCTTGGGCGCCAGGCCCTCGGTCGGCTCGTCGATCAGCAGCACCAGCGGGTTGCCCAGCAGCGAGCGACAGGTGGTCAGCATCTGCTGCTCGCCTCCCGACAGGCTGCCGGCCTTGGTGTTGCGCCGCTCCCTGAGGCGGGGAAAATAGTCGAACTTGACCACGACACCTCACTCCCTATGGCCCTCACCTCCCTTGCCACTGTCGACGACCACAAGCCTGTCACCGCACCGGAGAGCGGGCGACATCTTCCCGATGAAATCGCCGCCACCATCAGCACCCAGATCCAGCGTGGCGAACGGCTGCCCGGCGAACGGCTGCCCAGTGAGCGTGAGTTGTGCGAGCTGTTCGGCGTGAGTCGCTCGGTGGTACGCGAGGCGCTATCGCAACTCAAGTCGGACGGGATCATCGGCATCCGGCGCGGCAGCGGGGCCTATGTGCTCGAGCGCGATCAGCGCCAGTCCTTTCGCATACAGGACGTGGTCATCGAGGAGCGCGGCAGCCTGACGCTGGTAATGGAGCTGATCGTCGCCGTCGAAGTGGCCGCCACACGGCTGGCAGCCATGCGCCGCACGCCCGAAGACCTGAAGCTGATCCGCCGTGCGCTCATCGGCATGGAGTACGAGATCGCCAACGACCGGCTGGGCGATGAACAGGATTTCGCATTCCATCAAGCCATTGTCGAAGCGACGCACAATCCTCACTTCATCGCGCTGAGCTCCCACCTGGAGCAAGGTGCGCGCAGGGTCATCCGGCAAGCCCGCACGAATACCAAGATCCATCATGTCGACCTGATCGAGGCCGTCCAGGAAGAACACCAGGTAATCTTCGATGCCATCAAGGCCGGTGACCCCGATGCTGCTACGCTGGCTGCCGAGACTCACCTGAAGAACGCCGCCCAGCGGCTGGATGTGTACCTGAAGAGCTGATCTGGAATTCATGCATATTGCCACCTGGAACGTAAACTCCCTGAAGGTCCGCCTGCCGCAGGTGCTCGACTGGCTGGCCGCTCACCCGGTCGACGTGCTGTGTCTGCAGGAAACCAAGCTGCGCGACGAGCACTTTCCAGTCGCGGCGCTGGCCGAGGCCGGCTACGAGGTGGCCTTCGCCGGCCAGCCGACCTACAACGGCGTGGCGATCCTCGGGCGCCGGGCAACGGTCGGGATGCCTGCCGACGTGATCGTCGGCAATCCGCATTTCGACGATCCGCAGCAGCGCCTGATCTCGGCCACGATCGGCGGGCTGCGCGTGGTCTGCGCCTATTTTCCGAACGGCCAGGCGGTCGGTTCGGAGAAGTTCGACTACAAGCTGCGCTGGATCGATGCGCTGATTGCCTGGCTGGGCGACAGCGCGGCGGCGGCGCCTGCGCCGATTGCCCTGCTCGGCGACTTCAACATCGCGCCCGAAGACCGCGACGTCCACGACCCGGAGAAATGGGCCGGTCAGATCCACTGTTCCGACGAGGAGCGGGCGCGCTTCTCCCGGTTGGTGGCGCTGGGCATGGTCGACGCCTTCCGGCTCTTCGAGCAACCCGAGAAGCAGTTCAGCTGGTGGGACTACCGGATGCTCGGTTTTCGCCGCAACGCGGGCCTGCGCATCGATCACATCCTGGTCGACGCGCGGATCGCGGGGCGGGTCGAGGCCTGCCGGATCGACCGGGAGCCGCGCAAGCTCGACAAGCCGTCGGACCATGCGCCGGTCATCGCCGAACTGACTCCCTGAACGGCACTGCGGTTCGAGCCCGGCTGCGGTTCGAGCCCGGGCTGCGGTTCGAGCCCGGGCTGCGGTTCGAGGCCCGGGCCGCCGCTCAATCCCCGTCGTCTTCCAGACGCAGGTCCTGGATCTTGCGGGTGATCGTGTTGCGACCGATCCCCAGCCGCTGCGCCGCCACCATGCGCCGGCCACGGGTGTGACGCAGCGTCGTGCCGATGACCGTGGCCTCGAACTCGCGGGTCAGCTCGGCCATCAGCGTGCTTCCTTCTTCCTCGGCGTCGTCATGATCCGCGCCCTGCTCCGGCAACTGTCCGGCCAGCCGGCGGGCCACTTCCAGCCCGAGCAGCGACGACCAGTCGGCGCCGGTGAGCCGCGCACCGGTCGGGGCGACGGTATCGGTCGGCTCGACGGTGACCCCCGCCGTCGTTGCGAGGCCCGCGCCGGACGATGACTGCGCGACATCGGCTGGGGCGGTGCCTGCGCTGCGGATCTCGGGCGGCACGCTGCGGATCTCGGGCGGTAGATCCTTGATGTCGACGAGCTGCGCGGGCGCCATCACGGTCAGCCAGCGGCAGACGTTCTCGAGCTGCCTGACGTTGCCCGGCCACTGGAACCCCCGCATTGCCTGCATGGCACCCCCGGTGAGCCGCTTGGGTTCGCCGCCCAGCTCGTGCGCGCTCGCCAGCAGGAAATGACGGGCCAGCAGCGGCACGTCGGCACTGCGCTCGCGCAGCGGGGGCAGCCGCAGCCGGATGACGTTCAGGCGATGGAACAGGTCTTCACGGAACAGGCCCTGGCGAACCCGGTCCTCGAGATCCTGGTGGGTGGCTGCGATGACCCGCACGTTGGCCTTCTGCGGCTGATGGCCGCCGACCCGGTAATACTGGCCATCGGAGAGCACCCGCAGCAGCCGGGTCTGCAGTTCGGCCGGCATGTCGCCGATCTCGTCCAGGAACAGCGTGCCGCCCTCGGCCTGCTCGAAGCGGCCGCGTCGGGTCTGCTGGGCGCCGGTGAACGCCCCGCGCTCGTGGCCGAACAGCTCCGATTCGAGCAGATCGCGCGGAATCGCCGCCGTGTTCAGCGCCACGAAGGCGTTCCGGGCGCGCGGACCATGCTTGTGCAGTGCGCGCGCGACCAGCTCCTTGCCGGTTCCCGATTCGCCGGTGATCAGTACCGTGACGTTCGACTGCGACAGCCGGCCGATCGCCCGGAACACCTCCTGCATGGCCGGCGCCTGGCCGAGCATGTCGAAGCCCTGCTCGCCGACTTCCTCGACCGCCGCTTCGCGGGCGCTCTCTTCCCAGGCCCGGCGGATCAGCTCGACGGCACTGGGCAGATCGAAGGGCTTGGGCAGATAGTCGAAAGCCCCCCCCTGGAAGGCTGACACCGCGCTGTCGAGATCCGAGTATGCGGTCATGATGATCACCGGCGTCGCGGGCTGGCGGCTCTTGAACGCCTGCAACAGTTCGAGCCCGCTGGCACCGGGCATCCGGATGTCGGAGACCAGCACCCTGGGCGCCTCCTGCTCGAGCGCTGCCAGGCAGGCCTGCACACTGTCGAAGGGGCGCACCTCGAAGCCGTCCCGGGTGAGTGCCTTCTCCAGCACCCACCGGATCGACTGATCGTCATCGACTATCCAGATTTCGTTCATGCTTCGTGACTCAAGGCAGTGGCAGAAGGATCCGGAAGTCGGTACGTCCTGGCCGGCTGTCGCATTCGATCAGACCGCCGTGCTGCTGGACGAAGGTCTGCGCGATCGTCAGCCCCAGGCCGCTGCCGCCTTCCCGGCCCGAGACGAGCGGAAAGAAGATCCGGTCCCTGATCTCCTGTGGCACGCCGGGTCCGTCATCGATCACATGCAAATCCAGTGCCAGCTTCCATCTGCGCTTGGCGATCGTCACCTGGCGGGCGATCCGCGAGCGCAGCACGATCGCACCCGTGCCCTGCATGGCCTGGGCGGCGTTGCGCACGAGATTGAGCACGACCTGGATCAGCTGTTCGCGATCGCCGCGGAATTCGGGCAGGCTGATGTCGTAGTCGCGACGGATCACGAGGCCGCGCGCGAACTCGGCCAGCACCAGCGCCCGCACCCGTTCCAGCACCTCATGGATGTTGACGTCACCGACGATATGCGGATGCCGGTGAGGCGCCAGCAGGCGGTCGACCAGCAGCTGCAGCCGGTCTGCCTCCTTGATCACGACCTGCGTGTACTCGCGCAGCGCCGGCGAGCCCAGTTCGGCGTCGAGCAACTGGGCGGCACCACGGATGCCGCCCAGCGGGTTCTTGATCTCGTGCGCAAGATTGCGCACCAGCTCACGATTGGCCCGCGCCGAATCGAGCAGGCGCTCCTCGCGGTCCACCCGGCGGCGCTTGTCGTGCTCCCGAAAATCGAGCAGCAGCAGACCCGGGCCTTCCGGCAACACCGTCGCCGTGACCAGCAGCGACGCCGGCGCACGGCCCGGGCGCGCCAGCTCCAGGTCGACGCGCTTTTCCTCGAACCCCCCGTCGCAGGCTTCGGCCAGCAGACGCTCGATCGGCGCCGGATCGACGAACAGGCGCGCAAACGCCTGCCCGACGATGATCCGGCGTGAGGCTTCGAAGAGTTGCTCGGCTGCCGGATTCAGGTAGACGGCGTTCCCGTCGCGGCCGATGATGACCACCGCCGCACTGAGCAGATCGAGCCCTGCAAGGCGCGCCTCCGCATCCGCGCGCCGCGCAGGATCCGGATGCGTCGCCGCGGCGTTCACTCCCTGATCGCCGCCAGCTCGCGCTCCAGCGAGCCGATGTTCGCCTCGGCGCGGTCGATGTCCGCCTTCAGGCTCTCGACCCGATCGAGGTAGCGCTGGTAATTGCGCTCGTTGCCGAGCCGATCGGGTTGGCCGTCCTTGTATTCGGCCTGCAGCGCCTCGAGCCGGAGTCGCTCCTTGCGCAGCTCTTCTTCGAGGATGTTGCGCCGCGCTGCGTCGCGGGCCCGCTGCGTCGTGCCGTCGACCCGCGGAAAACTGGCCGGCGAAGCGCTCCGGCTGCTGCCGGCCGCCGGCTTGCCCGCCCCCGCTGCCGTGCCGCTTGCCCCGGCCGGTGCCTTGGGCGCCGGGATCGTGGTCAGCGGCTGCAGGTCGACCCGGCGGCAGTTCGTACCCGACGGATTGCCCTGGTAGACCGGCACCCCATCACCAGACTCGCAGCGATAGACCTGGGCGGTGGCCCCGGGCTCGAAAAGGACTGGGGCCACCAGCATGACAGACAGGGCAAACAGGGCAGACGGGACGGCTAGCTTCATCGTTCGGGCCGGGCGCGGACCCGGCAGCCTCTCCAGATCGGGGCGTCAGAGGCTATAGTACATGTCGAACTCGATCGGATGCGTGGTCATCCGGAAGCGGGTCACCTCTTCCATCTTCAATTCGATGTAGGCATCGATCATCTCGTTGGCGAAGACGCCGCCGCGGGTCAGGAACTCGCGATCGCGATCGAGCGCTTCGAGGGCTTCGTCGAGCGATGCGCAGACCGTCGGAATCCTTGCGTCCTCTTCGGGCGGCAGATCGTACAGGTTCTTGTCGGCGGCCTCGCCCGGATGGATCTTGTTCTGCACACCGTCCAGGCCGGCCATCATCAGCGCCGCGAACGCCAGGTACGGGTTGGCCAGCGGATCCGGGAAACGGGTCTCGATCCGTCGCCCTTTCGGGTTGGTGACGTAGGGGATGCGGATCGACGCCGAGCGGTTGCGCGCCGAATAGGCGAGCTTGACCGGCGCCTCGAAGCCCGGGACCAGCCGCTTGTACGAGTTGGTGCCCGGGTTGGTGATCGCATTGAGCGCGCGGGCGTGCTTGATGATGCCGCCGATGTAGAACAGCGCAAACTCCGACAGCCCCGCATACTTGTCACCGGCAAACAGGTTCTGGCCATCCTTCCAGATCGACTGGTGCACATGCATGCCCTAGCCGTTGTCACCCACGATCGGCTTGGGCATGAAGGTCGCGGTCTTGCCGTAGCTGTGCGCGACGTTGTGCACGACGTACTTGAGCAGTTGCAGCCAGTCGGCGCGCTGCACCAGCGTCGAGAACCGGGTACCGATCTCGTTCTGGCCCGCACCGGCGACTTCATGGTGATGAACCTCGACCGGCACCCCCATCTGATCGAGGATCAGGCACATCTCCGAGCGCATGTCCTGGAACGAGTCGACCGGCGGCACCGGAAAATAGCCGCCCTTGACCGTCGGACGGTGCCCGAGGTTGCCCCCCTCGAACTCCTTGCCGGTCGACCACGAACCCTCTTCGGAGTTGATCTTCACGAAGCAGCCCGAGATATCGGCACTCCAGGTCACCGAATCGAAGATGAAGAACTCCGGCTCGGGCCCGAAATAGGCGGTATCGCCGATGCCGCTGGCCTTCAGATAGGCTTCGGCACGCTTGGCAAGCGAACGCGGATCACGCGAATAGCCCTTGCCGTCGGACGGCTCGACGACATCGCAGGTCATGATCAGCGTCGGCTCTTCGCGAAACGGATCGATGTTGGCAGTTGCCGGATCCGGCATCAACAGCATGTCGGAGGCTTCGATCCCCTTCCAGCCCCCGATCGACGAGCCGTCGAAGGCGTGGCCGGCGCTGAACTTGTCTTCGTCCACCGCGTGAGCCGGCACGGTGACGTGCTGTTCCTTGCCGCGGGTGTCGGTGAAGCGAAGGTCGACGAACTTGACCTCGTTGTCTTCGATCATCTTCAACACGTCTTTGGGCGCTGCTGCGGCCATGCTGGCTCTCTCCTGGCTACGGTTTGACGGTGCGCCGTCCGGCGCGTCACGTGGGTTCGGATCTGCCGGATTGCCCCGGCAGGTCCACAATCTGAATCAAGCAGTTTCCATGCCACGACAGCCGGACAGGCTGCCGGCAGGTGCCGCGCCACCCTCGGCGCACAGTCACGGTGCAGGCTCGTTCGGCGCACCATGATAGGTCAAAACCAGGTGTTCCAACGTGGTGCATCACGTCCGGAAAACCGGCGGGCGTGAACGATCAGTCAGTCAGGAAGCACTCGATCAGATCATTCAGGAAGCGCATGCCGAGCGGCGTGGCCCGAATCATCGTCGGGTCGGGATCGAGCAGACCACGCTCGACCGCCTGCGTCAGCTCGGGGGTGATCGCAGCGATCGGCAGGCCGGTGCGCTCACCGAACAGCGCGGCCGGCGCACCCTCGGTCAGGCGCAGCGCGTTGAGCATGAATTCGAACGGCAGCTCGCGTGGCGCCAGCGTGCGCGACAGCTCGACCGCCGGCGGGGCAGCATCGAAGCCGGCG
>JBAYOD010000027.1:0-21259 GCA_041678445.1 Burkholderiaceae bacterium | reverse complement strand
CGATCTACCACTGCCTGCTGCTGACGGCCCGCACGACCTCCGTGGTGCTGATCCTGGCCGCGCTCGCGATGGTGGCCTCATACATGATCGCGATCGCCGACATCCCCGGCCAGGTCGGACAGTGGCTGCAGGCCTTCTCCGGAAACCAGATCATGCTGGTGGCCGCGATGATGCTGTCGGTCTTCCTCGCCGGGATGGTCCTGGACTTCATCCCGATCGTGCTGATCTTCACGCCGGTGTTCATGCCGATCGCGCTGCAGGCGGGCATCGACCCGATCTACCTCGGCGTCATCTTCATCATGAACTGCTCGATCGGCATGATCACCCCACCGATCGGCGTCGTGCTCAACGTCGTGTGTTCGATCGGCAAGATCTCGGTCATGCAGGCCGCCCGCGGGGTCCTCCCCTTCCTGCTCGCCGAAATCGCCGTCCTCGTGCTGCTCATCCTGTTCCCGTCCCTGGTCCTCGTACCGGCCGGATGGTGGCGCTGATCGACCGCTGACCCTCCGCTGACCTTCATTTCCCGCTGACCCTCAGGAGACTGACGCCGTGAAACGAAACCTCGCCGACAAACTGCTTGCGCTGGCGGCCGCCGCCCTGTTCGCCGGCCCCGCCGCCGCACAGATCAACGCCAAGTTCGCCGTGACCCTGCCCGAACCCTCCCACCAGGGACAGGGCGTTGCCCGCTTCGTCGAACTGGTGGAGCAGAAGAGCCAGGGCAAGATCCGCATCAAGGCGTTCTACAGCGGCACCCTGGGCAACGACGTCCAGGTAACCTCGGCCCTGCAGGGCGGCACGATCGAGTTCGTGGTGCCGCAGACGACGACGCTGACCGGCATGGTCAAACCCATGGAGATCCTCGACTTCCCGTTCCTGTTCGACAACGAGCAGGAGGCCGACGCGATCCTGGACGGCCCGATCGGCAAGCGCCTGCTCGATCTGCTGCCCGAGAAGGGGCTGATTGGCCTGACCTACTGGGAGAACGGCTTCTTCAATGCGACCAACAGCAAGCGGCCGATCGCGCGGGTGGAAGACTTCCAGGGGCTGAAGTTCCGCGCCATCCAGGCCAGGATCTCGCAGGAAACCGTGCGCGCGCTGGGCGCCAATCCGGTGCCGTTGGCCGTGCCCGAGCTCTACACGGCCCTGGAGACGCGCACCGTGGACGGCCAGGGCACGCCGACCGCGGTGATCGCCGCGCTCAAGCTCGGCGAGGTTCAGAAATACCTGTCGCTGACCCGGCACGCCTACGGCGCCTTCGTGCCGCTGGTCTCGAAGAAATTCTGGGACAAGCTGTCGGAAGCCGATCAGCGCATCCTGGTCGAGGCGGCCATCGAGGCGCGCAGCTACCAGCGCCAGGTCGCGCGAGACCAGGCCCGCTCGGCCCAGGCAAGGCTGGCGACGGCCGGCATGCAGGTCAACGAGGTCGCACCGGCCGAGATCGAGCGCATGCGGGCAGCGGTCAAGCCCGTCTGGGAGAGTTTCGCCAAGGACGTTGGCACCGAACTGTTCAACGAGGTCGACACCGAACTCAACCGGCTGCGCAAGCGCTAGCGCCTGTTCACACCACGATCGCCCCCGCACCCTTCCTGGCAACCGGACCAGCCTCCGATGATTGCGCTCTATTCCTACTTCCGAAGTTCAGCTGCGTTTCGCGTGCGCATCGCAGCGAACCTGAAAGGGCTGGCCTACCAGATCGTGCCCGTGCACCTGCTGCGCGGCGGCGGCGAACAGCGCCAGCCCGACTACCTGGCGCGCAATCCCCTCGGGCTGGTCCCGGCCCTGACGACGCCGGCCGGGACCTTCACCCAGTCGCTGGCCATCATCGAGTATCTGGACGAGATCCAGCCGGCGCCGCCGCTGCTGCCGGCCGACCCGGTCGGCCGCGCGCGGGTGCGGGCCATCGCCCAGACCATCGCCTGCGACATCCACCCGCTGAACAATCTGCGCGTGCTGCGCTATCTGGCGCGTGAACTGAACATCGAGCCGGCGCGCCGCGATGCCTGGTACCGCCACTGGGTCGGTGAGGGGCTGGGCGCGCTCGAACGCATGCTCGCCGACGATCCGGCAACCGGCGTGTACTGCCACGGCGACACCCCGACGCTGGCCGACTGCTGTCTGGTGCCGCAGATCTTCAATGCGCGCCGCTATGACTGCCCGCTCGACGACAAGCCGACGATCCTGCGGATCATGGCCGCCTGCGAGGCACTCGAAGCCTTCCGCCTGGCGGCGCCGGAGAACCAGCCCGACGCCGAGAGCTGATCCGCCGCGAACCCGTCTCATTGATGTCAGCGTCATCGATGCCAGCCTGATTGATTGCACTTTATTCGTGCAGCACTTAATATGTGCCTTCGGTTGGAGTAATCGGATGACGACCAATATCACCCTGCGGCTGGACGAGAAGACTCTTCGCCGGATCAGGCATCTCGCTGTCGACCAGCAAACGTCCGTCTCGGCATGGGTCGGGAATCTGGTCACCCGGACCGTGGCCGAGCTGGACGCCTTCGAGCCTGCCCGCCGGCGTGCGCTTCGGGCCCTGAAGCAGCCGGTGCGGGTTCAAGGGGGGCCGCTGAGTCGCGAGCAGGCACATGAGCGCTGAGGTATTCGTCGACACCAATCTGCTGTACTACGCCAACACGGATTCGCCGGATCCGCGCCATGCTCGCGCACGCGAACTCGTCGAATCCCTGTGGAGCGAACCGGGCAAAGCTGCGATCAGTGTGCAGGTTCTGCAGGAACTGCACGTCAACCTTGTCCGCAAAGGAGGGCTCGATCCTTCTGCCTCGTGGCGGCGGGTGAGCGACTACCTGGCCTGGAAGGTGATCGACAACGATCGCTCCCTGCTCGGCTCGGCGTTCGACGTGCAGACGCGCTGGCAGCTGAGCTATTGGGACAGCTTGATCGTTGCCGCCGCTCAACGCTCGGGCTCCTCCGTGCTGTGGTCCGAAGACCTGGCTGGCGGGCAGCATTACGACGACGTACGGGTCCTGAACCCGTTGGCCGCACCCTGAGCTGCGTATATATCCTGGCAACAGGATCGTTCAGACGCTGCGCCGATCCCGAATCGCCTGGGCGATCGTGCTCGGGTCGACGTATTCGAGCTCGCTGCCCACCGGCACGCCGCGTGCCAGACGCGAGACGCCCAGGCCGCGCGCGCGCAGCAGCTCGCCGATGTAGTGCGCGGTGGCCTCGCCTTCCTGGGTGAAATTGGTCGCCAGGATCACCTCGCGCAAGGCCGGATCGGCCGCTCGCTCCAGCAGCCGCACCATCCCGATCTGGTTCGGGCCGATGCCGTCGAGCGGCGACAAGCGCCCCATCAGGACGAAATACAGGCCGTTGAAGGTCAGGGTCTGTTCGACCATCAGCTGGTCGGCTGGCGTCTCGACCACGCACAGCAGCGACCGGTCGCGGCGCGGCGACGCACAGGTCTCGCAAAGCTCGAGTTCGGTGAAGGTGTTGCAGCAGCTGCAATGCCGGATCTTCGTGACGGCTTCGGCGAGCGCCCGGGACAGGCGCTGCGCGCCCTCACGGTCGTGCTGCAGCAGGTGGTAGGCGAAACGCTGGGCCGTGCGCGCGCCAACCCCCGGCAGGCGGCGCAAGGCCTCGGTAAGCGCGTCGAGCGGCGCCGGCGCCTTCATCTTTCCGGTGCCCTCAAACTTCCGGTCCCGCGCCGACAGACAGGCGGAACGGCGGCCGGAAGGACGGGCTGGACTTCAGGGTCAGAATGGCAGCTTGAAGCCCGGCGGCAGCGGCAGGCCGGCCGTGACCGAGCCCATCTTTTCGGCTGCGGTCTGCTCGGCGCGGCGCAGCGCGTCGTTCAGCGCCGCCACGACCAGGTCTTCGAGCATCTCCTTGTCGTCGGTCAGCAGGCTGGGATCGATGCTGATGCGCTTGACATCGTTGCGGCAGGTGACGACCGCCTTGACGAGCCCCGCACCGGACTGGCCTTCGACCTCGATCTCGGCCAGCTGCTCCTGCATCTTCTTCATGTTGTCCTGCATCTGCTGGGCCTGTTTCATCAGGCCCGCGAGCTGGTTCTTCATCATCGTTTCATTCTCCTGGAACGCGGCCGGCAGTGACCGGCCGCACCTCGGCCGGTCGCACCTCGGCCGGCCGCACCTGAGCCGGCCGCACCGAACCGGGCACGATCGTACCGCCGAAATCCTTCAACAGGGTCTGCACGAACGGATCGGCGTCGATGGCCGCCTCGGCTTCGGCCTGGCGCTCGGCCCGATCGCGGCTGGCGATCGCCGCCGCAGTCGGCCCGTCGACCGAGCCGACCTCGACGCTGAGCCTGACCTCGGCTCCGAAATATCCGGACAGGATCGTCCGGACGCGATTGACGGTGGACGGTTCGGCCAATGGACGGATCGGCACCTTGAGCCTGAAGCTCAGGCCCTCATGCCCGATCAGTGCGCTCTGCTGCAGGAACTGGGCGGCCATTCCGCCGGCCGACAGCCGTGCCACCAATCCAGGCCAGTCGCCATCGAAAGCGACGGGCGCGGTTGCGGTTGCAGTTGCGGTTGCAGCGGCAGCCTGCGCCTGTGCCGGCACCTCGGTCCTGGCACGGGTGGCGGATAGCGGCGCGCGCAGTTCGGCCGACCGGGCGGCGGTTGGCTGCGTCATCGCACCGGGCCGCTGTGGTCGAACCGGCGGGCCGCCCCGATCGAGCGGCGGGCCACCCCCACCATCACCGGCGCGCCCCCCGCCCTTGCCGGTGTCCTCGCCACCTTCATCGACGCGAAACGCCAGCATCCGCAACAGCGTCATCGTGAAACCGGTGTGCGGATCGGGCGCAACCGGCAGGTCACGCCGGGCGTGGGTGGCGATCTGGTAGTGGACCTGGATCTCCTCGGGCGGGAAACGCGGCGCCAGCCGCTCGACCAGCGCCGCCTCGTCACCCGGCACGGCGATGCCGGCCCGGCACAAGGCCATTCGCTGCAGCAGCACGGCCAGCTCCGAGAGCGCGGTCTCGAACGGCGCGTTGGCCTCCAGCATTGCATCGGCCTCACCGATCAGCGCCGGACCGTCGCCGTCGGCCAGCGCGTCGAGAATGCGTTCGAGCCAGGCGCGGTCGACCACGCCCAGCATCTCGCGCACCGCCGCCTCGGTCAGCGTTCCGCCGGCGAAGGCAATCGCCTGATCGAGCAGCGACAGCGCATCGCGCATGCTGCCGGCGGCGGCCCGCCCGAGCTGGGCCAGCGCGCCGGACTCGCAGCCGATGCCCTCGGCCTCGACCACCTGCTGCAGATGCGCGGCCACGGTGGCCGGCGCCATGTTCTTGAGGCTGAACTGCAGGCAGCGCGACAGCACGGTGACCGGCACTTTCTGCGGATCGGTGGTGGCCAGCACGAACACCACGTGCGCCGGCGGTTCCTCGAGGGTCTTGAGCATCGCGTTGAACGCATGGTTGCTCAGCATGTGGACTTCGTCGATGACGTAGACCTTGTAGCGTCCGGCGGTCGGTGCGTAGACCGCGTTCTCGAGCAACTGGGTCATGTCCTCGACGCCACGGTTCGAGGCGGCATCGAGCTCGATGCAGTCGACGAAGCGGCCGGCATCGATGCCGGTGCAGGCCGCGCACTGTCCGCAGGGCCGGGCGCTGACGCCGGTTTCGCAGTTCAGCGCCTTGGCCAGGATGCGGGCGATCGTGGTCTTGCCGACCCCGCGGGTGCCGGTGAACAGATAGGCGTGATGAAGCCGGTTGTGATCGAGCGCGTGGGCCAGCGCACGGACGACGTGCTCCTGGCCGACGAGCGAATCGAAATCTCGCGGGCGCCATTTTCGGGCGAGCGCCTGGTGGGTCATCAGGAAGACGGCTTCGAAAGGAACCCGGGCCGCATGCGGCGACCCCGGAAGTGTTCGGGTGGGCGAGCCGGAACCCCGGCACGCGCGGGGAAAGGCTGTGGCTGCTTCCTTCCGGACCTGACCAGGTTCACCCGTCCGCACTGCGGGGAGGCCCGCCCGCGACGATTCTATCAGCCGGCGGTATCATGCGTCTGGACATGACAAGGCCGGCATCAGCAGTCGGGCTCGATGGGCGAGCAGGCACGCCGGCGGGAGCAAGAATGGCCATCCAGCATATTTCCGACGACAGCTTCGAGCAGGAAGTCCTCAAATCCGACCAGCCGGTCCTTGTCGACTACTGGGCGGAGTGGTGCGGCCCCTGCAAGATGATCGCGCCGATCCTCGATGAGGTCGCCCGCGACTACGGCGACCGGGTCCGGATCGTCAAGGTCAACGTCGACGAGAACCAGACCGTGCCCGCAAAGTACGGCATCCGCGGCATTCCGACCCTGATGCTGTTTCGCAACGGCGAGGTCGTCGACACCAAGGTCGGCGCCCTTTCCAAGTCGCAGCTGACGCTGTTTCTGGACAGTCATCTCTGATTCGTTGTAAAGTCGCGCCGCCGGTCACCCGGCGGCGCGCCGGTGCCTGTATCCGGTCCAGGCCCCGAGCCCGCAGCGGCGACTGACGCGAGGTCGCGGACCCGCAGATCCGGTCAGCCCCCGGCCCGCCGAACCCGGACCCTCCACGATCCGGTCGTTCAAGCCCTGACATCACGACCCGCGAACCGGCATCGCAACGCGAAGCCTTCGACCGCCTCCGGCAACACCCCATCACCCGACGTTCACCCGTCCGTCCACATCCCCAACGGGGAGCACGACTGCCATGCACCTTTCCGAACTGAAAGCTCAGCACGTCTCGCAGCTGATCGAACTGGCCGCCAGCCTCGACATCGAGAACGCCAACCGCCTGCGCAAGCAGGAACTGATGTTCGCGATTCTCAAACGGATGGCCAAGACCGGCGAGCAGATCTTCGGTGACGGCGTGCTCGAGGTGCTGCCCGACGGCTTCGGCTTCCTGCGCTCGCCCGAGACGTCCTACCTGGCGAGCACCGACGACATCTACATCTCGCCGTCGCAGATCCGCCGCTTCAACCTGCACACCGGTGATTCGATCGAAGGCGAGGTCCGCACGCCCAAGGACGGCGAGCGCTATTTCGCGCTGGTCAAGGTCGACAAGATCAACGGCGCCCCGCCCGAGGCGAGCAAGAACAAGATCCTGTTCGAGAACCTGACGCCGCTGCATCCGAACAAGCCGCTGGTGCTCGAGCGCGACATCAAGGCCGAGGAGAACATCACCGGCCGGATCATCGACATGATCGCGCCGATCGGCAAGGGCCAGCGCGGGCTGATCGTGGCCCCTCCGAAAGCCGGCAAGACTGTGCTGATGCAGCACATCGCCCATGCGCTGACCACGAACCACCCGGACGTGGTGCTGATCGTGCTGCTGATCGACGAGCGACCCGAGGAAGTCACCGAGATGACCCGCTCGGTGCGCGGCGAGGTCGTCGCCTCGACTTTCGACGAACCGGCCACCCGCCACGTCCAGGTGGCCGAGATGGTCATCGAGAAAGCCAAGCGGCTGGTCGAGCACAAGAAGGACGTGGTCATCCTGCTCGACTCGATCACCCGGCTGGCGCGCGCCTACAACACGGTGGTCCCGGCCTCGGGCAAGGTGCTCACCGGCGGCGTCGACGCCAACGCGTTGCAGCGGCCCAAGCGCTTCTTCGGCGCGGCCCGCAACATCGAGGAAGGCGGTTCGCTGACCATCATCGCCACGGCGCTGATCGACACCGGCAGCCGGATGGATGAGGTCATCTACGAGGAGTTCAAGGGCACCGGCAACATGGAGCTGCACCTGAACCGCCGGATGATGGAAAAGCGCGTCTACCCGGCGATCGACATCAACCGCTCGGGCACCCGCCGCGAGGAACTGCTGATCAAGGCGGACGTGCTGCAGAAGATCTGGATCCTGCGCAAGCTGCTGCACGACATGGACGAACTGGAAGCGATGGAGTTCCTGCTCGACAAGGTGCGCCAGACCAAGAGCAACCAGGAGTTCTTCGAGATGATGCGGGGCTCCTCGCGCTGAGCACGCCGAGCACTCGAGCTTGCCAGGGCAAGCTCCGATTCCTTATAATGTGCGGCTTTCCCGATGACGGCCTCACTCAGGCCCCGGGTCGGTCCAACCGAGGTATTCCAGATGAAAGAAGGCATCCATCCCGACTACCGCGACGTCGTGTTCCAGGACATGGCCAGCGATTTTCGCTTCATCACGCGCTCGACCGTGAACACCCGCGAGAAGATCACACTCGATGGCAAGGAATATCCGCTGTTCAAGCTCGACGTCAGCTCCGAATCGCACCCGTTCTACACTGGCGCCCAGCAGCGCGTGAACGAGGCGGGCCGGGTCGAGAAGTTCCGCCAGAAGTTCGCCCGCTCGGGCAAGGCCGGCTGACGCACCCGCCGGTCGACCCGATCGGCTGACCGATCGCTGGAAGGGCAGCCCGGGCTGCCCTTTTTCTTTGGCATCCTCCCTGGTGTCGCCCCGCGCGCCCTGACCGGGCCAACGTCCGCCGCGGGCGTTCGTGAGCGGGCGCACATGCTGCGACACACCGGGCTGCGACCCACCGGGGATCCCAGGCATGCGACCCTTCATCGTCACCACGCTCGAAGCCGGCAAGCTCCCCCGCTGGGGCTTGCTGCTGCTGTGCCTGCTGTACGTGCTGCCGGGCTTCGTCGGTCGCGATCCCTGGCGCACCGACGATGCCGCGGGTTTCGGCATTTCACTGACGATGGCGCGCGGCGGACTGGCCGACTGGCTGATGCCGAACATCGCCGGCGAACCGGTCCCCGGCCAGGGGCCGCTGCCGTTCTGGATCGCCGGCGCCTTCGCGACCCTGGGCGAACCGTGGAGCCCGGATGGCTGGCTGACCGAGCATGCGCTGGTGCGCTTCGCCAGTGCTGCCCTGCTGGTCGCGGGCCTCACGCTGCTCTGGTATGCCAGCTACGCGCTGGCACGCCGCCCGGGCGTGCAGCCTTCCGACCCGTTCGGCGCATCGGCCGACAGCACCGACTTCGGCCGGGCGATCGCCGATTCCGCATTGCTGGTGACGATGGCCACCTTTGGCCTCATCATCCGGATGCACGAAACCACCGGCAACATCGCCCAGTTCACCTGGGTAGCCGCCTTCCTGTACGGCTGCGCCGTGGCACCCGAGCGCCCCCGCCCCGGAGGCGCAATCGTCGGGGCCGCGATCGCCGCCACCCTGCTGAGCCACGGCCTGCCGCTGGCGCTCACGCTCACGGCGGTGTTCGTCGTGCTCACGCTGACCGTACACAGCTACCGGCTGGTGGCCGCACCGTTGCTGGCGGTCGGGCTGCCGCTGGCGATCGCCGGCATGCTCGCCTGGCCGCTGGCGCTTCTGCTCGGCGGCGACGCCAGCCGCACTCACCTCGACCTGTGGCTGCACGCGCAGCGTCTCGAAGTTGCCGGCCCGAGCCTCGAGAACAGCACCTATCTGGCCCGCACTGCGCCCTGGTTCTACTGGCCGGCCTGGCCGGTCGCGGCCTGGGCCGTCTGGCGCTGGCGCACGCGCTGGACCGAGCCGGCCGTCGCCCTGCCCCTGCTGTGCGTGCTGGCCATCGGGCTGCTGGCATGGCTGGCGCCCGACGGCAGCGAAGCCCGGCTGCTGCCGGCCAGCGCTGCGATGGCCCTGCTGGCCGCCGTCGGGCTGCCGACCCTGCGCCGCGGCATCGTGAACCTGATCGACTGGTTCGCGGTGACCAGCTTCACCGTCTTCGGCATCGCGATCTGGGCCTGGTGGATTGCACTGATGACCGGCCACCCACCGCGCATGGCCTTCCGGGCCGCGCAGATCGCGCCCGGTTTCGAACCCTCGTGGATCATCGTCGAGATCGTCCTGGGCGGTCTGGCCACGCTCGCCTGGCTGGCATTGGTGCGCTGGCGCATCGCGCGACGGCCGCGCATGATCTGGCGGGCGATGGTGCTGTCCTGCGGCGGTCTGGTGCTGGCCTGGTTTCTGCTGATGACGCTGTGGCTGCCGATGTTCAACGAGCGCAATACCTATCGTGACCTCGCGCTCGGCCTGCAGCAGGCGCTGGCCGCCGAACCCGCCGACTGTGTCGCCACGCAGGGGCTGGGCCCCGCCCAGCGGGCCAGCTTCCAGTACTTCGCCTCGCCCAGGTTTGCGGCCCCCGGGCAATCGCCCGGCTGCGCCTGGCTGCTGATCCAGGACAACAGCGAGTATCCGGCGAAATTCATGGCTCCGGACCCCGACACCGCCGAGCCGAGCTGGCAGGGCCAGCGCCGCCCGAACCGCAGCGAGCGCTTCCTGCTGTTTCGCCGCAGCCTTGCCGACCGGCCCGTTCACGCCGATCAGTGACCGCCAGCCTGCTCAGGCTTGCCTGGCCGGTGTTCGTCGGCCAGCTTGCCGTCATCCTCAACGGCGTCATCGACACCGTGATGGCCGGCCGCCTGTCGGCAGTCGACGTGGCCGCCGTCGGCCTGGGCGCGAGCATCTACATCACCGTCTACGTCAGCCTGATGGGCGTGCTGCTGGCGCTGACGCCGATCGCGGCCCAGCACTGGGGGGCGAACCGCCGCGACCTGATTCCGATCGCAACCGGGCAGGCGATCTGGCTCGCCCTCGCCCTCACCCTGCCCGGCTGCCTCGCGCTGGCCTGGACCGAGCCGTGGCTGGCCTTCGCCCGGCCGCCCGAGGAGGTCGCTGCGACGACCCGCCAGTATCTGGTCGCGGTCGCCATCGGCCTGCCGGCCGCCATGCTGTTCCGGGTGTTCTACGCGCTGTCGAACGCGATCGCGCGACCGGGCACGGTCATGGCGATCAACCTGGCGTGCCTGAGCCTGAAGATTCCGCTCAACATCCTGTTCATGCAAGGCTGGCAGACGCCGGACGGCACGATCCTGATCCCGGCCCTGGGCGGCGCCGGCACCGGCGTGGCCACCGCGATCGTCCTGTGGCTGTCGCTGCTACTGGCCATCGCTGCACTGCGGCTGCAACCGATCTTCAGAGCGCTGCGCATCCGCTGGCCGATCCGGCCCGACCGTGCACAGATGCGCGAGATCCTGCAGCTGGGCATGCCGATCGGCGCGGCCTATCTGGTCGAGATCAGCTCGTTCACGTTCATGGCCCTGTTCGTGGCCCACCTGGGCGCCACGGTCGCGGCCAGCCACCAGATCGCGATGAACCTGGCGGCCCTGGCCTACATGGTGCCGCTGGCGCTGGCCAACGCCGCCAGCACCCTGGTCGCCCAGTCGATCGGCGCCGGCCAGCCGCACCGCGCGATCGCCTACGGACAGCGCGGCATGCGCCTGGCGGCCGTCATCGCCGCGGCGATGGCAGCCGGCCTGTGGCTGGGCAGCGTGCCGATCGCGCGGTTCTACACGACCGACCCGGCCGTGGTCGCCGCGGCCGCCTCGCTCATCGTGCTGATGGCGGTCTTCCACCTATTCGACGCGCTGCAATGCATGGCCACCTTCGTGCTGCGCGCACACCGGATCACCACGCTGCCGATGCTGGTCTACCTGGTCTGCCTGTGGGGAATCGGCCTGGCCGGAGGCTGGTGGCTGGCCCTGGTCGTCGGCACCGGCGCCGCCGGGTTCTGGAGCGCCAGCGCGGCCGGACTGTGCGCTGCCGCGCTGGCACTGTGGCGGATCCTGCTGCGCACGCAGCGCCAGCTCGTTCAGACCGGCGGCGGCAGGCCCTCGGGCAGCACGACCGGACTCGCCGGCAGCAGGAACTGATCGCGGTAATAGCGAAGTTCGTCGATCGACTCGAGGACATCGGCCAGCGCCGTGTGGGCGCCGCGCTTGACGAAACCCTTGACCAGATCGGGCCGCCAGCGCCGGCACAGCTCCTTCAGCGTGCTGACGTCCAGATTGCGGTAATGGAACCAGCTTTCGAGGGCCGGCATGTAGCGCGCCATGAAGCGGCGGTCCTGGCAGACCGAATTGCCGCACATCGGCGACTTCCCGGCGGGCACCCACGGTGCCAGGAAGGCGATCAGCGCCCGTTCGGCTTCGGCTTCGCTGACCTGCGAAGCCCGTACCCGGTCGACCAGCCCCGAACGGCCGTGCGTCGAACGGTTCCACTGGTCCATGCCGTCGAGCACCGAATCGGGCTGCGCGATCGCGATCGGATCGCTTTGCGCGACAATGGTCAACGACTGATCGGTTACGACGACGGCGATCTCGATGATCCGGTCGACGCCGGGATTCAGGCCGGTCATTTCCATGTCGACCCAGATGAGCCGGGATTCGTCGGGTTTCGAAACGGCCGGATCGCCCGGACTGGCGGTACCGATCGGCGAGAGGGGCTGTGACATAATTTTCTCCGGTCGCGATTGTCCCACAGGTGGGCTGCCGACCGGATCCGGCCAGCCTGCCCGCACCGGTTCAGTCCCCCCTCTTCGACCCACGATACGACGCGAATCCTTGACCAACGCCCCCCTCCATCCGCTCACCCTGCTGCTGGTTGCCGCCCTGCTGGCCTCGGTGACGCTGCGCTTCTGGCTGGCCGGCAGGCAGATCCGCCACGTCGCACGCCATCGCGGCGCCGTACCCGAGCGTTTCGCCGATCGCATCGGTCTGGCCGCCCATCAGCGCGCAGCCGATTACACGATCGCCCGCACCCGCCTGGGCATCGTCGAAACCGCGATTTCCGCCGTGCTGCTGCTCGCCTTCACGCTGCTCGGCGGGCTGCAGGCCCTGATGGTCGCAGCCCAGTCGCTGTTCCCGGCCTGGCCGACCGGCGCAGCGATCGCCTTCGTGGTCCTGGTGACCCTGGTCAGCGGCCTGGTCGACCTGCCGCTGGCGGCCTGGCGACGCTTCGGGCTGGAACAGCGCTTCGGCTTCAACCGGATGACGCCGGCGCTGTTCATCGCAGACCTGCTCAAGAGCACGCTGGTGGCGGCGGTGCTCGGCCTGCCATTGCTCGCGCTGGTGCTGTGGCTGATGCGTGTCGGCGGCGAGTTGTGGTGGCTCTGGGCCTGGCTGGCCTGGATCGCCTTCAATCTGGCCGTCATGGTACTGTTTCCGACCGTGATCGCACCGCTGTTCAACCGTTTCGAGCCGCTGCCCGAGGGCGAGGTCCGCGACCGGGTACAGGGCCTGCTTGCGCGCTGCGGCTTTCGCTCGCGCGGCCTGTTCGTGATGGACGGCAGCCGGCGTTCGGCACACGGCAACGCGTATTTCACCGGACTCGGGCGAGCCCGTCGCATCGTGTTCTTCGACACCCTGCTGGCCCGCCTCGAACCCGACGAGATCGAAGCGGTGCTCGCCCACGAACTCGGGCACTTCAAGCTGCGCCACATCCCGAAACGGATCGCGGCGAGCTTCGTGCTGAGCCTGGCGGCACTGTGGCTGCTCGGCTGGCTGTCGCGCCAGCCCTGGTTCTACGTCTCGCTGGGCCTGACACCCGAACCGGCAATGACCGACGTCGCTGCGCTGGTCCTGTTCTTCCTGGTGCTGCCGGTGTTCACCTTCCCGCTGCAGCCGCTGTTCGCGCTGGCCTCGCGCCGCCACGAATTCGAAGCCGACGCTTTCGCCGCCCGGCAGACCGATGCCCGCCACCTGTCCAGCGCCCTGGTCAAGCTGTACGAGGACAATGCAGCCACCCTGACACCGGATCCGATCCACTCGGCCTTTCACGACTCCCATCCGCCTGCCGTCCAGCGCCTCGGGCGGCTGAGGCACACTCACCGAAACGACCATCTGAGCCTGCCTGCATGAGACCTGTCCAGACCCGCCAGCAGCTCGTCGCGCGCAAGTCACAAGCGATGGAGGGCAAGCGTGCCCACACCGACAATGAAATCGAGGCCCAGCTCGCCGAACTGGCCGGCTGGTCGCACCGTGACGGCGCGCTGGAACGCGGCTACGCGTTTCGCGACTATCACGACACGATCGCCTTCGTGAACGCCGTGGCCTGGATGGTCCACGGCGAGGATCATCACCCTGAACTGCGGATCGGCTACAACCGCTGCACGGTGCGCTGGAATACCCATGCGGTAAGCGGCATATCGGACAACGACTTCATCTGCGCTGCGAAGACCGACGCCGTCTTCAACCGGGGGTTCGGCAACTGAGCGCCCACCCCCGGGCATCCGGCCCCGCGGTGGCCACACAGGCTCTGGTCACCGCCAGTTACGGACGCCACTATCTGGTTCGCAGCCTTGGCCAGCCGGTCGAACTGAGTGCAGTCACCCGCGGCAAGCGTACCGATGCCTGCGTCGGCGATCGCGTCGAGATCAGCCCGGCCGGCGAAGGCCAGGCCGTCATCGAGGCCATCACGCCGCGTCGCAACGAATTGCGGCGCAGCGACCCCTGGCGCAGCAAGCTGCTGGCCGCCAACGTCGATCAGGTCGGCATCGTGCTGGCGGGCGATCCGCCGTTCTCGGAAGAACTGCTGCTGCGCATCCTGTGCGCCGCCGATGCCGCAGGGATCGCCTGCGCGCTGATCGTCAACAAGACCGACCTCGTCGAGGCGCATGCCGCGATCGGTCCACGGCTGGCGGTCTACCAGGCGCTCGGACTGCCGGTCTTCGAGATCGCTGCCCGGGCGGCGCCGGCGGCGGTGCGCGCGCAACTGGGTGACTGGCTCGCCCACCGGACGACGGTGCTGGTCGGCCAGTCAGGGATGGGCAAGTCGACGCTGGTCAACACGCTGGTGCCCGACGCCGATCTGAGGACACAGGCGATCTCGACGGTCCTGGCCAGTGGCCGCCACACGACCACCTTCAGCCGCCTGTTCGATCTGCCTGCCGACGTCGCCCCCGACGCCCGGTTGATCGACACGCCGGGCTTCCAGACCTTCGGCATCAGCCACCTGTCGGTGTCACAGCTCGCGCACGCAATGCCCGAGTTCGGCACGCTGCTGGGCGATTGCCGCTTCAACGACTGCACGCACCGCGACGAGCCCGGCTGCGCACTGCACGCGGCCGCGCAGGCCGGAAAGATCGACGCACGCCGCCTCCAGCTTTACGGCCGGCTGGTCGCGGAGACGCTCAACCGCCCAGCCAGATCGAGGCCGTGATCATCGCGTAAAGGCCCAGCCACAACAGCAGCAGGCGCCAGACCAGCGCCGCCGCTGCCGGCAAGCGACCCGGCAAGGCCGGCTCGCCCGGGCAGTCGAAGGGCCGCGCCGACTGGGCCCAGCGCTGCTCCAGGTCTGGATCGGCCAGCCGCACGCCCAGGGCACCGCTGCCGACCGCCATCAGCAGCGCCCGCGTGTCGAACCGGTCTGCTGCCGTGCCTGATTCCGCGGCGACCATGCCGCGCCAGCAGTACAGGGCTTCCTCGAAATTGCCGACGATGGCAAACCCGGTGGCCGTGAAGCGGGCCGGAATCCAGTCGATGACACCGAAGGCGCGGGCCGCGAACAGGCCCCAGGCCGAATCCGGCGCGGCAGCGTCACGCCAGTGGCGTGCCAGCAGTTCGGCCAACCGGTACACCACCGGTCCGAGCGCCCCGGGAATGACGATGTAGCAAAGGAGCGGAGCCAGCACATGACGGTGCGCGACGAGCAGGGTGTGCGCCATCGACTGCCGGCAGCTGCGCTCGACGTCCGCGCCAGCGTCGCCGGCCGCCAGCGCGACCCGGATCTCGGCGAAGGCGATGCTGAACTGACGAAAGCCGATCGTGCAGTACAGCACCACGACGTGCAGCACGAACACCGCGAGCGGGTGAATGGAACGGGCCAGCCATTCGAGTGCCAGCATCGCCAGCACGGCAAGACCGACGACGATCAGCCAGCCGATCAGGCCATGCCGGCGTTCGCCGCCGTCGAATGCCTGGCGGATCGCCGCCGCGAAGCCGACCGCTTCGGCCCGGATGCGATTGTCGTGGCGCAACGGCCAGGCGTGTTCGATCAGCAAGGCCAGGACCAGTGCGAAAAAACCCATCGTGCCCGGATCTCCCTGGTTCGTGATTTCGGTGGTCAATGCATCCGCCGGCTGGCCGGCGGACTCAGGCGCTCAGCAGCCGGTACAGGTTGCGCAGCATGGCCGCCGTCGCACCCCAGATGAAGTACTCGTCGGTGGACGGCTCGGGACGATAGGGCATCGCCCAGAAGGTGCGCAGCACGCCGCCGACCTCGAACCGGCGGCGCTGGTGATGGCTCGGGTCCATCAGGAAGGCCAGCGGCACCTCGAAGGCCACTGCCACCTCCTGCGGATCGGGCTCCGGCACGAAGCCGGACGCAACCAGTCCGACCACCGGGGTCACCAGAAAACCGGTGCCGGTCAGGTAGTCGGGCAGCCGGCCAATGATTTCCACCCGGCCCGGCTCCAGGCCGACTTCCTCGTGGGCCTCGCGCAGCGCCGTGTGCACCGGGGTGCGGTCGGTCGGCTCGTAGCGGCCGCCCGGGAAAGCGACCTGCCCGGAGTGCTGGCGAAGATGCAGGGTGCGCTGCGTCAGCAGCACCGAAGGCTGCCCAGCGTGCGCCAGGATCGGCACCAGCACGGCAGCGGGCCGCGGCGGCCCGTCGTGCAGACGGATCCGGTCGCCCGTCATCTCGGGCGCCCACCGGGGAGGATTGCGGAAACGTTCGCGCAGCCGGTCGGGCGCCAGCGCATCAGCCGCCACCGGCGGCAACCGGGCGGGCTCGACAAGCACAGGGGCGCTGCGCGGATCGGTCATCGACCGACCCTCTGACACTGCAGTCAGGCGCTCGCCTTGACTGACGACTTGCTGCCGGGCAACGACTTGCCGGGCAACGACTTGCCGGGCAGCTTTTCCTTGATCCGTGCCGCCCTGCCCGAACGCGCGCGCAGGTAGTACAGCTTGGCGCGCCGCACGTCGCCGCGACGCTTGACCTCGATCGAGGCGATCAGCGGCGAGTACAGCTGGAAGGTGCGCTCGACGCCTTCGCCCGACGAGATCTTGCGAACGATGAACGAGGAATTCAGGCTCCGGTTGCGCCGTCCGATGACGACGCCTTCGAAGGCCTGCACGCGCCGGCGGCTGCCCTCGACGACGTTGACGTTGACGATCACGGTGTCACCGGGGCCGAAGTCCGGGAAGGTCTTGCCGAGCCGGGCGATCTCTTCCTGCTCGAGCTTTTCGATCAGATTCATGCTTGCTCCTGAACCATCGTGCGCCGGGCGTCGGTGTTTTTTCTGACCGGCCAGAGGATGGAAATTCGTGGACAATAAGTTGCCACAAAGCCCTAGATTGTAGCCGATTTTTTCCAGGACCGCCCGGCCCGCTGCTCGCGGCCGCGCCAGCCGCCCTCGGCAGCGCCGCGCCGCCCCGCGCCGGCCTCGCGACCGCCAGGCCGGCCTTTCCAGCCTCCGGGGCGAGCGCCCCCGGGCCGACCGCTCCCCGGTCGCCCCGCGCCCGGTTTGCCCGCCGGGCGCGGCGCCCGCAGGCGCGGTTCGAGGCCGGGGATCACTTCGATCCTGATCGGCTGGCCGGTGTAGCGTTCGATCGCGAAGACCCGATGGCGCTCGTCGTGACGCAGCAGCGTGACCGCGACACCGCTGCGTCCGGCCCGCCCGGTACGGCCGATCCGGTGCACGTAATCCTCGGCCTGGCGCGGCGCGTCGAAATTGATCACATGAGTGATGCCGGCCACATCGATGCCGCGCGCCGCGACATCGGTGGCCACCAGCACCTTGGTACGGCCATTGCGCAGGCCGTTCAGGGTCCGGTTGCGCTGCCCCTGATGCATGTCGCCATGCAGCGCCGCGACGCTGAAACCGCTGGCCTCCAATTGGTCGCGCAGGGTTTCAGTCGACTGCCGGGTCGCGGCGAACACCACGCACTGGTCGACGTCTTCACGGCGCAGCAGCGCATCGAGCAACCGCGACTTGTGGGCCAGGTCGTCGGCGTAGAGCAGCGACTGCTCGATGTCGGCCCGGTCGTCGCGGGCCGGCACGATGTCGATGCGCTGCGGCTGGCGGGTCAGCCTGCGCGCCAGATCGCCGACCACGCCGTCGAGCGTCGCCGAGAACAGCAGCGTCTGGCGGGTCACAGGCGTGCGCTCGACGATGCGTTCGATGTCGGCGAGGAAACCCATGTCGAGCATCCGGTCGGCCTCGTCGAGCACCAGCACCTCGAGACGCGAGAAATCGACACGACCCGCCTCGATGTGATCGATCAGGCGGCCTGGCGTCGCAACCACCAGGTCGAGCGGACGCGCCAGCTTGCGCATCTGCGGGGGATAGGGCGCCCCGCCCACCAGGGTCGCGCTGCTGAAGCGGCGCACGCCGCGCGCCAGGACAACGGCCGCGTCATGAACCTGCAGGGCGAGTTCGCGGGTCGGCGCCAGTACCAGGATGCGCGGCCCCTTGCCGGCCGCCGGCGACGGCGTCAGCAGGCGCTGCAGCGACGGCAGCATGAAGGCAGCCGTCTTGCCGCTGCCAGTCTGCGACGAAACCAGCAGATCGGTACCGGCCAGCGCAGCGGGAACTGCCCGCCGCTGGACGTCGGTGGGCTCGCTGAAACCGGTGCCGGCCAACGCGGAAAGCAACGGGGCGGCAAGCCCCAGATCGGAGAAATTCAAGTGAAACCTCTTGAGCAACGGAAGGACGGCCGTCGGCGAACAGGCCGATCGGTCGGCGTCGGACATCGGCGCCAGACGGATTCCGCATGACCCGGAAGCGGTGAGGCCCGGGTGTGCTCAGAGGTCGGGGGACGATGGGCATCGTGCAATGCCGGCATCGGGCGGACAGGCCCTGATGGCCGACCCCCGGATGGCCGACCCCAAGGCATCACCCGTGGGACGATCCATCATGCTGCGTTGCACAATGACACTATACGCGGAATCGCGCGGCAGGGAAAGCGGCTGCTTCCCTGTTCCCGCGCCGACCGTCTAGGGCGAAGGCGGTTGCCCATCGTCCGGCCCGCCCCCGAGCACCGCCAGGATCCGCTCATCCTCAGGGCTCAGCCGACCGGCGCGACGCGCCCGCTCGATCAGATCGGGCCGCCGCTGCAGGGTCACTGCGAGCGAGCGCTCGCGCCGCCAGCGGGCGATCCGCGAATGATGGCCCGACAACAGCGGCTCCGGCACCGGCCGGTCTTCGAAGACTTCCGGTCTCGTATAGTGCGGGCAGTCGAGCAGGCCGTCGGCAAATGAATCGTGCTCGGTCGACGCCGCATCGCTCATTGCGCCAGGCAGCAGCCGGACCACGGCATCGATCAGCATCATGGCCGGCATCTCGCCGCCGGAAACGACGAAGTCGCCGATCGAAACCTCCTCGTCGACCCGGCTGTCGAGCAGGCGCTGATCGATGGCCTCGTAGCGGCCGGCCAGCAGGACCAAGCCCGGCAGTTGCGCGAAGCGCCGGACCATCGCGTCATCCAGCGGCCGGCCCTGTGGCGACAGCGCAACGACCGGCCGCCCGGCCGGCCCGGCACTGGCCGCAGCCGCCAGCGCATCGGCCAGCGGCTGGCACATCATCACCATTCCCGGGCCGCCGCCGTAGGGCCGGTCGTCGATGCGCCGATACGGATCGGAGGTGAAATCGCGCGGATCGTGGACAGCGAACTGCCACAACTCGCGGCGCAAGGCGCGGCCGACGATGCCGAAGTTCGTCAGCGCGTCGAACATCCCGGGAAAGATCGATACGACGTCGATGCGCATGGGTGAAAGGGATTCAGCCGGTGCCGTGGAACCGGGACCGCGGTTCAGAAATCGGGATCCCAGTCGGCAACGATCCGGCGCCCGGCCAGGTCGACCTCGGGCACATGAGCCGCCACGAACGGAATGAGTCGCTGGCGGCCATCCTCGGCGAGCAGCTGCAGCAACGGATGGGCACCGTGATCATCGACCGCCACGACCCTGCCGAGCGCGACACCGTGCAGATCGACGACTTCGCAGCCGATCAGGTCGACCCAGTAGTACTCATCGGTTTCGATGCCCGGAAACTCGCTCCGGCTGACCGCGACCTCACAACCGCGCAAGGCCTCGGCAAACTCGCGCGAGTCGACACCGGCTGCAGTGGCCACCAGGCCCGCCGCGTGGACGCGGCAACGTCTGATCTGCAACTGTGCCGGCAACGGACACGGCCGGGCCGGGTGGGGCCGGTCGGCATCCGGCTCGACGATGAACCAGCGCCGCGCCCGGCGCAACACCGATTCAGGGGCGGCGTTGAAAGGGTCGATCCGCAACTCGCCGCGGACCCCGTAGGCTCCGCCGATCCGGCCGACGACCACGACATCGGCCGGCAGTTCCGCTGGAAGAACCCTCTCGCCGCTGCGCGTCATCGAGCCACTCGACCCGGACAGCTGCAGGAGGATCCGGCCGGAATCCGGCCTGGATCAGGCCGCGGTGGCCGGCGCGACCTGGGCAGCCTGCGCCTTCGAATACTGCTGCACCAGTCGCTGGACGGTCGGCGACAGCTGGGCGCCACGCTCCTTCCAGTAGCTGACGCGATCGAGCGACATCACCAGGCCGTTCTCACTGGCGGCGGCCACCGGATTGAAATAGCCGATCCGCTCAATGAAGCGGCCGTCACGGCGGCTCTGCTTGTCGGTGGCGACGATGTGATAGAACGGGCGCTTCTTGGCGCCGCCGCGCGTAAGGCGGATGACGACCATATGGGTATCCTTTGTCCGTGGGCGGAAAACCGTAAATTATAACCAGCCGCCGGTCGTTCAGCAATCGGTGAGTGCTCATGTCAGAACAGCACGCCCTGCCGGCGATCGCCGGGCGGCACGAACAGGTCGGTGCGCAGCACCGGACGATGGCGCTCCAGCCCCAGACGCCGGGCAGCCAGTTCGAAGCGCAGGCGCAGCAACTCGGCCCAGCCGCCCTCGCCGCGCATCCGGTGATGAAAGCGCGGATCGTTGAGACGGGGTTCGCCGGCTCGACCCGCCGGGCGCATGTCCGACAGCCGGTTCAGCACCCGCTCGGCCCGCTCGGGATAGGTAGTCCGCAGCCAGTCAGTGAAGATCTCGCGCAGCTCCAGAGGCAGGCGCAGTACCGTATAGGATGCCGAACACGCGCCATGCCCGGCGGCCTGCTGCAGCACGCGCTCGAGTTCGGGTTCGTTCAGGAACGGCACGACCGGCGCCACCAGGACACCGACCGGGATGCCGGCATCGCTGAGTCGGCGCATCGTGCGCAGCCGGCGCCAGGGCGCTGCGGCGCGCGGCTCCCAGGCCCGCGCCAATTCCGGGTCGACGGTGGTCAGCGTGATGTAGACCCTGACCAGCCCGCGGTGCGCCATCGGCGCGAGCAGATCGATGTCGCGCTCGACCAGTGCCGACTTGGTGACCAGCGTGAGCGGATGCGAACATTCGGCCAGCACTTCGATGATCTGCCGGGTGATCCGCCAGTCACGTTCGATGGGCTGGTAGACATCGGTGGCCGAGCCGAGGTTGATCGGGGCGCATCGGTAGCCTGGCGCCGCCAGCTCCTGCCTGAGCCTGT
>JBAYOD010000026.1:0-21490 GCA_041678445.1 Burkholderiaceae bacterium | reverse complement strand
TAGATCTGATAGAACGGATTCGGGCAGACCACCCAGCCGCCGGCGCCGGGGTCGATCACCGTCTGGGCAAAGGCGAACAGCGCCTCGCGCGAACCCAGCACCGGCAACACCTGGGTCCGGGCGTCGATGGCGGGCAGCCGATAGCGGCGCTCGAGCCAGCCGGCGATTGCCGTGCGCAGCGCCTCGCTGCCGGCCGTCGGCGGATAGCCGGAGAGGCCGTCGAGGTTGTCGCAGACCGCGGCGCGGATCACTTCGGGGGTCGGGTGGCGGGGTTCGCCGATCGACAGATTGAGCGGTGCGTGACCGGTCGCAGGCTGTACGCCGTCGAGCAGACTGCGCAGCCGCTCGAATGGATAAGGCGCCAGGCGATCCAGAATCGCGTTCAAGAATCCGTCCTAATGAATTGAAATAGTTTTAATTTTTGTGTAACTTGAGAACTTACTTTAAGTCTTGCGGAGGATCTGTCCGGTGGCCACGGGAGCCGCTGCTCAGCCGCGAGTGCTGGGTTGCGACGGGAAGGCATCGAGCTCGATGCGCGGCGCCGGCTGCCAGCCACCTTGGCGGTGCTCGGCCACCACCGTCGTGAAGATGCCGCCGCGCACATACCATTTCGCGGTCACGCGCATGAAGCGCGGTGCGATGGCTTCGACGAATCCGTCGAGCAACTGGTTGGTGACCGCCTCGTGAAAGACACCCTGGTCGCGAAACGACCACATGTACAGTTTGAGGGCCTTCAGTTCGAGGTTGCGTTCGTCGGGGATGTAGTCGACTACGATGGTGGCGAAATCGGGTTGGCCGGTCAACGGGCACAGGCAGGTGAATTCGGGGATCTCGATATGGACGAGGTAGTCGCGCTGCGGCGCAGGATTCGGGAAGGTCTCGAGCTGGCTGGAAGGCTGGGTGGACATCGATTGCGGCGAGGCGGGCGCGCCGCCGGGAATGCCTGGCGCGCAAAGGGCGGGTGTTATTATACGGAGCGACAGAAAGCCGCTGCGAGCGGCTTTCGTGCTTTCGGCTTTCGTGCTGCTTTCGGCTTTCGTACTTTCGTGCGGGCTGCCCGGGCCGGTGCGGCGGTGCCGGCCTCCCGGCAGGCTCCGATCATTCGACGCAGGATTTCCGCGTGCGCCTGAAACAGATCAAACTCGCCGGCTTCAAGTCCTTCGTGGACCCGACCTCGTTCGATGTGCCGGGCCAGCTGGTCGGCGTCGTCGGTCCGAACGGCTGCGGCAAGTCCAACATCATGGACGCTGTGCGCTGGGTGCTCGGCGAGTCCAAGGCCTCCGAGCTGCGCGGCGAGTCGATGCAGGACGTGATCTTCAACGGTTCGGCAGAGCGCAAGCCGGCCGTCAGGGCGTCGGTCGAACTGGTGTTCGACAACAGCCTGGGCCGGATCGGCGGCAGCTGGGGCCAGTATGGCGAGATCTCGGTCAAGCGTGTCCTGAGCCGCGACGGCCAGTCCAGCTACTTCATCAACAACCAGTCGGTGCGGCGGCGCGACGTCCACGACATGTTTCTGGGCACCGGCCTGGGCCCGCGCGCCTACGCGATCATCGGCCAGGGCATGATCTCGCGGATCATCGAGGCCCGTCCCGAGGAACTGCGCATCTTCCTGGAAGAGGCCGCCGGTGTTTCGAAGTACAAGGAGCGGCGGCGCGAGACCGGCAACCGGCTGTCCGACACCCGCGAGAACCTGACCCGGGTCGAGGACATCCAGCGCGAACTGGCCGGCCAGATCGAGCGGCTGGAGCGCCAGGCCGAAGTGGCCCGCCAGTATCGCGAACTGGCCGCCGAGCGCGATCGCAGCCAGAAGCTGCTGTGGCTGGCGCGACGCGACGAAGCCGCCGTCGAGCGCGAGCGACTGGCAGCGCAGGCTGCCGACGCGCAACGGGCGCTCGAATCCCGTCTGGCCGATCAGCGCGCCCTCGAAGCGGAAATCGAGGCCGTGCGCGAGCGTCACTATGCGGCCGGTGATGCCGTGCATGCCACACAGGGCCGCTTCTACGATTGCAACGCCGAAGTCAGCCGGCTCGAAGCCGAGATCCGCCTGACCTCCCAGACCCGCAGCCAACTGAACGAACGACTCGAACGGGCAGCGCAGCAGGGCAGTCGGGCTCAGCAGCAGCAGCAGCAGGCCACGACCGAGCGCGACCAGGCTCGCGACAGGCTTGCCGCGGCGCGGGCGCGCGCCGACGAGCTGGCCGAGATCGCTGCCGCGGGCGCCGACGACCTGCCGCAGCTCGAGAGCGGTGTGCGCGAGCTGCGCGCCCGGCTCGACGAGGCGCGCAGTGAGGTCGCCCGCACCCGTCAGGCGATCGAGCTGTCGTCGGTGCACACGCGACGCGCCAGTGAGTCGCTCGAAGCGGCGCGCCGTCGCCACGATCGCTTGCAGGCCGAAGCCGGCGCGCTGCACGGTTTCGACCCCGCAGAGCTGGGCGAGGCGCTCGAACGACTGGCCGTCGCCGAGGATGCCGATGTCCGAGGCACGGCCGAGCTGGCCGGCCACGAGGCTGCCTGGACCGCGCTCGACGGCGAGCGTGCGCCGGCCCGCGAAGCCCAGCGCGAGGCCGAGGGCAGGCTGACCCGTATCGAAGCGCGGATCGCTGCGCTGCGGCAGATCCAGGAAAGGGTCGAGAGCCAGGCCAAGGTCCAGCCCTGGCTGGCCCGCCACGGGCTCGACGGCTTCGCTCGCCTGTGGCAGAAGCTGCGCATCGAGCCGGGCTGGGAGACCGCGATCGAGTCAGTGCTGCGCGAGCGTGTCAATGCCCTCGAAACCGGTCGGCTGGAAACGGTCGCCCAGCTGATTGCCGATGCGCCGCCGTCGAAGGTGGGTTTCTTCGTGCCGACGCCGGCCGGTGGTGTGCCGGCTGCCGCCCCGGCCGGCCTGCGGTCGCTGGCCTCGGTCGTGCACACTGGCGACGCTGGCGTGCAGGCTGTGCTGGCCGACTGGCTGGCCGGCCATTTCGCCGCCGATGCGCTCGACGAAGCCATGGCCGACCGGCCGAAGCTGCCGCCGGGGAGCTGTTTCGTGACGCCGGCAGGGCATGTGCTCGGCCGGCAGTCGCTGGGGCTGTACGCCGTCGACTCCGAACAGGAAGGCGTACTGGCCCGTCGCCAGGAACTGGACAATCTGCTGCGCGAGTCGCGCGCCCAGCAACTGCTGGTCGATGACGCCCGCACGCGCGCGCAGCGCGTCGAGAACGACGCGGCGGCGAAGCTTGCCGCGCTGAGGGCGCTGCGCGAGCAGCGCAACATCCAGCTCAAGCAGTTGGCCGACCTGCGCCTGGAAGTCCAGCGTCTGGAGCAGGAGCGCGAACGCATTGCTCAGAGCCGGGAGCGCATCGAAGGCGAATTCGAGGAACTGACCGCCCAGATCGACGGCTTCGAGAACGAGATCGCCGCCGAGGCCGAGCGCTTCGAAGGCCTGGACCTCGAACTGGCCGGACACCAGCAGCGTGCCGAGGATCTTCAATACGCGCTGGAGCAGGCCGAAGCCGGACTCGATCAGCGCCGCGCCGCGCTGCGCCAGCATGAGCATGACGCCCAGGAGGCGGCGTTCTCGGTGCGTGCGCTGGAAGCAGCGATCGAAGGTTTCGAGACGGCGATCGAGCAGGGGGGCCAGTTCGCGACGCAGGCGGCCGAAGAGCATGAAGCCCTCAGTAACCAACTGGCCCGGATTGCCGACGACGAGACCCAGCAGGCGCTGCAGGAAGCACTCGACCGGCGCAGCAGCGCCGAGCAGGCGCTGACCGAAGCTCGCCAGCAGCTCGATGCGCTGACCCAGATGCTGCGCGAGCGCGACGAGCAGCGTCTGGTTGCCGAACGCGCCCAGGAGCCGCTGCGCCAGCAGCTCACTGCGCTGCAGCTCAAGGAGCAGGCGGCGCGGCTCAACCAGGAGCAGTACGCCCAGCATCTGGCCGACGCCGGTGTCGAGGCGGCTGTCGAAGCGGGCCTGCGCGAAGGCTTGGCGCAGTGGCCGCGCCCCAACTGGCTGCAGGGCGAGCTGACCCGCCTGGGCAATGCGATCGAGGCGCTCGGCGCGGTCAACCTGGCTGCCCTCGACGAACTGACCCAGGCCGCCGAGCGCAAGGGCTTCCTCGATGCCCAGTCGGCCGACCTGAACGAGGCGATCGCCACGCTCGAGGACGCGATCCGCCGGATCGACCGGGAAACCCGCGAGCTGCTGCAGCAGACCTACGACACGGTCAACCGCCACTTCGGCACGCTGTTTCCGCAGCTGTTCGGGGGCGGCGAGGCACGGCTGGTGCTGACCGGCGACGAGATCCTCGATGCCGGCGTGCAGGTGATGGCGCAGCCGCCGGGCAAGCGCAACAGCTCGATCCATCTGTTGTCCGGCGGCGAGAAGGCGCTGACCGCAATCGCCCTGGTCTTTGCGATGTTCCAGCTCAACCCGGCGCCGTTCTGCCTGCTCGACGAAGTCGACGCCCCGCTCGACGACGCGAACACCGAGCGTTACTGTGAACTGGTGCGGGCAATGTCCGACCAGACCCAGTTCCTGTTCATCACCCACAACAAGATCGCGATGGAACTCGCCCAGCAACTGATTGGCGTCACGATGCAGGAGCGCGGCGTGTCGCGGATCGTCGCCGTCGACATCGAGGCCGCCCACCGGATGGCGGAGGCAGCCTGATGAGCAGCCTGACCGTCAGCATCCTGATTCTTGCTGCGCTGGCGCTGTTCGCCGTGCTCGCCGTCAACCTGCTCCAGGGGTTCGTCCGGCGCAGGCGCGAGGCCGCTGCGCGCTCGCGGGTCGGTTCGCGCCGGCCGGCAGCCGAGGGCACGGCCGATGAAGGCGAGAGCGATGCAGACGAAGCCTCGCCGTCCGCCCCGGCCAGCCGGCCGGGACCGCCGACGCGCACCAGCCGGCGCGAGCCGCGGCTCGAGATGACTGGCCTGTCGGATGCCGACGTGCCGGTGAGGGGGGTGTCGCGCGACGGAAGGGCAACTCCGCTAGCGGAGATCCCGAACCCGGCTGCCGAGGGCCTGGCCCCGGCCCTGGCTCAGACCCGCAGCAGTGCCCCCGCCCCGGTGGCAGCGCCGCAACCCGCTCCCCCCGTGCTGTCGCCGCTTTGCGACTGCATCGTGGTGTTGCGCTTCGATGCGCCGTTGCCCGGCGAGCGCCTGATCGCCGCCACCCAGGGCGTGCGCCGCGCCGGCGGCAAGCCGATCCTGTGCGACGGCGTGCTGGCGGGCGCGCCGGGCGAGACCCGGGTTGCGCCGCTGGCGGCCGGCGTCGGCTACCGCGCGCTGCGCGTCGGCGTGCTGATGGCGAACCGGCACGGGCCGCTCAATGCGATGGAGTACTCGGAGTTCGTTGCCAGCGTCCAGTCGATCGCCGACCTGCTCGCCACGCTCGCCGATACGCCGGACATGGCCGAGGTGATCGCGCGCGCCCGCGATCTCGACGCAACCTGCGCCCAGCTCGATGCCCAGATCGGCCTGAACGTCGAGTCGCCCGAGCCGCTCGGCCCGTCCGAGGTGGCTGCGCTGGCTGCCGAGTTCGGCCTGGCCGATCGGGGCGGACACCGTTACGCCCGGCTCGGCCCGCTCGGCGAACTGGTGTTCACGATGGCCCTGACCGACTCGCCGCAGCGCCTGGGTTTTCTGCTCGATGTGCCACGCACGGCCCAGCAGCTCGAAGGCTGGAGCGCGATGATCGATTGCGCGCAGGACGCCGCCGCGCGGCTGGGCGGGCGGGTCGTCGACGACGCCGGCCAGTCGATTCCGCTCGAATCCCTGGACACGATCGCGCGCCAGCTGAATCAGCGCTACGCCTCGCTCGAGGCGATCGGCATTCCGGCCGGATCGCCGCTGGCGCTGCGGGTCTTCAACTGAGCGGGCGCCCCAACCGCCGTCCGCCGCTGCTGCCGTGAGCCAGACAGCAACCGATCCGGCGCTGCGCGTCGCCGAATTGCGCCAGCTCATCGAGCGCTACGAGCGCGAATACTATGTGCTCGATGCGCCGAGCGTGCCCGATGCCGAGTACGACCGGCTGTTCGCCGAGCTGCAGGCGCTCGAACAGGCCCACCCCGGCCTGGTGACGTCCGATTCGCCGACCATGCGGGTGGGTGGCGCGATCGCCGGCGGCTTCGCCACGGTCCGCCACAGCCGGCCGATGCTGTCGCTGAACAACGCCTTCGGAGACGAGGCAGTGCACGGCTTCGACCGTCGGGTACGCGAACTGCTGGCCGAGGCCGGCGTCGATCCGGCGCAGCTGCGCTACAGCACCGAGCTCAAGTACGACGGCCTGGCGATCAGCCTGCGCTACGAGGATGGCCGGCTGGTCGAGGCATCGACCCGGGGCGACGGAACGGTCGGTGAAGACGTTACCGCCAACATCCGCACCGTGCGGGCGATTCCGCTGCGGCTGACCGACAAGGCCCCGGCCAGTCTCGAAGTGCGCGGCGAAGTCCTGATGTGGCGAAACGACTTCGAGGCGCTCAACGCCCGCCAGCGGGCGGCAGGCGAACGCGAATTCGTCAATCCGCGCAACGCCGCCGCCGGCAGCCTGCGCCAGATCGATCCGGCGCTGACCGCCCGCCGGCCCCTGCGTTTCTTTGCCTACGATGTCGGCGAAACGGTGAGTGCGACCTTGCCCGAGACCCACTCGGGGCTGCTCGACTGGCTGCAGGCGGCCGGCCTGCCGGTCGGACCCGAGCGGGCCCTGGCCGCCGACGCGGAGCAACTGCTCGCCTTCTACCGGCGGATCGGCGAGCGCCGGGCAAGCCTGCCTTACGAGATCGACGGCGTCGTCTACAAGGTCGACCGGCGGGCCTGGCACTCGCTGCTCGGCTATGTGGCGCGCGCCCCGCGCTATGCGCTGGCGCACAAGTTTCCGGCAGAAGAAGTGGTGACCGATCTGCTCGGCATCGAGGTGCAGGTCGGGCGCACCGGCAAGCTGACGCCGGTGGCCCGGCTCCTGCCGGTGTTCGTCGGCGGGGTCACCGTGACCAACGCCACGTTGCACAACGAGGACGAGATCGCCCGCAAGGGGCTGCTGATCGGCGACCGGGTCGTCGTGCGGCGCGCCGGTGACGTGATCCCGGAAGTGGTGCGAGCCCTGCCGCGCGAGGCGTTCCCCGACGAGGCCGCGGCCATCGCGTCCGGGGGCTACCGCCGCTTCGAGATGCCGCTGCACTGCCCGGTCTGTGGCTCGGAGACGGTGCGTGAGGACGGCGAGGCGGACCGTCGCTGCGTGGCCGGCCTGTACTGCCCGGCGCAGCGCAAGCAGGCCCTGATCCACTTCGCGCAGCGGCGTGCAATGGATATCGACGGCCTGGGCGAGAAGCTGATCGGCCAGCTCGTCGACTCCGGCCTGGTCGCGACACCGGCCGACCTGTACCGGCTCGACGCGGCCACATTGGCCGGCCTGGAACGGATGGGCGACAAATCGGCGGCGAACCTGGTCGCCGCCATCGATGCCTCGCGTCGCACCGAGTTCGCCCGCTTCCTGTTCGCCCTCGGAATCCGCCACGTCGGCGAGGAGATCGCCCGCCTGCTGGCCGCCGCCTATCCCGATGTCGATCAGCTGGGGGCGCAGGACTGGCAGGCCCTGGCGGCCCGCAAGGCCGAGATCCAGAAGGAGAATGTTCGCCGGCGCACGCGCGGCGAAGCGCTGGCACCCGTTCCGCTGGAGGGCATTGGCCCCGAGATCATCGACAGCGTCAGCCGCTTCCTTGCCGAGCCGCACAATCGCGAGGTCATCGACGCCTTGCTGGCTGCCGGTGTCCACTGGCCGGCGCCGTCGGCGGTGGGCGCGGCCAGGGTGGGCGTGGCCGGGGTGGACGTGGCCGGCAAGACCTTCGTGCTGACCGGCGCGCTGCCGACCCTCAGCCGCGACGAAGCCGCTGCGCTGATCCGCAGCCGCGGCGGCAAGGTCGCCGGCTCGGTGTCGGGCAAGACCGACTATGTCGTTGCCGGCGAAGCGGCCGGCAGCAAGCTCGCCCGGGCGCATGAGCTCGGCGTGACCGTCATCGATGAAGCCGCGCTGCGCGCGATGACGGGTGACTGAACGAACGGAGAACCGGACGATGCTGGGAATCGTCGGCGGCAGCGGGCTTGCCCGGCTGGCCAGCCTGCAGAACACACGACGCAAGATCTTCCGCACGCCCTGGGGCGAGCCATCCTGTCCGCTGACGTTCGGCGAGCTCGACGGCCGGGAGGTCGTCTTCCTGGCCCGTCATGGCCATGGCCACACGATCGCGCCGCACGAGATCAATTACCGGGCCAACATCTGGGCGCTGCGCGAGGCCGGCGCCGATGCCATCGTCTCGGTGGCCACGGTCGGCGGCATCGGCTGTGACTGCGCACCGGGCGCGATCCTCGTCGCCGACCAGATCATCGACTACACGCACAGCCGCAAGGGGACTTACTTCGAGGGGGCAGGCCGGCCAGTCATGCACGTGGACTTCACCGAACCCTACGATGCGATGCTGCGCCAGCGCTTGATCGACGCGGCCGCAGCGATTGGCGAACCGGTCATCGACGGCGCGGTCTACGGCTGCCGGCAGGGGCCGCGACTCGAAACCGCCGCCGAGATCCGCATGCTGGCCCGCGACGGCTGCGACATCGTCGGCATGACCGGAATGCCCGAGGCGGCGCTGGCGCGCGAGCTCGAACTGCCCTACGCGGCCCTGTGCGTGGTGGCCAATCACGCGGCAGGCATCGGCGACAGCGCCCGCCAGATCTCGTTGCAGGCGATCAGCGAGGTGCTGGACCAGACGATGGTGCGGGTCCGGGCGATCCTTGCGCGGACCGTGCACGGCATAGGAGCCTGACAGCCGTTCGCGTTCGAACGCGACGGGGTGTCAGTCGCGCAGCGCCTCGAGCAGATCGGTTTCGAACTGCAGTTGCTGGCGCAGATTCAGCAGCGCCGGCCCTTCGATCAGGAAGACGTCCTCGACCCGCTCGCCCAGCGTCGTGATCCGGGCCGTTTCGAGGGCGATGCCGTGGCGGGCCAGCACCAGCGCGATCGCGTAAAGAAGGCCGGTGCGGTCGTTGGCGGTGACCGACAGCAGGAAATGCTCGCCGTGTTCGTCGGGGCGCAGATCGACGGTGGGCGTGATCGGGAAATGGCGCGAGCGCCGTGACCGGCGCCCCGGCACCGGCGCGGGCAGCGGGGCCTGCCGGTGCAGCCAGTCGGCCAGCTCGGTTTCCACCGAACGCAGCAGCCTGTCCTGGCTGTCGGGTTCGCTGAACGGGCTGACCAGCAGGAAGCTGTCGAGCGCCCAGCCGTCGCGCGTGGTGTGGATCTTCGCGTCGAGCACCGACAGGTTGCGGCTGTCGAAGTAGCCGCACAGGCGGGCGAACAGGTCGGGTTGGTCACGCAGCCAGACGACCAGCTGGAAGCCTTCGCCGATCGGCGCGGTCCGGGTGCGCACGACCGGGCGTTCGTCGTCGGTCGGGTCGCTGAGCACCGAGGCATGCCAGCCGATGTCCTGGGCATCGTTGCGCAGGAAGTAGGCCATGCCGAGCCGGCTCCAGAACCCCTCGTAGCGCTCGGGCGCAACGGCATTGGCGTCGAGCAGCCGCATCGCCTCGGCGCGGCGCGCATCGAGCCGGCGCTCGCGGGTGGGTGTCTCGCCTTCGAGCACGCGCTTGGTGGCGTGGTACAGGTCTTCGAGCAGCTTCGCCTTCCAGGCGTTCCAGACTTTCGGGCTGGTGCCGCGGATGTCGGCCACGGTCAGCAGGTACAAGGCGTTGAGCCGCTCTTCGCTTGCCATCCGGCGTGCAAAGCGGGTGATCACCTCAGGGTCGCCGAGGTCCTGTTTCTGCGCCACCGACGACATCGTCAGATGCTCGTCGACGAGGAACTCGACGAGACCGGTTTCAGCGGGGCTCAGTCCATGCTCGCGGCAGAAGCGGCGGGCGTCGATGCGGCCCAGTTTCGAGTGGTCGCCGCCGCGGCCCTTGGCGATGTCGTGGAACAGCGCGGCGATGGTCAGCAGCCAGGGTTTGTCGAAACCGGCCAGCAGCTGGCTGCAGAACGGGTATTCGTGGGCATGCTCGGCCATCGCAAAGCGGCGCAGGTTGCGCACGACCATCAGGATGTGCTGGTCCACCGTGTAGACGTGGAACAGGTCGTGCTGCATCCGCCCGACGATGCGCCGGAAGGCCGGCAGGTAGCGCCCGAGGATCGACCACTGGTTCATCCTGCGCAGCTCGTGCGTGACGCCGCGTGGCGCCTGCAGCAACTGCAGGAACAGCGCTCGGTTGACGGGTTCGCGCCGAAAGGCGGCATCGATGCGGTTGCGCGCATGCCAGAGCAGGCGCAGCGTGCGGGTCCCGATACCGGTCAGCTCGGGTTGTCGCTGCATGGTCAGGAAGCAGCGCAGAATTGCCGACGGATCGCGCTGGAACAGCTGGGGGTCGACCAGTTCGAGCAGGTTCTGCCGGTTGACGAACTCGCCATCGATCGGCTGCATGACGGCGCCCGGCGTCGGCAGCAGGGCGGCGCGCAGGTTCTGCAGCACCATCGTGTTGAGCTGGGTGATCGTCTTGGCCGCCCGGTAGTAGCGCTGCATCAGCTCTTCGGAGGACTGGCGCGCCGAACCGCCGGTCAGTCCCATGCTTTCGGCCGCGGCCGCCTGCAGATCGAACAGCAGGCGGTCTTCATGCCGATCGGCCAGCAGGTGCAACCAGGCGCGGATCCGGGCGATCCGCCGCTCGTTGATGCGCAGCTGGGTGGCCTCGCTGGTGGTGATCAGACCGCGCTCGCGCAGCTCGGTCCAGCGGCATCCGAGGCCGGCGGCGCGCGCGATCCAGCGGATCACGTGCAGGTCGCGCAGCCCGCCGGGGCTCTCCTTGGTGTTCGGTTCGAGCGTGTACGGGCTGTCGTCGTAGCGGGCGTGGCGCTGGCGCATTTCCAGCAGCTTGGCCGCGAAGAAGTCGTCGATCTTCAGGGCTTCGTCGAGCCGGCGCGCGAGCACCTGGTAGCGGGTGCGGCTGCCGGCCAGCGGCCGGCGCTCGAGCAGGCTGGTGCGAACCGTGATGTCACCCTGGGCTTCCCGTAGACACTCGTCGGCGGTCCGCACGCTGTGGCCGATCTGCAGGCCGAGATCCCAGCAGGCCCCGATGAAGCGTTCGATGCGCTCGGCGGCCTGGCCCTGCGGGCGGTCCGGGGCCAGGATCAGCAGGTCGACGTCGGAGTGCGGGTACTGTTCACCGCGGCCATAGCCGCCGACCGCTACCAGCGCGTACTGGCGCGGCGGGGCAGCCATCTGCCACAGCGCGCGCAGCGCCCGGTCGGTGGCCCGGCGCAGGCCGCGCTGCAGTCGATGGGGGTCCTGGCGGGCGCGGAAATCGTCGATCGCCGCCTGGTATTCCTGCTGCCATCGGCCGCGCAGCGTTGCCAGCCCGGGCAGACCGAAATCGTCGGTGTGTGGGGCAGGCTGCGCGCCCATCGCGGCCCGTGCGAACGCCGTTCAGGCGACCGCCGCCCCCAGGGATTCGGGCCGGGCCGGTGCGTCGGCCGAGGTGGTCAGGATCTCGTGGCCGGTCTCGGTGACCAGCACCGTGTGCTCCCATTGCGCCGACAGGCTGCGGTCCCGGGTGACGATGGTCCAGCCATCGGCCAGTTCGCGGATCTCGCGGCGCCCGGCATTGATCATCGGTTCCACGGTGAAGATCATGCCGGGGGCGAACTTCGGACCGGTGCCGGGGCGGCCGTAATGCAGGATCTGCGGATCCTCGTGGAAGTTCCGGCCGATACCGTGCCCGCAGAACTCGCGCACCACCGAGCAGCCCTGGGCCTCGGCGTAGCGCTGGATCGCATGGCCGATGTCGCCCACCGTGGCGCCGGGGCGTACCTGGTCGATGCCCAGCCACATGCACTCCCAGGTGACCTGGCACAGCCGCCGGGCGGCGATCGAAGGTTCGCCGACCATGAACATCCGGCTGGTGTCGCCGTGGAAGCCGTCCTTGATGACGGTGATGTCGATGTTGACGATGTCGCCGCTCTTGAGCACGCGATCGCCGGGAATGCCGTGGCAGACCTGATGGTTCACCGAGGTGCAGGTCGCCTTCGGGAACGGCTGGTAGCCGGGCGGCGCGTAGTTCAGCGGTGCCGGCACCGTGCCCTGCACATCGGTCATGTAGGCGTGGCAGAGCCGGTCGAGCGTTCCGGTGGTGACCCCGGGTCTGACATGGGGGGTGATGTAGTCGAGCACCTCGCTGGCCAGCCGGCCGGCGATGCGCATTGCCTCGATTTCGGAGGCTGTCTTGATCGGTATCGTCATGCTAGAATTATAGGCTTCGCTCGGAAATCCTGGCGAAAATCTCGCGCGCCGCAACTGACGGGTGCTGTCGGTTTCGTGGATGGTTCCATGGCTTCATGGAGGGTTCCATCGATTCCGGTGGCCTTGGCGGCGCGTCAGCCACAACCCTCAGTCGGAGTCTGTCATGTCCGTCACCATGCGGCAAATGCTCGAAGCCGGTGTCCACTTCGGCCACCAGACGCGGTTCTGGAATCCGCGGATGGCCCCGTACATCTACGGCCATCGTAATCGCATCCACATCTTCAACCTCGAGAAGACCCTGGTCGAGTACCAGGAGGCGATGAAGTACCTGCGCCAGCTTGCGGCCAACCGCGGCACCGTGCTGTTCGTCGGCACCAAGCGCTCGGCCCGCGAGACGATCGCCGAGGAAGCCGCACGTGCCGGCATGCCCTTCGTCGACCAGCGCTGGCTCGGCGGCATGCTGACGAACTTCAAGACGGTCAAGACCTCGATCAAGCGCCTGAAGGAAATGGAGGCTGCGGCGGCCGAAGGCACGCTGGAGAAGCTCTCCAAGAAGGAAGGGCTGATGTTCCAGCGCGAGATGGACAAGCTCGAGCGCAGCCTCGGCGGCATCAAGGAGATGGGCGGATTGCCCGATGCGCTGTTCGTCGTCGACGTCGGCTACCACAAGATTGCCGTCACCGAAGCCCGCAAGCTGGGCATTCCCATCGTCGCAGTCGTCGACAGCAACCACTCGCCCGAAGGAATCGACTACGTCATCCCGGGCAACGACGACTCGGGCCGGGCCATCAAGCTGTACGCCCAGGGCGCAGCCGACGCCATCCTCGAAGGGCGCAATGCCGCGCTGCAGGAGGTTGTCCGCGCCGTCACCGAGGGTGACGAGGAGTTCGTCGAGATCGACGACATCGAGGACGAAGACGGCGAAGCCTGACGGGAACCCATCCACCGAATTCAATGAACCAGAACGGAGTCCAGCAATGGCTGTAATCACCGCTGCCATGGTCAAGGAACTGCGCGAGAAGACCGACGCGCCGATGATGGAGTGCAAGAAGGCCCTGACCGAAGCGGCGGGCGACATGGCGCGGGCCGAAGAGATCCTGCGCGTCAAGCTCGGCAACAAGGCCTCGAAGGCGGCGGCCCGCGTCGCCGCCGAGGGCGTCATCGGCATCCATGTGAGCGAAGACGGGCAGAGCGGCGCGATCGTCGAACTGAACAGCGAGACCGATTTCGTCGCGAAGAACGACGATTTCCTGAAGTTTTCCCAGGATCTGGCTGTCCTGGCCGCCGAGCGCGCCCCGGCCGACGTCGAGGCGCTGTCGGAGCTGCCGCTGGGCGGCACGACCGTCGACGAGCACCGCAAGACGCTGATCGGCCGCATCGGCGAGAACATGACGGTGCGCCGCTTCACGCGCTTCGAGGCGAAAGGGCGCATCTCCAGCTACCTGCACGGTGGCGCCCGGATCGGCGTGCTGGTCGACCTGATCGGCGGTGACGTCCCGCTGGCCCGCGACATCGCGATGCACATCGCGGCGAGCAAACCCAAGGCGCTGTCGCGCGAGGGCGTGCCCGCCGAGGACATCGAGCGCGAGCGCTCGATCGCCGCACAGAAGGCAGCCGAGTCCGGCAAGCCCGAGGCGATCGTCGAGAAGATGGTCGAGGGAACGATCCAGAAGTACCTGAAGGAAGTCACCCTGCTGGGCCAGGTCTTCGTCAAGGACCCGGACGGCAAGCAGACCATCGAGCAGTTGCTGAAGGCGAACAATGCCCAGGTGGCCGATTTCGCGCTCTACGTGGTCGGCGAGGGCATCGAGAAGAAGCAGGCCGATTTCGCAGCCGAGGTGGCCGCGCAGGCGGCAGCCGCCAGCCGCTGAATGAAGCCAGCCGATAGCCTTGCCGTGCCTGCACCACCGGCAGCCGCCCTGAAGCCGCAGCACAAGCGCGTGCTGCTGAAGCTTTCCGGTGAAGCCCTGATGGGCGACGATCCCTACGGCATCAACCGGGAGACCATCGAGGCGATGGTCAGGGAGATCGCCGGAGTCGTCGAACTCGGGGTCGAACTGGCCGTGGTCATCGGCGGGGGCAACATCTTCCGCGGCATGGCGCGCGGCGCCACCGGGATGGACCGCGCCACCGCCGACTACATGGGCATGCTGGCCACCGTGATGAACTCGCTGGCGCTGCAGGACGCGCTGCGCCAGAAAGGTGTGGTCTCGCGCGTGCAGTCCGCACTGAAGATCGAGCAGGTGGTGGAGCCCTACATCCGCCCGAAGGCGCTGCGCTACCTGGAAGAGGGCAAGGTCGTGATCTTCGCGGCCGGCACGGGCAACCCGTTCTTCACCACCGACACCGCGGCGGCACTGCGCGGCGCCGAAATGGGCGCCGAAGTGGTGCTCAAGGCGACCAAGGTCGATGGCGTCTACACGGCCGATCCGATGAAGGATTCGTCGGCCATGCGCTACCAGCGCATCAGTTTCGACGAGGCGATCGGGCGCAACCTGAAGGTGATGGACGCGACTGCCTTCGCCCTGTGCCGCGATCAGAAACTGCCGATCCGTGTGTTCTCGATCTTCAAGGAAGGTGCGCTGCTGCGCGCGGTCCGTGGCGAGGACGAGGGCACGCTGGTCCACGTCTGACATCATTGATAGCGGAGGATTCATGAGCGTTGCCGAGGTCAGGAGCGCGGCCGAGCAGAAGATGCAGAAGTCGCTCGAGGCAATGAAGACGAGTTTCCAGAAGATCCGGACCGGCCGGGCCCATGCCGGGCTGCTTGACCACATCCAGGTCGACTACTACGGCAGCATGGTGCCCCTGTCCCAGGTCGCCAACGTCACGGTCCAGGACGCTCGCACCCTCGGCGTCCAGCCCTGGGAGAAGAAGATGGTCCAGGTGGTCGACAAGGCGATCCGTGAATCCGACCTCGGGCTCAATCCGGCCACCAGCGGCGACCTGATCAGGGTGCCGATGCCGCCGCTGTCCGAGGAGCGTCGCCGCGAGATGACCAAGATTGCCCGCGGCGACGCCGAGCATGCCAAGGTGGCCGTGCGCAACCTGCGTCGCGAGGCCAACGACCAGTTCAAGAGGCTGCTCAAGGACAAGGCGATCTCCGAAGACGACGAGCGTCGCGCCCAGGACGAGGTCCAGAAACTCACCGACCGCTTCGTTGCCGAGATCGACAAGCTGCTGGCGGTCAAGGAACAGGAGATCATGACGGTCTGAGCGCTGCGCTGCCTCGCCCCGGCCGATGCACGATGTCCAGGTTTCCGAGCTCCACGCGAGAAATTCCCGGTCCTTCGGTGGTGCCGCGCCATGTCGCGATCATCATGGACGGCAACGGTCGCTGGGCCACGGCCAGGCATCTGCCCAGGGTCGCCGGTCATGCGCGAGGCGTCGATGCCGTGCGCCGGACCGTCGAGGCCTGTGCCCGGGCCGGTGTCGAGTACCTGACGCTGTTTGCCTTCAGCTCGGAGAACTGGCGGCGCCCGCCCGACGAGGTCTCGGTGCTGATGCGCCTGTTCATGACCGCGCTCGAGCGCGAAGTCACGAAGCTGAAGGAAAACGGGATCCGGCTGCGCGTCGTCGGTGAACTCGACCGCTTCGAACCACGGCTGCAGGCACTGATTGCGCAGGCCGAGGCGAATACCGCCGGCAACGACCGGCTGATCCTGACGATCGCGGCCAATTACGGGGGGCGCTGGGACATCCTGCAGGCCACGCGTGCCATGCTGCGTGCGTCGCCGGAAATGGCCGCCTGCCCCGAAACGATCCGCGAAGAAGATCTGTCCCGGCACCTGGCGATGGCCTGGGCGCCCGAGCCCGACCTGTTCATCCGCACCGGCGGCGAACAGCGGATCAGCAACTTCCTGCTCTGGCAGCTCGCCTACACCGAGCTGTATTTCACCGACACCTGGTGGCCGGATTTCGATCAGGCCACCCTGCAACGGGCTTTCGAGTCCTATCGCCAGCGCGAGCGGCGTTTCGGACGCACCAGCGCCCAGCTGGCCGACGGCGCCCCCGCCTGAGCCGGTTCCGATCCGATGCTGCACCAGCGTATCGCCACCGCCATCGTCCTGCTGGCGATCCTGTTGCCGACGATCTTCTGGTGGCCGGCCTGGACCTGGGCAGTACTGACCCTGGTTTTCCTGACCGTGGCGGCGCGCGAATGGGGCGATCTGCTGGCTGCTCGCCAGCGGCCCGCCGCCGGCGCAGGCGAGCGAGCTGCCGTGCCGCCGGCCAGCCGCGCCGGCCTGCTCGCAGCGCTCGGAGTCGGTGCCATCGGCGTCGCGCTGCTGGCCTGGCGACAGCTGGCCGGCTGGCCGCCGGCTTTTGGCACCACGCTGTCGGCGCTGGCCGTCCTGTGGTGGTGCACGGCCGCGCCGCTGCGACTGGCTGGCCGCGGCGCCGGCCGCACCCGGCCGGATCGGCACAACCCCGGCCTGGGCGGCCCGCTGTCGGCGGGCCTGCTGCTGCTTGCCTGCTGGGTGGCGCTGATCGAGCTGCATGCCCGCGGGCCGCTGGTCCTGCTGGCCGCGATGGCGATCGTCTGGATTGCCGACATCGCCGCCTACTTCGTCGGCCGCGCGCTGGGTCGGCGCAAGCTGGCACCCACCATCAGCCCGGGCAAGAGCTGGGAAGGGGCGCTGGGCGGTGCACTCGCCGTCGTCTTGGCCGGTGCGCTGGTCTGGCTGCTGGCCGCAGACGGCGGCCGCCTGGCGGCCACGCTGCCTGCGCAACTCTTCGAGCATGCGACGCCGTGGCTGGCCGTGCCCGTGCTGCTGGCCCTGACCGCGCTGTCGATCGTCGGCGACCTGCACGAATCGCTGCTCAAGCGCGCAGCGGGCGTGAAGGACAGCGGCCGCCTGCTGCCCGGCCATGGCGGCGTGCTCGACCGGATCGATGCGCTGCTGCCGGTCATGCCGTCGGCCTGGCTGCTGCACCGGTTGATCGGCTGATCCTGTGGCGACCGCTTTCGAATCCTCCGGGCGCGCGGTGATGAATCTGACGATTCTGGGTGCCACCGGCTCGGTCGGGCGCAGCACGCTCGATGTCGTTGCGCGCCATCCTGATCGCTACCGGGTGTTCGCGCTGGGCGCCCATCGCCAGGATGCCCTGCTCGCCGAGCAGTGCCTGCGTCATCAGCCGCGCTACGCCGTGCTGGCCGACGAGGCGGCGGCCCGCCGGTTGCGCGCGACGCTGGCCGATGCCGGTTGTCCGACCGAGGTGCTGGCCGGCGCCCAGGCTCTGGTCGAAGTTGCCCAGGCCCCCGAGGTCGATGCTGTGATGGCGGCGATCGTCGGGGCCGCCGGTCTGCCGGCCGTGATCGCGGCCGGCCGGGCCGGCAAGCGGATCCTGCTGGCCAACAAGGAATCGCTGGTGATGGCCGGGGAGGTCTTCCTGGCTGCCTGCGCGCAGGGCGAGGCGACCGTGCTGCCGATCGACAGCGAGCACAACGCCGTCTTCCAGTGCCTGCCACACGGCCGCGCCGACGGCCCCGAGGTGCGCCGCATCCTGCTGACAGCCTCGGGAGGGCCGTTCCGCACGGCCAGCCTGGCCGAGATGGCTGGCGCCACGCCCGAGCAGGCCTGTGCCCATCCGAACTGGTCGATGGGGCGAAAGATCTCGGTGGATTCGGCGACCATGATGAACAAGGGCCTCGAACTGATCGAGGCCCATTACCTGTTCGGCCTGCCGGACGCCCGGCTCGAGGTGCTCGTGCATCCGCAAAGCATCGTTCACTCGCTGGTCGAGTACACCGACGGCTCGATGCTGGCCCAGCTCGGCAACCCCGACATGCGCACGCCGATCGCTCATGCGCTGGCCCATCCGGAGCGGATCGACAGCGGTGTTTCGCCGCTCGACCTGGCCGGCATCGGCCGTCTGGATTTCGAAGCGCCCGATCCCGTACGCTTTCCCTGCCTGCGGCTGGCCTACCAGGCCCTGAGCGCGGGCGGCGGCGCCCCCTGTGTGCTGAACGCTGCCAACGAGGTGGCCGTCGCGGCCTTTCTCGAACGCCGGATCGGCTTCCGGGAGATTGCCGCGCTCAACGACCAGGTGCTCGATCGCCTCGGATCGCAACCTGCCGGAGCCGACGTCGGCAGCATCCTGGCGCTCGACGCCGACAGCCGTCGCATCGCGACTGAACTGCTTGCGAGATTCGCCGCATGAACATGCTGCACACGCTGCTGGCCTTCCTGGCCGCCCTGACGCTGCTGATCTTCGTCCACGAGATGGGCCACTACCTGGTTGCCCGCTGGTGCAATGTCAAGGTGCTGCGCTTCTCGATCGGCTTCGGCAAGCCGCTGCTGCGCTGGCACGTCGGACCCGACCGCACCGAGTGGACGCTGGCGGCCATCCCGCTGGGCGGCTATGTCCGGATGCTCGACGAGCGCGAGGCCGACGCCCCGATCCCGGCCGGTGAAGTCAGCCGGGCCTTCAGCCGCAAGTCATTGCGCCAGCGCGCCGCCATCGTCGTGGCCGGCCCGCTGGCCAACTTCCTGCTCGCAATCCTGCTGTACGCGATTCTCGGCTGGGTCGGTACGCCGGAGCCGGTGCCGGTGCTCGATCGCCCGGTGGCCGCCACGCCGGCCGAGCGGGCAGGGCTGGCCCGCGGCGATCGGGTCCTGGCGGTCGACGGCCGGCAGATCCGTTCGTGGAACGAGCTGCGGCTGGCCCTGCTCGAACCACTGATCGAGCGCCGCTCGGCCCGGCTCGAACTGCAGCGGGCCGGTGCCGGCGGAGTCGAGACGGTGGCGCTCGACCTGTCGGGGCTTTCGGAGCGCGACGCGGAAGGGAACTTCCTGCACGCAGTCGGCCTGCAGCTGGCGGCCGGCCAGGTGCTCGTCAGCGCGCTGGTCGACGGCGGCGCGGCGCTGCAGGCCGGCATCCAGGCCGGCGACGAACTGGTCTCGGCCGGTGGTGCGCCGATCAGCCGGGCCAGCGACCTGATCGCGGCGGTCAAGGCCAGCCCGGAGCGCCCGCTCGACATCGTCGTGCGACGGGGCGGCGCGCAGATCACCATCGGAGTCGTTCCGCAGGCCGTGGCCGGCGAGGGGGCCGACGCCGGCCGTACCATCGGCCGGATCGGCGCCGCCCTGCAGGACCGGGTCGAGATGCAGACGCTGCGCTACGGGCCGCTCGAATCGTTGTGGGAAGGCACCCGCCAGACCTGGGACATGTCGGTCTTCACGCTGCGCATGCTGGGCCGGATGCTGACCGGCGAACTGTCGATGCGCAACCTCAGCGGGCCGGTGACGATCGCCGACCTGGCCGGACAATCGGCCAAGGTGGGCTGGATCGCCTACCTCGGTTTTCTCGCGCTGATCAGCATCAGCCTGGGGGTGCTGAACCTGTTGCCGGTTCCCGTGCTCGACGGGGGGCATTTGGTATATTACGCGCTCGAAGCGATGAAGGGCCGGCCGTTGTCGGAGCGTTTCGTCGCCGTCACACAGAAGGCCGGCCTCGCCGTCATCCTGATGTTGATGTCCGTGGCCCTGTTCAATGACATCAGCCGCCTGATCGGTTCCTGATCCATGCCATTCCAACGTCGCTGCCCGCGGCGCGGCCGCAGTGCGGCCTGCCTGCTGGCCGCCGCCTTTGCCCTGTTGCTGGCCCGTGCCGCCTTTGCCTTCGATCCCTTCGTCGTGCGTGACATCCGCATCGAAGGGGTGCAGCGCACCGAGCCCGGCACCGTATTCAGCTATCTGCCGATCAAGGTCGGCGAACGCCTGACCGACGAGCGGGCCAGCGAGGCGGTGCGCGCGCTGTTCGCCACCGGCTTCTTCCGCGACGTGCGGCTCGAAGTCGACGGCGACGTGCTGGTGGTCTATGTCGAAGAGCGTCCGGCGATTGCTTCAGTCGACATCGTCGGTGCGCGCGAGTTCGACAAGGAGGCGCTCAAGAGCGTGTTGCGCGATCAGGGGCTCGGCGAATCGCGGATCTTCGACCGCAGCGTGCTCGAGCGGGCCGAGCAGGAACTCAAGCAGCAGTACCTGGCGCGCGGCCGCTACGCCGCCAGCGTGACCTCGACGATCACCCCGCTCGAGCGCAACCGGGTCGGCGTCGTGCTGACGGTCGACGAGGGCGAGATCGCCCGGATCGGCTCGATCCGCATCGTCGGCAACAAGGCCTTCAGCGAGGACCGGCTGCGCGACGAGATGCGGCTGACCACGCCGAACTGGTTCACCTGGTACTCGAAGGCCGACCAGTATTCTCGCGAGAAGTTCGCCGGCGACCTGGAGGCGCTGCGCTCCTTCTATCTCGACCGCGGCTATCTGGAATTCGAAGTCCAGTCGACCCAGGTATCGATCACGCCCGACCGGGAGAGCGTCGAGCTGACGATCGCGGTGCGCGAAGGCGAGCAGTACCGGGTCTCGGACATCGGCTTCGGCGGCACCCTGCTCGGGCGCGAAGCCGAGTTTGCCGACCTGGTCACGCTCAAGCCGGGCGACGTGTTCGCCGGTGCGCGGCTGACCGAATCGACCCGGCGCATCACCGAGCGCCTGGGCGAGCTGGGCTACGCCTTTGCCAATGTCAACGCGGTGCCGACCATCGACCGCGACAAGCGCGAGGTGTCGTTCAACATCCTGATCGATCCGGCCCGGCGGGTCTATGTGCGCCGGATCCACATCGCCGGCAATGCACGCACCCGCGACGAGGTCATCCGGCGGGAGCTGCGCCAGTTCGAGGACGCCTGGTACGAGGCCGACAAGATCCGGCTCTCGCGCGAGCGGGTCAGCCGGCTCGGCTACTTCACCGACGTCCAGATCGACACCCAGCCGGTGCCCGACGCGCCCGACCAGGTCGACCTGAACGTGGTCGTCACCGAGCAACCCACCGGCAACGTCACCTTCGGCATCGGCTTCTCCAGTACCGAGAAGGTGATCCTGTCGGCCTCGCTGAACCAGCAGAACTTCATGGGCACCGGCAAGGCGCTGGGCGTGGAGATCAACACCAGCAAGCTGTTCCGCACCATCGCCGTCTCGTATTCCGACCCGTATTTCACCACCGATGGCATCAGCCGCAGTTTCGATCTGTACACGCGCACCTACAACGCAGCCGAGCTCGACCTGGGCGACTACCGGATCCGCTCCAGCGGGATCGGCCTGCGCTTCGGCATTCCGTACACTGAACATGACCGGCTGAGCTTCGGGCTGGTGGCCGAGCGCAACGACGTCAAGCTCGGCGCGCTGGCGCCGGATCGCTACATCCAGCAGGTGGCCGATTTCGGCGAATCGGCCAGC
>JBAYOD010000025.1:0-21647 GCA_041678445.1 Burkholderiaceae bacterium | reverse complement strand
TCGGCGGTGGCGAGCATGGTGCCGATCGCGATGATGGCGAGCCCGCCGGCGATCGGCATGCCGATCAGGATGGTCAGACAGATGGAGATCAGGATGCCCGCGATCAGCACAGCGTTTCCAGCACGGAGAGGGCCGGCGGGCGCGAGCGGCCGCCGGCGGGGTGGTCAGGGATCAGGACGCGCTGCGGGCAGCAGTCACCAGGGTGGCCCAGCTTTCCCAGATCTCGTTACCGAGGTTCTTGCGCAGCGTGTCGTAGGCCGGGCCCATCCGGTCGCGGAACGGTGCGACATCGGGTCGCGTGACCGCGATCCCCGCCTTCTGCATCCGTGCGAGATAGTCTTCCTCGAGGTCGCGCACCCCCTTGCGGGCGGCGTTGCCGGCCGCGATCGCTTCCTCGGAAACGATCTGGCGCTGTGCATCGTTCAGCTTGTTGCGCCACGAGCGCGGGTTGGCCGCGAAGATGATCGGCGCATAGATGTGCCGGGTCAGTGCGATATGGGACTGCACCTCGAAGAACTTCGCGGCGAAGGTGGTCGCAACCGGATTGTCCTGCCCGTCCACGAGCCCGTTCGACAGTGCCAGGTAGACCTCCTGGAAGGCCACGGTCTGGGTATTCGCGCCGAGCGCCTCGAAGGCCGCCTTGATCGCCAGCTCGGGCGGAACACGGATCTTCAGCCCCTTGATGTCGTCAGGCGTGTTGACCGGCCGCTTGCTGTTGGACAGTGCGCGAAAGCCCCATTCGAAGTTCGCGATCCAGGCGAAACCCGCCTTGGCGAGCTGCTCGGAGACCCAGTCGCGCGCCGTGACGTCGAGGGTGCGGTGGGCGTGCTCGTAGCTGTCGAACTGGTAGGGGATGTTGATGACGCCGATCGAGCGGGAAATCGCCTCGATGTTGGCCGGGTTCATCAGGATCATGTCGATCGCGCCGAGTCGGGTCTGCTGGGCCGTTTCGACCGGCGAGCCGAGCGCGTTGTTGGCGAAGATGGTGATCTTGACTTCGCCATCGGTGCGCCGGGCGATGCGCTCGACCATCTTCTCGGCTTCGATGTGCACCGGATGCGAGGTGTCGGCCGGGTGGGTGAGCTTGAGCTCGACTGCGGCACGGGCCGGCACGATCCAGCCGGCACTGCCGACTGCGGTGGCGGCGACGCCGGCCTTCAGGATGCGTCGACGCGTGGTGGGGTGGCTGGCGGTCATCTGTCTCCTCGGCGGGTCGTCTGGTCAAGGCCGTTGGCGGTGTGTTCGGACACCGGTGTCCGACCGGGAAACGGCAGTCTTGCATGCAAGATTGTCAGACGTCAAGACCGGATTGCCGGGCCTGGCAGCTGCTTCGGGCGCAGCGGATGTGGCCGGTTGGCTCAGCGTGTCGACCAGCGACGACAGACCGTTGCGCACATGTCCGCGCAGCGCTGCGCCCAGCCCTTCGGCGTCGCCAGTGGCCAGCCGTTCGAGAATCTCGCCGTGCTCGGCGAGCGCCATCCGCCAGCGGCTCGCGTTCAGGTTGGACGCGTAGCGGGCCCGGTCGACGCGCGGTGCCAGCATGTCCCAGACCCACAGCAGCACGGCGTTGCCCGAATACTCGACGATGCCCCGGTGAAAGGCACGGTTGGCGGCGAAATAGTCGGGCAGCGCGTCTTCGCGATGGTGACTCTGCATCGCATCGTGCAGGCTCCGGAGCCTTGCGATCTGCGCAGCCTCGATACGGGGTGCGGCGAGTTCGCCGGCCAGCCCTTCGATGCCGGCCAGGACTTCGATCAGTTCGGCCGTGCTCCCGGCTTCGAGGGGCACGACGATCGGCGAGCGGTTCGGCTGGGCCTGCAGCAGCCCTTCCTGGATCAGCGCCTTGATCGCGTCGCGCACCGGCGTGCGCGAAACCTCGAGCCGTTCGCACAGCGCCAGCTCGTTCAGGCGCTCGCCCGGCGCGAGTTCGCCGGTGATGATCAGTTCGCGCAGGCGGTGCACGGTCGAGCCATGCAGCTCGCCTTTGCGCAGGGGGGCAGCAGGCTTCATGGTCACGGCCGCTCGTGCGGTGCCGGTCGTGACTGGCCGCGATGAGGCTGGTCAGCGGCCCGCAGCGCGGCCAGCGCCTTCTGCCCGGCGCGGCTGTCCGGGGGCAGGCCCAGCTTCACCAGCTCGGCCCGCAGCGCCTCGCGGGTGCGGCTGCCGATCATGCCGTCGATCGCGCCGATCTCGTGGCCGCGCTCGGCCAGCCGGCGCTGCAGCTCGCGGCGCTCGGCTCGCGACAGGCCCGGGTCGTCGGTTGGCCACGGGGTTGCGAAGGCGCCGCCGCCGCGCAGCCGGTCGGACAGGTGGGCAATCGCCAGCGCGTAGCTCTCGGCGGCGTTGTACGCGTACAGCGCATCGAAGTTGCGCGTGACGAGGAAGGCCGGGCCGTCCCGGCCGGCAGGCAGCAGGATGGCGGTCGGGATGTCGGCGGCGATGCCGACTGCTGTGGCTGTAGCTGTGGCCGTGCCGGTGTCGGTATCCGTGCCAGTGCCGGTCCCGATCAGTGGAGCGCCATCGATCCGGCGGATGCCGCGCGCGGCCCAGGCCGAGGCCGGCTGCTTGTTGCGCCGACCGGCCGTCGTCGCATCGAAGCTCGCCGGCAGCGCGACTTCGAAGCCCCAGGGCAGCGTGTCGCGCCAGCCGGCCTTCTGCAGGAAGTTTGCCGTCGATGCGAGGGCGTCGGGCACGCTGTCGACCAGGTCACGCCGGCCGTCGCCGTCGAAGTCGACGGCCAGCCGCATGAAGGTCGAAGGCATGAACTGGGTGTGCCCGAAGGCGCCGGCCCACGAGCCGAGCAGCTTCTCCGGGGCGACGTGGCCTTCTTCGACGATGCGCAACGCGCTGATGAACTCGCCCCGGAAGTAGGTCTGTCGCCGACCGTAACAGGCCAGGGCCGACAGCGATTCGAGCAGGGCGCGCGAACCGAAGCGATTGCCGAAGTCGCTCTCGACGCCCCAGACGGCCACGACCGTGGCCGGATCGACCCGGTAGGCCGCCTCGACCTGTTGCAGGGTCGAGGCCCAGCGTGCGAGCTGCCGGCGGCCGTCGGCGACCCGCTCGTCGTCGACCAGGCCGGCGAGGTAGTCCCAGAGCGGAGTGACGAACTCGGGCTGCGCATCGAGAAAGCCGAGCACCGCCAGGTCCGGTGCGAGCGCGGCGGTGAGCCGGTCGAAGGCCGGGCCCGGCAGACCCTGTTCGGCAGCCTGTGGCCGGAGCCGCGCCAGACAGGCAGGAAAGTCGGCGGGGTCGGCCGCGGTCACTCCAGCCTGGGCCTTGGCCGAGGCACGCTGAGTCTTGGTCGAGGCCCCCTGAGCCTGGATTGGGGTGCTCCGGGCCTTGGCCGGCGCGGACTGGCCTGCAGCGGAGGTTGCCGGCGGACTGCCGATCGCCTGCTTGCCGGGCTGGGCCGAGAGGGTGGCGGGCAAGACCCCGAGCAGGCCGGCGAGAAGCAGGCTGGCGGAAAACCGGCTGGCGGAAAACCGGCTGGCGGGAAACAGACCGGCAGGGAGCAGGCTGACGCCACGCCGGCGCGCGGGCGCGGCCACGCGAACAGGAGAGGTGATCTGAACGGAGGTGGCGACAGTGGCAGCGGTGGCAGCGGGCACGAAAGTCTCGACGGGCATGAGTTTGCGGGGGAGGTTTCCCGGCCGCCTATTCTCGCCATATCGCCAGGATGGCGCCAGATCGGCTGACCTGCCGCAAGCCGCCTGCGGCACCGGTCGGCGACAATGCGGGCCGAATGCCGCGCCGTCCGTGCCGAGGCGTTGTTACAGAATCTTGCATCTGCCCGGGTCTTCTTGACGGAAGGGGCCGGCAGAATCGTGGCGCCATGAACCCGAACTCTCATTCCCTCGAGCGCGCGACCGCCGCTGCGCTGTTGGCTGCCACCGTGCTGGCGGGTTGCGCCACGGTCGTGACGCCCGACGGGCAACTGCCCGAGGTGCCGGTGCCGGCTGCGTGGACGGGCGGCGGCGCGGACGCTGCCGCGCTCGACGCCGCGGCCGCCGAAGCCCGCCGGGAAGTGCTCGCCCGATGGTGGCGACAGTTCGACGATCCGCTGCTGACCGTGTTGGTCGAGCAGGCTCTCGAGGCCAACACCAGTGTGCGCGCAGCCCAGGCCGCCCTGGCCCAGGCGCGCGCCCTGCGCGACGCCCAGTCGGCCAGCCTGCTGCCGTCGGTCGACGCGTCCGGGTCGGCCCAGCGTTCGCGTTCGCCGGGTGGTGACAGCGGCAACCGTTTCCAGGCGGGGCTCGACGCGAGCTGGGAGCTCGACGTATTCGGCGCGAACCGCAGCGCGCTGGCTGCCGTCGAAGCCGATGCCCGGGCGGCGCAGGAAGCGCTCGCCGACGTGCAGGTTTCACTGAGCGCCGAGCTTGGCCTGGCCTATGTCGACCTGCGCGGACTGCAGTCGCGGCTGACGATCGCCCGGCGCAACCTCGAAACCCAGCGCGAGACGCTGAGGATTGCGCAATGGCGCGAGCAGGCCGGCCTGACCACCACGATCGAAGTCGAGCAGGCGCGCGCCTCGGTCGAACAGACTGCTGCGCAGATCCCGGCGCTCGAGAGCAGCCTCGCGCAGTTGCGGCACAGCCTTGCGATCCTGACCGGCCAGGCGCCGGGTCAGGCCCGGCCCGAGTTGAGCGAGGCCGGCCCGGTGCCGCAGGCGAATGCCGAGCTGGCCTTGACGATTCCGGCCGACACCTTGCGCCAGCGGCCCGACGTGCGACGCGCCGAGGCGCGTGTGGCCGCCGCGCTGGCACGGGTCGGCGAAGCCGAGGCCGCCCGCCTGCCCAGCTTCCGGCTCGGCGGCTCGCTGGGGCTGAGCGCCTTGACGCTCAGCGGCCTGGGCAGCAGCGCGGCGATCCTGAATTCGGTGCTGGCCGGCATCTCGCTGCCGGTCTTCGACGGCGGCGCGCGCGATGCGCGCCTGCGCGCCCAGCAGGCGGCGTTCGAACAGAGCCGCACCGATTACGAAGCGGTCGTGCTGGCCGCCCTCAAGGAGGTCGAGGATGCGCTGGTGGCGCTCAGCGCCGACCGCCAGCGGCTGGCCAGCCAGCAGCGCGCGGCCGACGCCGCGGCCAAGGCGGCACTGCTCGCGCAGCAGCGCTATGCCAGCGGCCTGATCGATTTCCAGGTCGTGCTCGACACCCAGCGGACCCTGCTGAGCACGCAGGACGGCGTGGCCAGCACGATCGCCAGCCTGGGTGGCGATCACGTCCGCTTGTACAAGGCACTCGGTGGAGGTTGGCGTTGGTGAACGAAAAGAAGGTCGGGGACGTGCTGCGCATGGCGCGCAGGCCCTGGTGGCGGCGGACCTCGCTGTGGGTCGGTGCGTTGCTGCTGGCCGGTGGCGCGGCAGGCGCCTGGTACTGGTTCGGCCAGCAGCAGAGTGCGGCGGCGCCCCGCTATGCCACCGAAACCGTGCGCCGCGGCGACCTGACGCTGACCGTGACGGCCGATGGCAAGCTGAAGGCCACCCGCACCGTCGATATCGGCAGCGAGCTGTCGGGCACTGTGCGGGTCGTCCACGTCGACGTCAACGACCGGGTGACCAAGGGTCAGGTGCTGGTCGAACTCGACACCACCAAGCTGCTGGCCCAGGTCGAGCGGATGCGGGCCTCGCTCGCAGCAGCCCGCGCCCGGCTCGCCCAGGCGACGGCTACCGTGAAGGAGTCGCAGGCCAATCTGGCCCGGCTGCAGGAAGTGTCGCGACTGTCGGGGGGCAAGGTGCCGTCGGCAACCGAGCTCGATGCTGCCCGGGCCACGCTGGCCCGCGCCCGCGCCGATGAGAACAGCGCGCGCGCCAACGTCGACGACGCAAGCGCGGCGCTGACCACCGAAGAGACCAATCTGTCCAAGGCGTCGATCAGCTCGCCGATCGACGGCATGGTGCTGGCCCGCACCGTCGAGCCCGGCAACGCCGTCGCCGCCTCGCTGCAGGCGGTGACCCTGCTGCAGCTGGCCGAGGACCTGACCCAGCTGCTGGTCGAGGTCAGCGTCGACGAGGCCGACGTCGGTTCGGTCGAGGTCGGCCAGAGCGCCAACTTCACCGTGGCCGCCTACCCGCAACGCCGCTATCCGGCCAGGGTCAGCCGGGTGGCCTACGGCTCGACGCTGACCGAAAACGTGGTCACCTATGCGACCCGGCTCGAAGTCGACAACAGCGACCTGAGCCTGCGGCCGGGGATGACGGCCACCGCGGTGATCGCTGCGGCCGAACGCAAGGACGTGCTGCTGGTGCCCAATGCCGCGCTGCGCTTCGTGCCGGCACAGGCGGCCGCTGGCAGAGCCGGCCGGTCCTCGTCGGGCGGCATCATGTCGATGCTGATGCCGCGCCCGTCGCGCGAGCGCGGCCGCGCACCCGGGGCCCGCGAAAGCGCCGGCGCCCGCGTCTGGGTCCTGCAGGATGGCGCGCCGCGCCAGTTGCCGGTCAGCACCGGCCTGAGCGATGGCCGGATGACCGAGATCGTCGCCAGCGAACTGCAGCCGGGAATGCGGGTCATCGTCGACCAGCTCGCCAGCGGGACGGCGCGATGAGCGATTCGCTGATCCGGCTGCGCGGCCTGACCAAGGTCTACGGCGAGGGCGAAACCGCCTTCCAGGCGCTCAAGGGAGTCGACCTGGACATCGACCACGGCGAGTTCGTCGCCATCATGGGGCCCAGCGGTTCGGGCAAGTCGACGGCGATGAACCTGATCGGCTGCCTCGACCGGCCCAGCGGCGGAAGCTACCGGTTCATGGGCGCCTCTGTCGAGTCGCTGAACCGCGACGAGCTCGCGCAGCTCAGACGCCACTACTTCGGCTTCGTGTTCCAGGGCTTCAACCTGCTGGCGCGCACCTCGGCCCAGGAAAACGTCGAGCTGCCGCTGCTCTACCGTGGCGCACCGTCTGCCGAGCGCCATGCCATGGCGGCGCGTGCACTCGAGTCGGTGGGCCTGAAGGGATGGGAACACCACACGCCGGCCGAGCTGTCCGGCGGCCAGCAGCAGCGCGTGGCGATCGCGCGCGCGATCGTCACCGAACCGGCCGTGCTGCTGGCCGACGAGCCCACCGGCAACCTCGACACCGTGCGCAGCCGCGAGATCATGGAACTGCTCTGGCGGCTGAACGCCGATCGCGGCATCACGGTGCTGATGGTGACCCACGAGCCCGACATGGCGGCCTGGGCACGGCGCATCGTGCGCTTCGTCGACGGTGTCGTGGCCAGCGACGAGCGCAACGAGGAGCCGGCCGGCGTGCTGGCCGATGCGCAGCGGGCGAGAGCGGCCTGAGATGCTGATCAACACGCTGCTGCTGGCGCTGCGCTCGATCCGGCGCAATCTGATGCGCTCGTTCCTGACCATCCTGGGCATCGTCATCGGCGTGGCCGCCGTCATCACGATGGTCACGGTCGGCAACGGCGCGACGATGGCCGTGCAGACGCAGATCTCCAGCCTGGGCACCAACCTGCTGATGATCCGGCCCGGCCAGCGGCTGGGCCCCGGCTCGGGCGGCGGCTCGGCACCGTTCAAGATCGCCGACGCCGAGGCGATCGCCACCCAGATCGGCGGCGTGCAGGCAGTCGCCCCCGAAACCCGCTCGAGCGCCACCGTGGTGGCCGGTGGCCGGAACTGGACGACCACGGTCACCGGCAGCACCAACGACTGGTTCCAGACCGGCAACTGGCGGCTGGCCGCCGGCCGCCAGTTCACCGCCGAAGAGCTGCGCGCGGGCGCAGCAGTCTGCATCATCGGCAACACGATCGCCCGGGAGCTGTGGGACGGCGCCGATCCGCTCGGCGACCAGCTGCGCGTGCGGCAGTTCTCCTGTCAGGTGATCGGCGTGCTGGCCTCGAAAGGGCAGGGCGCGATGGGCAATGACCAGGACGACCTCGTGCTGATTCCGCTGAACACGCTGCAACGCCGCGTGACCGGCAACACCCGGGTATCGACGCTGCTGGTGTCGATGAAGGACGACAGCAACCCGGACCGGGTCAAGGCCGGCCTGCGCCAGCTGCTGCGCGAGCGGCGCAACCTGGCGTCGACCGACGACGACAATTTCAACGTGCTCGACACCCGCCAGCTCGCCGACACCCTGTCGGGCACCACCCGGGTGATGACGATGCTGCTCGGCGCGGTCGCCGCGGTCAGCCTGCTGGTCGGCGGCATCGGCATCATGAACATCATGCTGGTCAGTGTCACCGAGCGTACCCGCGAGATCGGCCTGCGCCTGGCGATCGGCGCGCTCGAGCGCGAGGTGCTGTCGCAGTTCCTGATCGAGGCCGTGGTGCTGGCCGCCTTCGGAGGCCTGGTCGGGATCGTGCTCGCGGCCGGCGCGTCGGTGCTGATCGCGCAACTGATGGGCGTGCCCTTCATTTTCGATCCGATGGTGAACCTGGTCTCGTTCGCCTTCTCGGCCGGCATCGGCGTGCTGTTCGGCTATTTCCCGGCGCGTCGCGCGGCGCGGCTCGATCCGATCGAGGCGCTGCGCCACGAGTGATCGAGGGGGCGCGCGTCGACCGGCTTGCGCGCGTCGATCTGTACGGCGCCTCGACGCGCGGTGTCAGCGGCCGTCCAGTCGCGCCTCGATCGCCGCGGTGGCCCGTTCCGAAGCCACCAGCGCAAGCTTGAGCCGTGCCCGGGTCAGCGCCACGAACAGGCGCCGCCGGACCTCGTCCGACCATGCGTCGAAGTCGATTTCGGTGACCACGACGCAGTCGGCGGCCTGGCCCTTGAAGCGGAACAGGGTCTCGAGCTGCAGCTCGCCCGCGCTGAACACCGGCCGGCCGCCGGCATCGTAGCGGCCGGTGAAACGACGGGTGGCCAGTCCGTCGATCTCGTCGGCCGTGGTCAGCCGTGAACGTGCGAGGCCATGCCAGCCGATCACCGCGATGTCGGCCGGCGCATGACCTTCGGCGCGAAACTCCCGGACGGCGGCCGCGGTCTGCTCGTGCAGCGACGGAAGCGCCGATGGCTGTCCGGCCGGCCGATCGCGGCGCGGTTCGGCGATGGTGCGGCAGCGCTCGAGGCCGGTGAGGCCGCCCGGGTCCTCCGACTCGTCATCGTCGGGTGGAGCGGCCAACCGGGTGTCGGCGTCCGGATAGGTGTACAGGATGTCGAAACCGAAACCCTGCACCGGACCGCCCGCTTCGATCTCGCGGTCGACGAGCCCGAGCGCATTGATCAGCGCCACGATCTGGTGCGGCGAACGATAGTTGACCGGTGACTCCAGCGTCACCCAGCCAGGTAGCTCGGCCGGCTCGCGCCGGTACAGGTTCTGCGACGGATCCTCCAGCCACAGCATGCGCCCGTCCGGCGCCACCAGTCGTTCGAGCGCCTCGGCCCAGCGTGGCTCGAAGTCCTGTCCCTCATCGACCACCAGCAGGTCCAGCGATCCGCCGAGGCCGCCCTGCGAACGGCTCGCCTCGACCACGGCGTCGGCCAGGCGCTCGAAGGCATCGGGCTGCGCATAGTCCAGCGTTTCACCCTGCTGCCTGAGCACCCAGTCGCCAAGCTCGTGAAAGCTCATGCATTCGGCAGCCCCGCGCGGCGCGGCCGCGCGCATCGCATCGGCCAGCGGCCGGTTGAAGCACAGATAGAGAGCGGTGCGACCGGCCGCGGCAGCGGCCTGCAATTCGGCCAGCGCCAGCTGGGTCTTGCCCGAACCGGCCGTGCCGCGCACCCGCAACCGGAACGGCGCCATCGACAGCCGACCGGCCCAGGTCGCGAGGCCGCCGGCCAGCCGGATCGAATGGTCGCGGGCCTGGCGCGACACGACATCGACGCTCGGCATCACCTTGAGCCGGCTCGACAGGAAGTCGTGCACGGTCATCGCATCGGCCGGCGCCGAACCGGCGCTGCGCGCACCGCTCGGGGCGTCGCGTTCGGCGAACAGTTGTTCGAGCCGCTTCGGCAGCGACACCGTGCCGCCGGCATCGACCACCCGTGATGGATCGACCGAAGCCGGCAGCGCGCCGGAGAGCACCATGTCGGGCAGATAGAGCAGGTGGTCGAGGTCGAGCCGGCCGCCCTCGGGGTGGCGCCGCGAGAACGCGTTGTGCAGGCCGCGCAGATTGCGCGCGATCTGCGTATCGATCGACTTCGGCCCGCTCGCGTAGTGCTTGACGAGATGTCCGCCGCGCAGCGCGACCTCGCCATTCTTCTGCTCGATCGCGATCGCCCGGCCCAGCCGGTTCACCACCACGAAGTCGATCTCGCCATAGAACGCCGTGTCGGTATCGGCCTGCGTCCAGTCGACCCCGTGAAAGACCGTGTAGTCATCGGGCAGCGCCTGCTCGAGCAGGCGCAGCGTCTCGATTTCGCGCTGCGCCTGGCCGCGGGCCAGCGAGGCGTCGAGGTCGGAGGGGATGAGGCGGGCCATGGCTTGAACTCGGCTGCGGTTTCGCTTCCTCGGTTGCGGTCTTACTTCATCTGCCGCGGCTGTGGCAGCCAGCGGAAAGCTGCAGTGCCGGCGAGGACCATCACCGTGATCGTGACGAAGACCGTGTCGTAGACCGGCCAGCCGGCACGGGCGGCGAACGACGCCGTGGCGCCGGTCAGCCACTGCATCAGCGCAACGCCCAGGAACATCGACATCGTGAACAGCGACAGCGCGCGGCCGGTCAGCTCGGGCGGGTAGCTGGCATGGACATCACTGTACTGGAGCACGATGAAGCCGCCGAGCAGCGACAGCACGTGGGCGGCGGCGATGTCGGTGACCGGCCCCAGGTTGGCCGCCATCAGCGCGAAGCAGCCGGCGTACAGCAATGCGCAGGCCACGATGCGCCGGCGCCGCAGTGCCGGGCCGGGGTCGAGTCGGCCGAAGATCACCGTGCCGGCCAGGGCTACCAGGGTCGTGACGAAGGCGACGTGGCCGGCGGCCACCAGCGAGAAGCCGTGGCGTTCGACCAGCACCGGCCCCAGCCAGAGGCCGCGCAGCGACACGAAGGCGGCATAGCTGACCGCGCCCAGCGCCAGGATGCTCCAGGTGTGCGGCAGCGTGAACAGCCGTGCGAAGCCGTGCAGGGCGCTGGCCAGGGTTTCGCCGGTCATCCGGCCCGGGCTGGCACCGGCGGGCTCGTGCACCCGCCGCAGCACCGCCAGCCAGGCGAGCGCCGAGAGTCCGGCCAGCACCGCAAAGCCGACCCGCCACGAAGTGGTCTCGATCAGCCAGGCCAGGGGCGTGCCCGTCATCAGCATACCGATGCCGCCGATCGCCAGCACGTTGCCCGACACTGCCGCAAAGCGCTCGGCCGGATAGCGGCGGGCGATGAACACCGTGCAGGCCAGGAAGGCCGGCGCGCAACCGATGCCGATCAACGCCTGGCCCAGCAGCAGCCAGCCGAAGCCCGGCGCGAAGCACGACAGCAGCGCGCCGGCGATCGTCAGCGGAAAAGCCATCAGCACAGTGCGCCGCACACCGACGGTGTCGACGCCGATCCCCATCAGCAGTTGCAGGCCGCCGAACGCGAAGTGGAAGATCGCAGCGAAACTTCCCAACTGCTGCGGCGACAGGTCGAAGCCGTGCTGCAGCGGCGGCCCCATGATCGCGGCCACGGTGCGATAGGCCTGACTCAGGCCGAAGGTGGCCGTCAGCGCGAGCAGCATCGTCCAGAGCACCCGCTCGGACGGCGCGGAGGCCGGCGGTTGGGGTTCGGGGGTCAGGATTTCAGCTTCGGTGGGGCGCCCGGTTTCCGGCATGGGTCGGTTCAGCCGATCGTGGTTCCGGTAGCTTTCACGACTTGTCTGCCGCGCTCAGGTACTGGAGGACTGCGTCGCGGGTCCGGTTCAGGTGACGGCGCAGCGCGTCGACGGCTTCGTCGGCGCGGCGCCCCAGGGCGGCATCCATGATGTGCCGGTGGTCATTGTGTGCCTCGGGCAGCGGTGCGCTCAGTCGGGACAGGTGGCGGTAGCGCTCGGCTTCGTCGAACAGGCGTTCGGACAGTTCGATCGTGCGCTGGCTGCCGCAGCCGGCGATCAAGGCGGTATGGAAGGCGCGATGCGGGTCCAGGCACTCGCCTTGTTCGGTGGCGGGGGTCGGGTCGGCCTGCCGGACGGATTTGTCCAACCGGTAGTAGGCCAGCACGATGCCTTCTTCCCAGTCGGCGCCGCCGACCTCGATCGAGCGTTCCAGCGCGCCCGTGTACAGCCAGATCCGGGTGAGGGTCAGGTCGACGATGTCGGCGGCGCTGATCTCGCCGACGAAGAAGCCGCGGCGGGCTTCGTGCAGCACCAGCCGTTCCGCGTGCAGGCGGTTGAGCACCTCGCGCAACGGGATCGGGCCCGCCTCGTAGCGGCGCGCCAGTTCGCGAACGCCGAGCCGGGTGCCCGGCGCCAGCCGCCCGCGCAGGATGTCGTCGCGCAGGATGCGGTGGAGCCCGACCGGATCCAGCCGCGGACCCGGGGCAGGCTTCACGCTCGTGCCGCCGGCGACGACGGGATTCCGCGCCGGCGTGCGGGTGCCGGTGGGGGGCAAAGTGGCGGTCGGGCGGTTCATCTGGGAGCGACGATACTATTGTTTGGACGCCTCCGATATACCATTTCCGAAGCAGGGATGAGCATTTCCGAAGCGGGAATGGTCGATCGCTCGGGTCGATCGCTCAGGTCGATCTCTCAGGCCCCGGGAGCCGCTCCGTCGAGCCAGGCCGCGACGTCCCGCAGGCTGTCGAAGCGCGGGCCGACCTCTGGCGCCAGTGTCTGCGGCGGGTGACGATGGACGATCTCGGGCCGGCAGACCCAGGCAGCCTGCAGGCCCGCCTCGCGTGCGCCGAGGATGTCGGCCTGCGGGTCGTCCCCCAGATGCAGGACCTGCTGCGGCTCGATGCCGGTCAGCTTGCAGGCCGCGAGGAAGATCCGGGGGTCCGGTTTTGCGAAGCCGATTTCGTGGGCGCTGACAGATGCCGTGAAGAAGCGCGCCAGCCCGACCCGCTCGATGTCGGCATTGCCGTTGCTCACCGCCACCAACGGGTAACGGCGCGACCAGTGCTCGAGTACCGGCAGCACATCGTCGAAGAAGCCGACTCGCTGGCGGGCCGCCAGAAAGACCTCGAAACCGTCGTCGGCCAGCGCCGGGTCTTCACCGGCTTCGTGAATCGCCAGCCGCAGGCCCTCGCGCCGCAGGAAACTCAGGTCGTGATTGTGCTCCGGATGGGCCTGGAGCAGCCGGCGCCGGATCGATGCACGCACCTCGGCATCGTAGCTTGCCGCCGTGCGCGGGGCATGCTCGCGCAGCCAGCCGGCCAGTGTCGTTTCGGCCTCGACCAGGGTGGGGCCGACCGGCCAGAGCGTATCGTCGAGATCGAGGGTGATGGCGCGCGGTGGTATCGAAGGCGGCATCGGGCCAGTCTACTTCAAGCGTCAAGCGCGAGGGATCAGTGATGCTGCCAGGGCATCGATCGCGCCTGCGCAAAGCATTGGACCTGATCATCGACGGTTGCCAGACTGCGCCGTCATGACGAGCGAACAGATTACACGCCGGGCATCGGACGACGTCGCCCGCCACTGGGTCGAGGCTGCCTGCGCCGGCGCTAGTGTCTTGCAGACCGACGTGCTGGTGCTCGGTGCCGGCATGGCGGGGCTTCGTGCGGCCGTGCGCGCCCGGACGCTGGGCCGCAATGTCGTGCTGGCTTACACGGGGCGAGGGGCTTCACCGTTCATCATCGGTTGCAATGCACCGTTCGCACACGCCGATCCGGACGATACGCCGGAGCAGTACGCGGCGGATGTGATCGCCGGGGGCTGTGGGCTATCGGATCGGCGGCTGGTCGAAGTGCTGACCGGGAAGGCGGTCGGTGCAGTCCGGGAACTGGCCGGCCTCGGCGCGCCGATGGCGCGCGCCGACGATCGCTTCTGCCAGCGGCAATTGTCCGGAAACTGGTATGCGCGTTCGGTCTACCATCCCGAGGGACTCGGGGCACAGGCCTTGCCGGCGTTGTCGGCCCGTGCGCGCGAACTCGGGGTGATCATGCTGTCGGGCCACCGTGCAGTCCGGCTGCTCTTCGACGAACGGCGCGTCTGCGGTGCGCTGTTGCGCAGCCAGGCCGGCGAGCGCTGGCAGGTCGTACGGGCGAATGCGGTCGTGATGGCGCTGGGAGGGATCGGTCAGCTTTATGACGACAGCACGTATCCGGGCGATGTAACGGCTTCGTCCTATGCGCTGGGTCTCGAAGCTGGCGCGCCGCTCGTCGATATGGAGTTCGTGCAGTTCGAACCGTTGTGCACGTTCGAACCGGAATCGCTGCGCGCACTGGAGCTGCCGACCTCCATGCTGGCAGAGGGGGCCTGGCTTCTCAACGGCCGGGGCGAGCGGTTCATGTTCCGGTACAACCCTGAATGGGGTGAGCGCCGCATCGAGAAAGCCAGGCTGTCGCTGTGCATTCAGCAGGAAATCGACGAAGGTCGTGGCGTTGGTGGCGGTGTGCTTTACGACGCCACCCGTGTGCCGGCGGCAGTCGTCGAGGGTTATGTCCGGCACTGCAAGCGCCTGCGTAACGCTGGCCTGGATCCGACTCGACTGCGTGTGCCGGTCCGGCCGGCAGCGCACAGCCAGATGGGCGGGCTGTGGATCGACCCGGACGCGGCGACTCCGGTTGCCGGTCTTTATGCGGCGGGCGAGGCTGCCGGGGGAGTGCACGGCGCGAGTCGTATCGCCGGTAACGGTGGCGCCGATGCCTTGGTATTCGGCGATGTGGCAGGGGCCGCGGCGGCGGCCGAGCCGGCGGTGGATTCCGGCGACCTGCACCGTGTCGTGCACGCCGCCTTCAGCGCGCTCGCCTCGGTTGGGCATGCGCGCGGTGAACTGGATCCTCGTGATGCGCAGACGCGCATTCGCCGGACGATGGCCGAATGTGTCGGGATCCATCGCAGTGCAGCGGGACTGCAATCGGCCATCGATGCGCTCGACGAGCTGGCCAGTCAACTCGTGTGTGACGCTCGCGCCGATACCGACCTCCGGCGGGTCGATGCCTTTGCCGCACTGGGAATGACCCGGGTGGCGCGGGCGATCGCTGCTTCGGCGCTGGCGCGCACTGAAAGCCGCGGGGCTCATCAGCGGCGCGACCATCCCGACACCGACGAGGCGTGGCGAACGCACCTGGCCGTCCGTCTGGACACTGGAGCCCGGATGCACATCGATCGCGAGGCGGTGCTGTGATGGCCGTCGGCGTCTCCGCGCATCCTCTCGATGCCATTCGCGTGCTGGACTTCACCCACGTGGTCGCCGGCCCGTACTGCACGATGCTGCTGGGCGATCTGGGTGCCGACGTGATCAAGGTCGAACCGCCCGGTGGCGATCCGTTGCGCAGGCAGGGGCCGCCCTTCTACAAGGGCCAGAGCCTGTCCTTCCTCGCCTGCAATCGCAACAAGACTTCCCTCGTTCTCGATCTGGCAACTGCTGCGGGCCGGGAGCAGGCCTACGCACTGGCGTTGCGTGCCGACGTGGTGGTGGAGAACTTCCGGCCCGGCGTCATGGAGCGTTTCGGCCTGGGCTGGGAGAGGCTCGGTGCGGCCCACCCGCGGCTGGTTTACTGCTCGCTCTCGGGATTCGGCTCCACTGGCCCGTATGCGCAGAAGGGTGCCTTCGACCTGACCATCCAGGCAATGGGCGGATACATGAGCATCACCGGTGAGCGTGAGGGGGCGCCCGTCAAGCTGGGTACCTCGGCATTCGACCTGATCGCCGGCATGAACGCAGCGATGGGCGTGCAGGCGGCGCTGCTGCGCAGAGTACGTACCGGCCGCGGCGGACGCGTCGAGACGAGCCTGCTGGAGTCCGAGATCGCATTCCTGACCAATGCCGGCCTCCACTATCTGGCCACGGGCGAGAACCCCATGAAATGGGGGTCCGAGCACCCCGAGTCGGTCCCCTACAAGGCCTTTCGGGCGGCTGACGGCTGGTTGGTCATTGCCGCGGGCCTGCAGCAGATCTATCTGCGCTTCACCACGATGCTGGGCCGGCCCGATCTCGCCGAGGATGTCCGCTTTGCGACGCCGGCCGCGCGCGCCGTGCACCGCGATGTTCTCTATGCCGAACTCGACGCGCTCGTCGCCCGGGGTCTGGTGCAGGACTGGCTGGATCGCCTGGAGGCCGCAGGTGTGCCGGCGGCACCCGTGAACACGGTTGGCCAGGCGCTGGAAGACCCGCAAGTGCGGCATCGGCAGATGGTCACGACCCTGAATCATCCGCAATACGGTGAGGTCGACCTGCTTGGTCCGGCACTCAAGCTTGCCGACATCGATCTGGCCAGGAACTGGCGTGCCCCGCCGACCCTGGACGAAGGCGGAGCCGAGCGCGGGCGGCACTGGCTCGCTGACTGAAGGCAAGGACTGCGAAGACAGAGACCGCACGAACGCACGAATGCGCGGACTGCAGACAAGGAGGATCGTTGCGTGGATTTTTCAATTTCCAGCGAAATCGGCGAGGTGCGTCGGACGCTGGGCCGTTTCATCGACGATGAGCTGCTGCCGCTGGAACCCCTGGTCGAGGTAGCTGGCGATCGTGTGCCCGAGTTGCTCGAGCCGGCCCGCAGCAAGGCGGTCGCACTGGGCATGTTCGCGATGAACATGCCGCAAGACGCCGGCGGGCCGGGCTTCAACACCGTCGAGCAGTGCCTGGTGGACGAGGTGATCGGCCGCACGACGACGCCGATTGCGCGCCGTGTCTTCGGTCACGTTCACATGGCGTTGACGCATTGCCGTGGCGCCCAGCGCGATACCTGGCTGCTGCCGACTGTGCGCGGCGAGCGCATCGGATGCTTCGCGCTCAGCGAACCGGGCGCCGGTTCCGACGCCACGAACCTGGCAACACGGGCCGTGCCCGGCGGGGATGGCTGGCGGATCAGCGGCACCAAGCACTTCATCACCGATGGCGATATTGCCGATTTTGCGATCGTGCTGGCGGCCACTGGCGAGCGGGGTGCCGGTGGCGTTACCGCTTTCCTGGTCGACAAGGCGACGGCTGCCCGGCCGGACGGTTTCCGGGTCGGACGCCGGCAGCCGATGATGGGTCACGCCGGGCTCGGCCATGCCGAATTGATCTTCGACGGCTGTCAGGTCGGGGCCGATCAGGTTCTGGGCGAAGTCGGCAAGGGTTTCCGGATCGCGATGCATTCGATCTCGTCGGTGCGGCTCGGCTTCATCGGCGCGCGCTCGGTCGGGGCGGCGACCCGGCTGCTCGAACTGTGTACCGACTACGCCGGCCAGCGCGTCCAGTTCGGTCGACGGATCGGCGACTTCCAGATGGTGCGGCAGATGCTTGCCGACATGGCCACTGAGCTGTTTGCCACGCGAATGATGGTGCTGAACACTGCATGGGAGCATGACCAGGGAATCGACGTGCGGGACAAGGTGTCGATGGTCAAGCTTCATGCCTCGGAGATGGTCAATCGGGCGGCCGACAGGGCGGTCCAGATATATGGGGGCATGGGTGTCTGTCAGGATTTGCCCATCGAGCGCTTCTATCGCGATTGCCGGGTGCTCAGGATCTACGATGGCACCTCGGAGGTCCATCGCGACCGGATCGGTGCGGCGCTGCTCGAGCGCGGCGTTGCGGGCCTGGGCATCGCCGGTCGCTGACGGACGGTACGCATCGACATAACCGAGCCGGATGCATCATCGCAGTCCCGACGCGAACCGGTGCGCCGGGAGGTGCCGCTCGGCCTCGAGACCGTTCTGCGCAGGACGATCTCCGAAGCCGATGTCTATCTGTACGCAGGCATTACCGGGGACATGTCGCCGAACCATGTCGACGAAGTCTTCATGCGCACCACGCCGTACGGCGCCCGGATCGTGCACGGCACCCTGCTGATCGGATTGATGTCCGGGGCCGCGGCCCTGGCGCGGATCGGCGATACGGTCAGTCGCGGTTATGATGCCGTCCGTTTTCTGGCGCCGGTCTATTTCGGCGATACGATCGAGGTCCGCTACCGGGTGAATGCCTACGATGCGGTACGAAACCGGGTGCTCTCCGAAGTGACTTGTCACAACCAGGACGGTCTGCTCGTGGCACGCGCGATTCATCTGCGTGCGTTCATCGCATGGAAATCAGACAGATAAAGTACTTCCTCGCGGTCGCCGAGGAGCTGAATTTCCGGCGCGCCGCCGAGCGCGTCCACATCACCCAGCCGGCATTGAGCCGGCAGATCCTGCGCCTGGAGGAAGAGGTCGGGGCCACGCTGCTGCTGCGCTCCAATCGTCAGGTGGCACTGACTTCGGCAGGCCGGGAGTTCTTCGACCGGGCGATGCGGATCACTGCCGACCTGGAGCGCGCCCGGCTGGCAGCGCAGCGCGCGGTGACCGGCCAGGTGGGCACGCTGGTCATCGGCTATATCCCGTCGGCTTCCTACGTGATCGTTCCGCAGGTCCTCAAGTACGTGCGCATGTTCTATCCGGACGTCGAAATCGACCTGCGCGGCATGTTGTCACAGCATCAGTTCGATGCGTTGCTGACCGAGAAGATCGGTCTGGGCATTCTGCGCCCGTGGCGCCGGATCAGAGGGCTGGTGACGCGACAGATCATTTCCGAGCCCTTCGTGGTCGTCGTGCCCGAGGATCACCCGCTGGCCGGCGCGAACGACGTTCCGCTGCAGGCCTTCGCTCGCGATCGCTTCATCATGCATGCCCGCCAGATTCCCGGCATCTCGCTGACCTACGACGTCATTTCCCGGCTGTTCGACGATGCCGGCTTTACTCCCGAGATCGCGCCCGAGTCACCCGAGCACATGCATCTGGCGCTCGGCATGGTGCAAGCCGGCTTCGGGCTGGCGGTCGTTCCGCGCTCGATGGCCCTGGTGCCGATGCCCGGCATCGCTTTCGTCGAACTGCGCGCCAGGACCCGGCGTTCCGAGATCGCACTGGCCTGGCATGGCGCTCATGACGATTCGGGAATGGCGGCGCTGGCTCGGCACGCCGCGGAACATCTGGAACAGGATCTGTGGCCTGAACGGCCGTCGGCTTGATGCTCCACCGGCATCAGATGCGCGTCCCGATGTCATTGGACGCCGGAATCGGGCGTGCCGATACTGGCCGCAGCCAAGACAAGGAGGCAGCATGGCCAGGATCCACTTCCGGTTGATGAGCGCATTACTGACCGCGGGAGCGTTGCTGTGCACGGTGCCGGCCGGTGCCCAGGCAACGTCGTATCCGGCCAAGCCGATCCGGATCGTCATCGGTTTCGCGCCAGGGGGGGCCACCGACATCATCGCGCGCTGGGTCGGCGAGATGATCACCCAGGGCACGGGGCAGCCGGTCGTCGTCGAAAGCAAGAGCGGCGCCGGCGGCAACATTGCCGCGACGACGGTTGCGTCCAGTGCGCCCGACGGCTATACGCTGCTGATGGTGACGTCTTCGCACATCACCAACCGTGGTCTCTACGAGAAGCTCTCCTACGATCCGTTGAAAGACTTCACCGGCGTGTCGCTGATCGCGAAGGTGCCGTTCCTGCTGGTGGCCAACCCGGCTTTTCCGGGTAACACGGTCGTCGATGTGATCGAGACTTCCAGGAAGACACCGGGTTCGCTCGACTATTCGACCAGCGGCGTGGGTTCGAGCAATCATCTGACTGCCGAGCAGTTTGCCCGTGAGGCAGGTTTCGAGTGGAAGCACATTCCGTACCGGGGTGGCGCCCAGGCGGCGCTGGCCGTCATTGGCGGCGAAGTTCCGCTGAGTCTGCTGTCCACCTCGCAGGCCTTGCCGATGGTCCAGAAAGGGCAGTTGAAAGCGCTGGGGATCACCTCGCATGAGCGTTCAGCGGCGTTGCCGGGCGTGCAGACCTTCGCCGAGGCGAGCGGCGTGAACGACTATGACGGGGGCACCTGGTTCGGTCTGCTGGCGCCAGCCGGAACGCCCGGGGAAGTCATCGCGCTGCTGCACCGGGAGATCGACAAGGGCTTGCGCACAGAGGAACTCAAGCGCAAGTTCGACGCGCAGGGTGCGATCATCGTCAACAGCACGCCGCAGGCCTTCAATACGTTGATGCGCGAAGAGGACGAGCGCTGGTATCCGCTTATCCGCAAACTCGGCATCACGCCTCAGTAAGGGTATCGGACGTGAGATCGAATCGGATCCGGACGGTGTTTGCACAGGGCCAGCCAGTGCTGGCGGGCTGGCTGTCGATCGACAGTGGATATTCGGCCGAGCTGATGGGCAGCTGCGGTTATGACGCGGTCGTGGTCGACCTGCAGCACGCGCCGATCTATCTGGACAAGGCGGTCGCGATGCTGCAGGCGCTGTCGGCGACCAGTGCGGTGCCGATGGCGCGCTGTTCGGCCAACCAGCTGTTCGAGATCAACAAGCTGCTCGACGGAGGTGCCTACGGCGTGGTGTGTCCGCTCGTCGATACGGCGCAGGATGCCGAACGTTTCGTATCGGCTTGCCGCTACCCCCCGCGGGGCAGGCGATCATACGGACCGACCCGCGGTCTGCTGTATGGCGGACCAGACTACTTCGAACATGCCGACGCAACGGTCGTGACGCTGGCAATGATCGAAACCCGCGAGGCGATTGCCAATCTGGATGCGATCTGTGCAGTCGACGGGCTCGATGGCGTGCTGGTCGGGCCGAGCGATCTCGGCATTGCCCTGGGTTGCGGTCCAACGGCCGATTGGCAGGCCGAACCGATGAGTGCCGCCTTGACCGAGATCCGGCTCGCCGCCCGGCGCGCCGGGCGGATGGCCGGCATCGTCTGCGTGCAGGTCCCGTTTGCACGGGCGATGAAGGACGCAGGCTGGGACTTCGTCGTTGCCGGCACCGATAGTGCGTTGCTGCGCCAGGCGGCGCAATCGGCGGTGTCGGCAGTGCGCGGCTGAAACCGCTCAATCCGCCTCAGGCGCCCCCGCCTCGCGCATCGCTTCGGCCAGTGCCAGTTGGCCCCGCTCGTGCAGGGCCGCAGCGGCGCCGAGGCGATCGCGCGCTTCCTTGTTCTGACTCAGCTTGACCTTGCCGACGAGTCGCGTGATCGTGACCTCGATGCCGACGATCGCCTGCAGCATCTGGTCGATGTACTCGGGCGACGAGTCGCCCATCTTCCAGGGCCGGGCCTCAGTGGCCTCGTGGGTGCGCGTCAGACGGGCCACCACGCCGCGCACGAAGCGCTCGTCGTCGTGGACCGTGAGCCGGCCGTGGGCGTGGACCACTTCGTAGTTCCAGGTCGGTACCTGGCGGTGCGTTTCGTGCTTGCTCGGATACCAGTTCGGCGAGACGTAGCCGTCGACGCCGCGAAACACCACCAGCACCTCGGCACCGCCGGAAAAGTCCTGCCAGACCAGGTTGGCCCGTGCGACGTGGCCGATCAGGCTGCCCAGAGGCTCGCCATCCGGGCCCGGAGCGCCGCCGTCCGGCCTGAGTTCGAACGGGATGTGATTGGCATCGAGCCCATCCGGACCATGCGTGACCACCACGCCCAGCGGATGGGCGCGGATGATCCGGTGCAGGGCCCCGGTCCGGTTTTCGGCGAAGTGGGGCGGCAGGTACATGGCGGTCCGGGACGATCGGGCGGCGCGATGCGCCGGGTTTCACGCGTAATTGATCACCAGATGCCGGATGTCGGTCATCTCTTCCATAGTGTAGCGCGTGCCTTCCCGGCCGAAACCGGAAGCCTTCCAGCCTCCGAACGGCATGTTGTCGATCCGGTAGATCGGCACGTCGTTGATCATCAGGCCGCCCACTTCC
>JBAYOD010000024.1:0-22019 GCA_041678445.1 Burkholderiaceae bacterium | reverse complement strand
CCCGCTCAGCCTGCTCTGCCCGCCGACCGGCTGGCGCCGCGAACCGCGCCGGCCGGTACGGAAGGCATCGAGGCCGAGCCCCTGCAGATGTACGTGGGGGAGGTCCGGGTCCTGCAGGTGGGCAGGCTGCGCAGGATCGCGATCGGCAACGGCAAGGTGCTGCAGGCCAGCGCCCTGGATCGCGGCCAGTTGCTCCTCATTCCCGAGGCGCCCGGGCAGAGTGCCGTCCACCTGTGGGCGCGCGACGGCAGCGAACGGCATCTGGCCATCACGGTCGTGCCCGCCGACGCCAGCCGCATGCTGGCCGAGGTCCGGGCCATGCTCGGCAGTGCCCCCGGCCTGTCGCACCGGATCGTCGGCGACAAGGTGGTCATCGAGGGCTCCGACGTCAGTGCCGAGCAGGCGGCACGGATTGCTGAAGTGGCCGGACGCTATCCGCAGCTCGTGAACCTGGTCAGCGCCGTCGGCCGCGAACCGATGATCGAAATGGATGTCCGGATGGTCGAGGTGCGGCGCGAGGCCCTGAAGAATCTCGGCATCCGGTGGTCGGGAAGCGCCCAGGGGCCGAGCTTCGGGATGATCGGCGATCTGCACCGCAGCGCGGCTTTTGGTGCCGGCGGGCTGGCCGCCGAGGCCGGGCTCGAAGTGCGCAGCCGGATTCCACCATTTGCCACGACACTCGGGATCGCGACCTCGATCGGTTCGATGATCAACCTGATGGTGCAGAACGGCGATGCCGTCGTGCTGGCCGAGCCCAGGCTGGCCTGTCGCAGCGGCGGGTCGGCGCGCTTCGTGGCCGGCGGCGAGCTGCCCATTCCGCAGACCAGCGGGTTGGGGGCGGCGCAACTGACCTTCCGAGAGTACGGGGTCAAGTTCGACGTAAGTCCGGTGGCGAGCGAGTCGGGCGTCATCTCCGCCCGGATCGCTGCGGAGATCTCGGCGGTCGACTTCGAGGTCCTGGTGCAGGACGTGCCGGGCCTGTTGAAACGGCGCGCCGAAACCGAGGTCAACCTGCGCGAGAACGAAACCCTGGTGATCGCCGGCCTGATGACTGAGGAAACCTCGCGCTCGATCGACCGGGTGCCGGGGATTGGTGATCTGCCCATCCTCGGCCCGCTGTTCCGGTCGCGCAACTTCCGGGACCGGCGCAGCGATCTGGTGGTGTTCATCACGCCGCGTTTCGTCGGTGCCGACACGCCGGCCAACCTGGCTGCGATTGCGCAAAGCGCCGAACGCCTCGAACGCGCGCGCGAAACCGTCCGGATGGCCGACTGATGCTGACCCTGATCATCGAATCGGATGGCGCTGCGACGCGGACCCTGCGCATCGATCGCTTCCCATGCCGGATCGGTCGGGCGCGCGAGGCCGACGTCGTGCTCGGCGGATGGCGCGTGGCCCGTGTCCACGCTGAACTGCAACGCATCGACCGGGGCTATCGGCTGGTCGATACCGGAACGCTGGCCGGCACCTGGGTCAATGGTGAGCGGATTGCCGAATTCGGCCCGCTGGATGAGCGTGACGAGATCCTGATCGCCGGCCACCGGCTGACCGTTCATCCGGCCGTGGCGTCGGACAACGAGGGCCTGACGGCAGCCGTCGCGAGCGGCGATCCGTCGTCGGGTCGGGGCGCCGGCGCGGTACAGGACGTCGAGGGCGAGGGCCCGGACACCGCCCGGGCGGGCGCCGCAGCTTCGCCATCGGCGGAGGCCGCGATGCACTGGCATCGCATCTTGCATCGGCGCCTGCTGCAAGCGATGGACCTGCATCGCAAGGACATCCGGCAACTGAGCCCCGAGCAGTTGCGGGTCGAGGCACGCAGCCTGCTCGAAGGCCTGGTCACAGTCGAAGAGGCGCTGCCGGCCGGTATCGATCGCGCCGCGCTGGTCGAGCGGGTGCTCGACGAAGCGATCGGACTCGGTCCGCTCGAAACGCTACTGGCCGACGACACGATCAGCGAGATCATGGTCAACGGGGCGCGCGAGATCTTCGTCGAACGCGCGGGCCTGATCGCACGCAGCGATGCGATCTTCTCCGGTGACGAGGCTGTGCGCGCCGCGATCGAGCGCATCGTCGCGCCGCTGGGGCGCCGGATCGACGAGAGCTCGCCGATGGTCGATGCGCGACTGTCGGATGGCTCGCGCGTCAACGCCATCATTCCGCCGCTGGCCCTGCGTGGTCCGGCGCTGACCATTCGGCGCTTCAACCGCAGGCTTTTCGCACCGTCCGACCTGGTCGCGATCGGTTCGCTGTCCCAGCCGATGCTCGACTTCCTGGCGCTGTGCGTGGCGCAGCGCCAGAACATCGTCGTCTCGGGCGGCACCGGCTCGGGGAAGACGACCCTGCTCAATCTGCTCTCCAACCTGATTCCGGCCGGCGAACGGATCATCACGATCGAAGACGCCGCCGAGCTGCGGCTGGCTCATCCCCATCTGGTCGCACTCGAATCGCGACCGGCCAATCTGGAAGGCCGCGGGCAGGTGACGATCCGCGACCTGGTTCGAAACGCCTTGCGGATGCGCCCCGACCGGATCGTGATCGGCGAGTGCCGCGGCGGCGAGGCACTCGACATGCTGCAGGCGATGAACACCGGCCACGACGGTTCGCTGACCACCGTCCACGCCAACAGTGCCCGCGACGTGCTGTCGCGGCTCGAAACGATGGTCCTGATGGCCGGTGTCGAGATGCCGCTGACCGCGATCCGCGAGCAGGTCGCCTCGGCGGTCGACCTGGTCGTTCATCAGGCCCGCCTGCCCGATGGTGCGCGGCGCATCGTCGAGATCGCCGAGCTCACCGGCATGGAGGGAAACCGGATCCTGATGCAGCCGCTGTTTCGCTACCGGCGCACAGGGCAGGGCGGCAACGGGCGGTTCTCAGCCTGCGGCAATGTGCCGCAGTGTCTCGAAACCCTGCGCGAGCGTGGCGTGAGCTTCGATCTGGCGATCTTCGAGGAGCCCGCAGATGCCTGACTACATCTTCGTTGCGGCCTTCGTTTCGGCGCTGGCCGGATTCGCAGCCCTGGTCGGCCTGGCCACCGCGATGGCAAGCCGGCATCGAACGCGCTTCGAGAACACGGTCGACCGCTCGCTGCGCAGCGCCTTCCTGTTCGTCGACCCCGCCTCGCTGCATCGACTGGCACTTCTCGTGGCGACTGCGCTGACGCTGGCCGTCTGGGCGTTGAGTGGCAGTCCGCTGCTGGCGCTCGCAACCGCCTTGGCAGCCGGTGCCTTGCCGGGTTGGCTGATCGCCCGTCTGCGCCAGCGGCGCCTTGCAGATTTTCGTCAGCAGATCCCCGACCTGCTGATGCTGGTGTCGGGTGCTTTGCGCGCCGGCAACGCGCTGGGCCAGGCCCTGGCGGGTGCGGCCGCCGAGATCGCGCCCCCGGCCCGGCAGGAAATCGGCCTGATGCTGCGCGAGCAACGCCTGGGCGCGTCGCTGGCCGAGAGCCTGGGCGGCCTGCAGCGGCGCATGAGGGTCGAGGAGACTGCATTGTTCGCCTCGGCGCTGCAGATCGGGGCCGAGGCCGGCGGCAATGTCGCCAATGCGCTGGAAGCGCTTGCCGAGGCCACCCGGCGCAAGCTCGCGATCGAAGGCAAGATCCGCTCGCTGACAGCGCAAGGGCGCCTGCAGGCCTGGGTGATGACCTTGCTGCCGGCCGCGCTGGCGGGCCTGCTTGCCGCCTTCGACCCGGAGGCGATGCGGCCGCTGGTGGACGATTGGCGGGGCTGGCTGGTTTGCGCCGGCGTGGCCGTCATGCAGCTGGCCGGCTTCCTGATGATCCGGCGCCTCGTCGCCATCGAGATCTGAGTGGCAGTGATGCCGATGCTGTCCTGGTCTGCCCTGTCCGGCGATCCCGCGCTGGCGCTCTGGCTGTCGCTGGCCGCGGCCTTCGTTTCGGCCGCAATGCTGATCGTCGCCGTGCTGCGCGCGTGGCCGGCGCGCAACACGGCCGAGCGCGAGCCCGTCGGGCCGCTGCCGCCGCACTGGCGGCTGGGTTGGCCGCTGGTCCGGGCGCTCGAAGGGCCGGCCGCACTGACCATCGGTGCGCGTCGCCGGATCGCCTTGCAGGCTCGCTTGCAGCAGGCCGGCCTGGAGCGCTGGCTGACGCCGGCACGGCATCGTGCCGGTTGCTGGCTGTCGGCCTCGATCTTTGCCGGGCTGTTTGCCGGCCTGGCGATCCTGGTCCGGCTGGCCTGGACTGTGCCCTCGGCAAGTCTGCCGGACCCCGGCACTGTGGCGCCCCTGGCCGGTGCGCTGTTCGGCGCGCTGCTGCCGGTCTCACGCCTGCGCGACCGCGCGAATGCCCGCCAACGGCTGTTGCTGCGCCAATTGCCGTTCTACCTCGACCTCATCACCTTGTCGGTCGAGGCGGGGCTGAATCTCGGCGCCTCGCTGGCGCAGGCCGTCGATCGCGGCCCGCCCGGGCCGATGCGCGACGAACTGGCGCAACTGCTGCGCGAACTGCGCGCCGGCCGCCCGCGCGACGAAGCACTGCGAGCGCTTGCCGAGCGGGCCCGGTTGTCCGCCGTCTCCAACCTGGTCGCCGCCCTGGCCAGCGCGCAGAAGCAGGGCGCCAATCTCGGGCCGATCCTGCGTGCCCAGGCCGAGCAGCGGCGCACCGAGCGCTTCCTGCGCGCCGAACGGCTGGCGATGGAAGCCCCGGTCAAGATGCTGGTGCCCCTGGTGCTGTTCATCTTCCCGGGAACCTTTGCGGTTCTGTTGTTTCCGGTCGTCAGCCGGCTGTTGCAGCAGGGTCTGCTGTGAAGACGCGCGCATGGCGACTGATCGGACCCGAGGCGCCAGCAGGTCTGGCCCCGGACGACGACATCGGTGTCCTGACGCTGGCAATCGCGTCGGACTTCATCGAGCGGCTGCTGGGTCTGTTCGCCCGCCCACCGCTCGGCGCGGGCGATGGCCTGTGGATCAAGCCTTGCCGGGCCGTGCACAGCTTCGGGATGCGTGCACGGATCGATCTGATTTTCATCGATCGGCACGACCGGATCGTGGCGATCCGGCACGGCTTGCGGCCGTGGCGCGTGGCGATCTGTGTGCATGCGCACTCGGTCGTCGAGTTGCGTGACGGTGAAGCACGACGCCTGCGGATCGTCGTCGGTGCGCGATTGGTTCCGGATCGGTGAGGGTCGGACTGATTGGTATCGCACCGATGGGCGCCGCAATGACTGGAGGCGCACAACAGGGCCACCGGCCCGAGAGGAGAGCACCATGACCGAGAGCAGGAAAACAGCAGACCGACAAACGAAGCCAGAGGGATCGAAAGCGAAGGAGGCCGGATCGCGGCACCCGACCGGGCGCCGGCCAGCCCGCACGGCCGCCGCAGCCGCGGCGGTTGCAGTCGTTTCGATGACTGCCGGATGTGCCGGTATCGATCCCACGACCGGATCGGTTCTCGGCAACGAGAATCCGGGGTCGACGTCGGCTGTGGCCGAACGGCCCGAGACTCCGCAGAAATCCGAAGATTTCCTGGCCAATGAGGTTCCTCGGGCATCGGAGGAGGTCTCTCAGGCACTGCAAGCGGCTGAACAGGCCTATCGGGATCGCCGTTTCGACGAGGCACTCGCCGCATTCCGCCAACTGGCCGAGGACGAACCGGCCAACGCCCATGCCTGGCTGCGGATCGGCAATGTCCTGCACCGTCGGCGCGACTGGTTCGATGCGCTGAGCGCCTACCGCAAGGCGGCGCGGCCGCAGGCCGCAACGGCGATTCGCGAAAAGGCGGTCTACAACATCGCCTTGCTCAATCTCGAACTGGCGCGTCAGGCGATGAAGCGACTCGAGCGCATTCGTGACGAAGCCGGTGCCTCCGGCTTGGCCGAGCGACGCCGCGACGCCAGTGTCGGTGAGGCAGCGATCACCGGACTGTCGACCCAGATCGGAACCGCTTATCGAGACTTGTCGTCGACGCATCCAGCCGAGCGCCCGACCCAGCATCCAGCCGAGCGCGTCACCCAGCACCCCGCCGAGCGCGTCACCCAGCACCCAGCCCAACGCTCGGCCACGCCGCCGGTAACGCGGGCGGCCCGTTCGAGCGGCCCCCGACTGACGCCGGAGAAACCCGTGGTGGTCGAAATCCGGCAGGGCGGGGTCGGGCGGTGACGAGGATTCGCTGCGGCCAGCGCCGGCAGCGCGGGGCCAGCGCGATCGAGTTTGCGATCGCGGCTCCGGTGCTGTTCATGCTCGGCCTCGGTGCACTGCAGTGGGCGCTGGTGTTCCACGCCCGTCAGGCCGTGGAGCATGCGGCGATCGAGGCTGCCCGCGCGGGCAGCCTCGGCCACGCGCTGCCCGAGGCGATCGAAGCCGGACTCGCGCGCGGCCTGCTGCCGTTCTGGGCCAGCCTGCCGGAGGTTCGCGCCGCCGGCGAGCGCCAGTTGGCCGCAGCGGCGGCGCAGCTGCGCGTGGCCCAGGCCCGGACAGCCGGCTGGGTCGTCATACGCCTCGTGTCTCCCACGGTCGAGAGCTTCACCGACTGGGCCGAGCCGGCGCTCGACGGTTTCGGACGACCGATGCCTGGCCAGCAGGAGATCCCGAACGACGGCCTGCAGTTCGCAGGCCAGCGCAGCCCGCGCAGTGCACCAACCGGCGCATCGATGGGCCTGCCGGTGGGTGCCCGCTCGGGCCAGACCCTGCTGGAAGCGAACCTGCTCAAGATCGAGATTGTCTACGGCGTGCCGATGAACGTGCCTCTGGTCGGCCGGCTCGCCGCGCTGGCCGGGCAGGCGGCGATCGGGTGTCTCGCCGCCGAGCGCGGTGGTTGCGCGGTCTGGCAGGCCCCCGACATCACCGGGCGAACCGTTCCACGCTGGCCGGTTTCAGCCTACGCCACCATCCGGATGCAGAGCCCGGCCAGGCAAACGGCCGCAACCCCGACCGATGCCGCGGCGCGCGCAGCGATGCCGGGGCCCTCGGGCACGCCACCGTCGGCCCTTCATGCGGCTGCGGCCACGCCGGCAGATACGAGTTCGCCAGCAGATACGGCCGCGCCGGCAGATACCGCTTCGCCGGTGAATGGCAGCGAAGGTTGGAACCCGGGCGACGGCCTGGCCGTCAGTGGCAGTCCTGGCGGCAGCCCTGCCGGCACCCGCGTCAGCCTGGACGCGGGCCAGGACGGCAGCCGGGAGCGCGCCGCCGACGGCTGGCTCTCGCTGGGCGGCGAGCGCAGCTTCAGTGTCCCGGGCGCCTGCGTCCTGTGACGAATTCCCCCATTCTGGGTGACAGGCCGTGCACCCGGTAACGGGCGAGCAAGGGGCGGTCAGGTACAGTCGCCGTGTTCCGCCACCGATCGCGATCCGAGCCGGTGCGGCCACCGCGCCCGAGACGGGCGCTTTTTCAAGCCACGCCGTACGCGCCATGCAACTGAAGAAAGCCGTTTTCCCGGTGGCCGGGATGGGAACCCGTTTCCTGCCAGCCACCAAGTCGATTCCGAAGGAAATGCTGCCGATCGTCGACCGGCCGATCATCCAGTACGCCGTCGATGAAGCGATCGAGGCGGGTTGCGACACCCTGATCTTCGTGACCGGCCGCTCCAAGCGGGCCGTCGAGGACTACTTCGACCGCAATCCGGAACTGGAGGCTGAACTCGAGGCCAAGGGCAAGACCGAAGCGCTGGCGCTGGTGCGCGACATCATTCCATCGCACGTCAAGGTGCTGTTCGTTCGCCAGCCGGCCCCGCTCGGGCTCGGCCATGCGGTGCTTTGTGCCGCGCCGATGATCGGCCCGGACGAGCATTTCGCGGTGCTGCTGCCCGACGACCTGATCGACGGTCATCCGGAAGGCGTGCTCAAGCAGATGCTGCCGGTTGCCGAAGCCACCGGCGGCAGCGTGGTCGCCATCGAGCAGGTGCCACGCGCCGACGTCAGCAAGTACGGGATCGTCGCGCCGGTCGATGAGCAGGGTGCCCGGATGCAGATCAGCGCGATCGTCGAAAAACCGCCCATGGACGAGGCGCCGTCGACCTATGCCGTGGTTGGCCGCTACATCCTGCATCCGAGCGTCATGAAGACGCTGGTCGACCTGCCGCCCGGTGCCGGTGGCGAAATCCAGCTCACCGACGCCCTGGCCCGGCAGATCGAAACGCCGGGCCTGCATGGCTATCGCTTCGGCGGCAAGCGCTTCGACTGCGGCAGCAAGCAGGGCTTCCTGACGGCGAACATCTATTTCGGGCTGCGCTGATTGCCGGCGGCTCGGCGCCAATCAAGCGCGGCATCGATAAGCTCGCGGGTGTCAGCGCCCGTCCCGGGATTCGCGGACGATGGCGGCTGAATCGGGTGCATCATCCACAGGCTCTGGGAAACGCTGGCGCAGTTCGTCTGCCAGCAATTCCAGTGGCCGGGTGCCCCGGCGCAGGACTGCGTCGGTCTTGGCAGGTTCGACCGCGCCGCCTTCATCGTGATCGTTGGTCATCGAAACCTCCATGTAGTCGCTGACCGGGCAGAACAGTGCCCGGACGCCATAGGCCCCCTGTCAGAGGTCAGTGTGGTGTCTGCGCGGTGGGCATCAGTTCGTACGTCAATAAAATACATTCGATGCCTGCTGCGAAGTGCTCTGGATTCGATCGAAATCGGCATTGAGGCCGACTGGCGGTATGTCGGCCAGTACTTCGGCAAAGCTGCGTCGGAACGTCCGCCTGGCGTGGCGGTTCGCCGAACGGCTACCATCTCCCCCGTGAACCTGCCCCCGTCAGACCGTGCCGAGCCGCGCGCCTCGCAAGCCCGCCTGATCGTCTACTCCAGCCTCTTCCCGAGCGCGGCCGCGCCGCAGGCCGGCATCTTCATCCGCGAGCGCATGTTCCGGGTTGCGAAACATCTGCCGATCGTGATCGTGGCGCCGCAGGCCTGGTCGCCGATCGACTGGCTGATCCGCCTGCTCCGGCCGGGTTTCCGGCCAGTGGCGCCGGCGCACGAGGTGATGGACGGCATCGAGGTTCACCGGCCGCGCTGGCTGTCCCTGCCGGGGGTGGCCAAGCGCTTCGACGGCTGGCTGATGTGGCGCGGCACCGAGCGCTGCGTGCGCCGCATCCATGCCCGCTTCCGGGCCACGGCCATCGACGCGCATTTCCTCTATCCGGACGGCTGGGCGGCGACCCGTATCGCCAGCCGGCTCGGCTTGCCATGCACCATCACCCTGCGTGGCAGCAAGGACGAATGGCTGATCGGCACCGATCGCGAGCCGATGCTGGTGCAGGCCATGCAACGGGCCACCCACCTGATCGCCGTGTCCGCCGCGCTGAAGGCCAACGTGGCGGTCAAGCTGGGCATTGCGCCCGACAAGGTCACCGTGATCGGCAACGGTGTCGATCTCGGCAGGTTCGGTCCGGTGGACAAGGTCGAGGCCCGCGAGCGGCTCGGCCTGCCGGTCGATGCCACCGTGCTGATCGGCGTAGGCAACCTGGTGCCGCTCAAGGGCTTCCAGCGGGTGATTCCGCTGTTGCCGGCGCTGCGCGAGCGGTTTCCGGGCCTGCGCTTCCTGATCGTGGGCGGTGGCGCATCGCAAGGTGACATGCGTGCCGAGCTCGAGACGCTGGCCCGCCAGCAGGGTGTTCACGACATCGTGCAGTTCTGCGGCCGTCAGCCGCACGAGGCACTGAAGTGGTACTACGGTGCAGCCGACCTGTTCGCCCAGGCCACCGAGATGGAAGGCTGGTCGAACGTGTTCCTCGAAGCCATGGCCTGCGGCCTGCCGGTGGTGACCACCCGGGTCGGGGGTAACCCCGAGGTGGTGGCCGACCCAGCGGTTGGCGAGCTGGTCGACTGGTGGGATGCCGACGCCTTTCGCGAGGCCATTGCCCGGGGCCTGAGCCGCCAGTGGGATCGCGAGGCCCTCATGGCCTATGCCCGGGCCAACACCTGGGACAGGCGGGTGGACGAGCTGGTGGAGTTGTTTGATAGTAATGATTGGAGCGAATCGTGATCATTGAAGCCAGCGTAGTCGATTTTCGGCAGAACCTGGGCGAGATGCTCGACAAGGTCCAATACCGCAATGATGCCGTCGTCATCAGCAAGGACGGCAAACCGGTGGCGGCCCTGATCGACGCCGAACTGTTTGCGCGCATCCGGCGGATGCGCGAGCGTTTCGATGCCCTGAGCGCCCGGATTGCCGACGCTTATGCCGAGGTGCCGGTCGAGACGGGGCTTGCAGAAATCGATGCCTTGGTAGCGCAGGAACGCCGGTCACGCTGATGTCCGGCTTGCGCGTCGTGCTCGATACCAATGTGCGGGTTGTTCCTGGCCGATATCGTCGAACCTGTGGGCAGTGATGATGACTGCCTGCGTGATCCAGATGACCAGCCCGTGCTGAAGACTTTGCTGGCCAGCGAGGCGCACTATCTGATTACCGGGGACAAGGATCTGCTGGTGCTTGCGGATCGCTACGCGGTGATCACGCCAGCAGCGTTCTGGGCCCGGCACGGTGGATAGTGCCGCGCGCATGCTCACGCCCAGCGCCGTCGACCTGGCGATGGCGCAGCGGCGCGTCGGTCGCCATGCACGTATCCTCAACGAATTCGGGTACTACACCGCCGGGCAACTGGCCGACGCCAGCGACCCGCAGGCTGTCGTCGAAGCGGCCCGCAGCGATGCCCAAGGGAGTGCGGCTTGAGTTGTCGCGCTCTGGTTCCGCCACTGGATCCGCTGTTCGATGCTGGCACGGAATTGAAGGCCGTGCCGCGCATGGCTTTCACTCGAGCGTGACGAAGCCCCGGCCGGCGGGCGGCCCCGCGCCGGGTCCGGCGTCCCACGCCAGCCCATGCGGATCGAAACCAGCCTCGAGGGTCGGCTTCACGATCGCGAAGTAAGGCGAGACGTCGAAGTCGCACGGTGCGAACAGGCAGGAGTTGCGGATGTGCAGCAACTCGCTGCGGCTGTGCTGGCCCGAGCGGTCCAGGCTGTCATGGACCGTGATCTCGGGCAGGATCGGGTAGTGCACGGCTTGAAAGGCCTGCGCGATCAGTGTCGAACAGATTGCCCGGGTCGGGTCACCGCTGCCGAAGGCGAGCATGCGGCGGCGCCTGTGCATCGGAATCGGCGGCGTGTGCAGCAGGTAGCGCGCCAGATCGAACAGATTCTTCAGGTCGTAGCGCTGCCCGATCCGCCCGACTGAATACGCGATCAGACGCTCCGTTTCCGGCGCGGCCAGCCCCACCGGCCGGCAGATGCGAGTGTGCATGTGCATATAGGCGTCGAGCGGCACCGCGCGCACGCCCTCGCGCAGGTCGGCTTCGATCAGGGTCGGACCCGTGAGTCCGGTCGTCGCGCCCGGCAGCCCCTGATTGCCGACATACAGGGCCGCGTGCGACCAGTTCGACTGCGTGAGAACCTTGATCGCCATGCTCAACCGCGATCTGCCTTCGACCAGCAGCACGTCTCCCGGGCGCAGCGCGGCGGCAAGCAACTCGGGCGCAACCGTTGCCACCCGCTCGCCGTGCGGCCTGGGCGCCAGCAGGTGAGCGGCGATGCGGTCACCGAGTGCTTCCAGCCAACGATTCATCGGGGCTGCTCGGACAGATCGACGATTTCCGGATCGAAGGTCACTTCAAGTCTGCGCCGCCTTGTGAATGGCCACACGCAGTCCGGGCATGATAACGCCGTGCGTCGCGCTGGTCGGCGCGTCGAGAGCGAAGGATTGACACCGGGGCGAGCATGAATCGGTCACCCAAACAACTGCTGACCCAGGTCAGCGTCGCCCATCTGGTCAGCCACCTGCACATCATGACGGTGCCCGCGCTGCTGCCGCTGCTGCCCGACAGCATGCAGGTGGGCTTCGTCGAACTGGGCATTGCCATCGGCCTGTTCAACATCGTCTCGGCGCTGGTGCAGGCACCGCTCGGTTTTCTGGTCGACCGGCTGGGCGCACGGCGAATGTTGATGGCCGGGCTTTTGCTGGGCGCGGCCAGCTTCGCTCTGGTGGCGGTATTCCCCACCTACCCGTTCCTGTGCGCGGCCATGGTCCTGGCGGGCCTGGCCAACGGCGTCTATCATCCGGCCGATTATTCGCTGTTGTCGCGCGGCATGCCCGCCGGCAACATCGGCCGGGCGTTCTCGATCCACACTTTCGCGGGGTTCCTGGGCAGTGCCCTGGCGCCGCCGATCATGGTCGGCGCCGCGCTGCTCCTGGCGCCCCGCTGGGCGTTCGCCCTCGCAGCGCTGGCCGGACTGGCGGCATGGGCCGTACTCGCCGCCGGTTCGCCGTTGCCGACCAGGCAAGCGGATCTGCCCGCCACGCCGGCCGCCGAACCGCGCAAGGCCAGGGCTCGCCCGGTCGGTACATCGGTGGTCACACTCGCGGTCCTGACCCTGCTGTACGTCCTGCTCAGCCTGAGTACAGGCGCCATCGAGAAATTTTCGGTCGCGGCACTGGTCCAGGGCTTCGACGTCTCGCTGGCAGCGGCCAACTTCGCACTGACGGTCTTCCTGTTCGCCAGCGCCTTCGGCGTGCTGGCCGGCGGCGTGCTGGCGGATCGCACCACCCGGCATGGCTACGTGGCGGCCGCGGCCTTTGTGCTGGCAGCCGTCATCATCGTGCTGGTGATCAAGGTGCCCCTGCCACCGGCAGCCCTCGCCGTGGCCCTGGGGGCAACGGGTTTCCTGGCCGGCATGGTAGCGCCTTCACGCGACATGCTGGTGCGTGCGGCCGCTCCGCCAGGCGCCGAAGGCCGCGTCTTCGGCATCGTCTCCACCGGCTTCAACGTCGGCGGTGTCCTCGGTCCGATCCTGTTCGGCTATCTGCTGGATCGCGGCCTGGCCAGCGGGGTGCTGTGGGCGGCCGTTGGCTTCATGGTGGCGACGACGGTCGTTGTGTTGTTCCAGGAGCGGATGCCGTCACCCAGCTCAGGACGCAGGCGATAACCGGACGGGTCGAGCCCGCCAAGACGGCGAGCTCACATCCGAGAAGCAGCGGTGGAACGAGTGGGCCAGAGCCAAGGCCGACTGGCTCGATCCGCTTGTGCGGCGCAGCGATCCGATCCTCGCCGCCCCGGAGCCATAAGCGCCGAGCCTCTGACATTACTGAGCACGCGCTGCCCAGCGCCGCTGCATCATGACGCCGATCACAACAAGTCACCTACACGAGGTCTGAAAAACTTTGGAACGGCATTGAGTAGCGATTTTCGGCGAGAACGGTCTTGAATCCGTCAGCCTCGGCAACCGAGATGCGTCCTTGACGGATTGCCTCAAGTAGAAGCCCCTCGGTTCGCACGATGCGCTCCTCGCCGATCAGTTCCACGGTCCGACGTCGACAGCGCTTCTTCTCGTCCGAAGCAATGTGACATCCCCTCGTGGCGGCGAGAGCGAGGCAGGCCGCTTCACCCCTCCCCATCACGTCGCGCAATTCGGCGAACAGTTGGAGCGATTCCATCGTGTCGACAACCACCTGTTCGAGATAACCCCCTGCCAGCGCTCCAACGAGGGCTTCCCGCTGGTCTGGCTCGGTGATCTCGTTCGCCACTTCCGTGGGCACAAGGAAATGATAGCCGTTCAGCTGGCCGAGAAGCGGCAACTGACCAATCCGAATCAGATTGATGAGCACGTTCGCGTCGGTGACGACGACTGTCTCGGCGTTTGTAGCCATCAAATGCGCTCGCGCCGCGGTGCGTCAATCCAGCTTCGCCGAAGCGAGCGCAGCCCCGAGTTCGTTCCGACCCAGGTGAACCATCGCCGCGAGCTCAGCAAGCTTGCTGCGCGTGATCTCCTCGCGGCGATAGGCTTCCAGGGCGAGCGCGAGGAAGCGTCGACGGAAGTCCTCTCGCGACGTGTCTTCCTTCGGCACTTCGGGTGCCGAGAGGAAAGTTGCGATCGCCTGACCTGCTCCACTGTCTTCGTCGGCCTTGAGGCGTTTGAACTCGCGCTCGTCGATCAGCCGCAGGTTCTTCATGCGATACAACGCCGAGATTCGGCTCGCCCCGAAGTGGTGAGCGAGCAAGGCTACGTCGTAGAGTTGAATGTCCTGAGATCCGGGTGCAGCACGTTGCTCGACCTGCACCGCCTCGGCTTCATCGAACACGGCGATCTGTGCGCGGCTTGCGCCGCCCTTACCGAACGCAACGACAAACTGCTCCACACCCTCCGCCGGCATGAGGAAGTCCGCGGCGAAGGCATTCGCCCGGACCTCCAGAAGATCCGATCGGTTCTCTGCGCGGCTGATGGCGCCGGCTCGACCTCGATCCAAGAGAACGTGGCCGTACTCATGGGCAAGGGAGAAGCGTTGTCGAACGGCCGCGTGCTTCGCGTTTATGACCACGAACACGCCGATCGTGCTGTCGACGAGCGTCAGCCCCGAGATGTTCTCGGGGAGCGCGACAGCGCCGGTACGCACTCCCTGCGCCTCGAGAAAATCGCTCAAGTCACCGATCGGCGCTGCGCCGAGCCCCAGCCTCTGCCGCTCTTCGGCCGCCACCTTCTGCCCCTGCTGGATGGCATCCCAGCGCGATCTGGGGACCGGGAGTTCGTACGACGCGGTGAGGAGTTGAACCCGGTCGATACCTAGCAGGCGCTCGAGATTGGTTAGTTCGTGGCCGAGCGCCATGCTGTCCTGCAACGCCTTCAGCAGGTCAGCCTGCTCTGCGAGTTCAGCGTCAGAACGAAAAAGCGCGGCGAGGGCGTCCCGCTCCACAAAGGACTCAGCGAAGAAGGATTTGATGTCGCGGCCCACGGCGTGAGCAATTCTGTCCAGCTCCAGGCTGGAAACCGACCGCGACCCGGCCTCGATCTGGCCCACCGCAACGCGATTCAGGTCGGCGAACTCGCCCAGTTGTTCCTGCGTAAGACCGCAAGTCTCCCGGGCGGACCGTATCCGCCGCCCTAGTTCCTCTCGGGTCAGTCCCATGCGCACCCCCACTTGCTTTGCCTTATGATAGATTTTCTTACTTTTATTGTCAAAAAATGCATTATTGAGAACAATATTATGACATTAAGACGGCAGCCTGGCAGCCTCCCAGTGCCACCGTTGGGCAGAGGCCCTCGCCGCAGGAGCCGTCCTGCGTTCCGCCGAAGTTGAGTGCGGCGCGGTGGCTGCCTGGCTACTGGCGGGCAGGGGCCCAGCCGCACTGCCGACAAGACTGCTCGAAGTGATCGAAACGGGGCCCGTCGGCACCACTGCCAGTCCTTTCACCGCGCGGTCTCGCTGATGGGGCGATGAGCGTTTTGGAGCACGGATAAAAGCCCGCCACCGGCGCACGGCGCTGACCCAGCGGGGCGTGGCTGACGAATCGCCCGATCAGACGCACCAGGTGCTGGCGCGAGTACCCGCTGGTGTGCTGCAGATAGCCGCGATGATCGAAGGGCCCACGACATGACCGCGAATATCGTGTTCTTCAACAACAAGGGCGGCGTCGGCAAGACTTCGCTGGTCTACCACTGCGCCTGGATGTTCGCCGAACAGGGATTGCGGGTCCTGGCGGTCGACCTGGACCCGCAGTCCAACCTTTCGATCATGGCGCTGGACGAAGAAAGGCTGGCCATGGAGGCGCGCAAGCCGATGTTCGGCCTGACCAGCGCTGACGGAGCCATCGGCGCACACCAGACCAATGTGCGGCAGTGCCACGACGATTTCGCATCCCTGGTCCAGTCGATCGCCGCTCGCGCGGGCGTCACGTCGGAGGCAATGCGTCCGCCGTTCTGATCAGTCGCTGGATCGTTCTTCAAGGAAATTTTCTGTCGGCCTGGCCGCCGGTGTAGCGGATCTTGTCGCGCTTGCCGAGCTTGAGGGCGCGACGCACGGTTTCCGGCACCGTGGTCTGGTAGAGCGATCGGTCAGCGTGGATTCGACGTTGAGGGTGGCGGGCACGGCGCTCCGGGGTAATGGCTGGCTGGCGTGATTCGTTTGGTTCACATATTTCATTTTCTGCATTTGCAGGTTATTATCCAGCTTGAAACCCTCCCGTTTGGCCAGGAGCAACCAATGACCGCCGTAGAAAGAGTCCGCCAGGTACTGCCTCCCCAGATGTCAGCTCAAGAGGTCGAAATGGCGCGCGCAGCGCAGCGTTGCATCATGGAAGCGCTTGACCACTCGCGCGCCGCGGCGATCACGCTGACCACCGCCGACGGTAGCCACCCGACGGTCGAACTGCCGCCTGGAGCGCTGAAGCTCATCGGCCAGCTGCTCGGTGCGATGAGCGAAGGCCGTCCGATCGCCTTGATGCCATCCAGGCAGGAGTTCAGCACCGTTGAGGCGGCGAACTTCCTGAATGTCTCGCGGCCGTTTGTGATCAAGGAGATCGAAGAAGGTCGCCTGCCGCACCGCAAGGTGGGCACGCATCGCCGCGTCGCCTTCGACGACCTGATGACATACGCACGCGAAATGCGCAAACGTCAGGAAGGTGCGCTCGAACGCATGGCCGAGAACGCCCGCGAACTAGGGCTGGACTACTGACTAGGGCTGGACTACTGATATGGCGGGACACGCACGTTATACAGCGCTACTGGATGCGTGCGTACTCCATCCGATGGCCACTGCCGATGCTCTGATGAGTCTGGCCAGCGCCGGTCTGTATGCCGCCAAGTGGTCGCGAACGATCGAATCCGAATGGATCGCATCGATCGAAGCGCGGCGACCCGATCTGAAAGGACGCCTCGATTATCGACGCGACCAGATGCGGCAGGCGGTGCCGGATTGGGAAGTCGAGGAGCATGCTTGGCAGTCCTTGGCTGGTGGTCTGAAGTTGCCTGATCCCGACGATGTTCATGTGCTGGCCGCCGCCTTGGCGGGGCATGCGGACTGCCTCGTCACCGCGAACTTGCATGACTTCCCGATCGACGTGGTCGGACCGTTTGGCATCGAAATCATTCATCCCGACCAGTTCATCGTCGTGCAGTGGGATCTCGATCAACTCGTCGCGGTGGCCGCCTTCAAGCGCATGCGCGCGCGATGGCAAAGGCCGGAGGCGACAGCAGAAGACTTCGCGGCTGCGCTCGAACGCGCGGGCTTGCCCGCTACTGCACAACGCCTGCGCGAAGCTGCGGAGCTGATCTAGGCATGGTCCGGATAGCGATGATCAGCCTGATGCCCATGGCCATGGAGGCGCGCAAGCCGATGTTCGGCCTGACCGGCGCTGACGGAGCCATCGGCGCACACCAGACCAATGTGCGGCAGTGCCACGACGATTTCGCATCCCTGGTCCAGTCGATCGCCGCGCGCGCGGGCGTCACGTCGGAGGCAATGCGTCCGCCGTTCTGATCAGTCGCTGGATCGTTCTTCAAGGAAATCTCCTGTCGGCCTGGCCGCCGGTTTGTATGCGTCCGACCCAACAAGCGGACCGGCATCGGCGGCGCGCCGGAGGTTCACGGGGCGTTCATGACCAGGGTTGCTACCAGGATCTTGCCAGCGAGATGAGAGGGCGCCTCTGAGGTACCTGAAGAGCGCGAAGGCGCGTCTGCATTGAGTTACGCGTCGATTCGCAAGGTTCAACTGCCGGGCTTGGGATTAACTGAAGTAGTCTGGACAGGCAAGTCGTGCCGAGATCAACTCATTGTTGCTGGAAAAGTTGAGCGAGGCCCTCGATGCTCTGGCGCAAGGCCAGAGCGGCCTGTGGCGAGAATTGCTCAATGTAGCCTTGGATGTCCACCAGGTCGATCTGCGCCTCGTCTGACCACTCAACCGGCAGCACGCTGTTTCCTGCGTTCCTCCAGCAGGCGATCGACACGGGCCATTGCCTCGTCGTGGGGCAGGCGCGGTTTCTGGCTGTCGATGGATTCCTGTACCTTGGCACGGAACCATTGGTCGTAGCTGGCCGCCTGTTCCTCGGTGTCGAACTCGGATACGCGGGGGTCTAGTGCTGTGCTCATGCAAGGTCTCCTTGGCTCAAGACGTGTGCCTAGCGTACTCCGATTTTGCCTTGCAGGGCCTCGGAGCCTGCAGCGCGAGTCAGCACCACCTCGCCGCCGGGACGGAGGGTGTAGCGGATCTTGTCGTGCTTGCTTGGCCAGGAGCAACCGATGACCGCCGTAGAAACTGCCGCCTGGAGCACTGAAGCTCATCGGCCAGCTGCTCGGTGCGATGAGCGAAGGCCGTCCGATCGCCTTGATGCCATCCAGGCAGGAGTTCAGCACCGTTGAGGCGGCGAACTTCCTGAATGTCTCGCGGCCATTTGTGATCAAGGAGATCGAAGAAGGTCGCCTGCCGCACCGCAAGGTGGGCACGCATCGCCGCATTGCCTTCGACGACCTGATGACATACGCACGCGAAATGCGCAAACGTCAGGAAGGTGCGCTCGAGCGCATGGCCGAGAACGCCCGCGAACTAGGGCTGGACTACTGATATAGCGGGGCACGCATGGCCACGCGACCATCGCGCAGGGCATCGTCTTCGGCCAGCTCGGCCTCCAGGTCTGCGAGTTGGCTGCGCAGCCCATCACGCATCGCCTTGGTCGCCTTCGGGTGCAGACCGTCTGCATCCGGCGCTGCCAGGGTTTGCCGGAACCGCTCGGCCTGAGCTTGCGTGTTGAGATACTGTCGTTGGTTGGTAATCATGGCAAACCCTTCAGGTCAAGCAAGCCGTCCAACGACCGGTCACGATGCGCCGAAATACCCATCAGGCTGATCCGTTCGAGCGAAGGGTCAGGCCGTACTCTTGGCGCTCGCAGGCGCAGCGTGCAGTTGAAGTCCTAGAGCCGAGACTACCTTCATGATAGTTGCGAACTCCGGATTGCCTTCCGGCGAGAGTGCCTTGTACAGGCTCTCTCTTCCAAGGCCGGCCTCACGCGCTACTTGAGTCATTCCCTTGGCTCGTGCGATATCGCCAAGCGCAGCCGCGATAAGCGCAGGGTCGTTCTCTTCGAGCGCTGCCTCCAGATAGGCAGCCATATCTGCCTCAGTCTCGAGGTGTTCTGCCGGATCCCAGGTAGTGGTGCGGGTTTTGGCCATGACTTGCTCCTACAGGTTCCTTGCCAACGTCTTGGCTTCTCGAATGTCGCGGTCTTGTGAGGACTTGTCGCCGCCAGCGAGCAAAAGGATGAACTCGTTCCCCTTCTGGAGGTAGTACACACGATAGCCAGGACCGTAATCGATGCGAAGCTCCGATATGCCTTCACCGATGGGTTTGACGTCTCCTGGATTTCCCAGTGACAGGCGACGGATGCGAATGTCGATGCGCACCTTGGCTTGGCGATCACGCAGGCCGGCAAACCAATCGAAATAGTGAACTGTCTGACGGACTTCGACCATGAACTTTAATGTATCACATAGGATACGGTGCGTCGCGCCTGTGTCTGTCGTGTGTATGGCCCCCTACGGTGCCATCGGCCCGATGTAGCGCGTGGCGGTGCAGTCAGTCCGACTCGACCGGCTTCCATCGGCTTCGGCATCGGATTAATCCGTTCAGAATCGATCATCGGGTTGCGGTGGAGCGTGGAAAGCAGCGATCGGGCGCCTCTCGCGCTGCGCTCAGGCCGCCTGCAGCAGGAACTCGACCTTGACTGCTTCGAACGGAAACACGATCCCGCCGCCGTCGGCCCGGTCAAGCACGCCGACGCTCAGCAGCGCCGTGACGTCACTGTGAACCGCTTTTACATCGCGATTCACTCGTCTGGCGGCTTCCCGAATCGAGAGGGGCCCTGCTCCGCACAGGGCCTTGAGCAGTTCCCACCGTTTGGCGGTCAGCACCTTCCACAGAAGTTCGGGCGACGCGAAACTGATGCGAGCCGACTTGTCGGCCTTGCCGCTCTCCCAGGAGCGAACGAAGTCAGCCATCGAGTCATTCGGATCGCGAACATCCAGAGTTACGGTTCTCACGGTTCCACCTCGCAATATCGCGTTGAAAATCGGCTATGAGCGTCTCGGGTGTAGTGAACTGGTAGTTGCTCTCGGTTCCACCGCAGTGGCGGTGATCACCTTTTCCCACCTCGTTGTCGTAGCGGAGCACGCATGTGCCATCCACCACATATGCCAACCGATACTTCAGGTTGTGCGTTGAACCTGAAACGGGTGTGGGTACCTTCCAGAGGACGAGTTCAGCGAAGGCATTCTCTGCGTAGACGATTCGTGTCCGAGCCAGCCGTATAGCCTTCATGTTGGCCATGATGACAACATCTACGAGTGTTGTCAATAACAACAACATGCGCTGTGGAGACGCTCGATGTTTGAGCTGAGCGTAACAACCTGAATCCAAAGTGTGACGAGTTGGCTATTCAGCCCCGGGTCCTTTGACTACCATCGAACGTCCATGATCCCTGGCCTCCGGCTGCGCCGATGACTTCCAGGCTGCTGCTGCTCGTTCACCGTATCCCGTTTCCCCCGAACAAGGGCGACAAGATCCGCTCGTATCACCTGCTGCGCCATCTGGCGGCGCGCCACGAGGTGTACCTGGGGGCGTTCGTCGACGACCCGCAGGACTGGCAATACGAGGCCGATCTGGCCCGCCTGTGCAAGCAGGTCAAGCTGGTCGGGCTGGATCCGGGCAAGCGCAAGCTGGCCAGCCTCTCGGGCCTGCTCACCGGTCACGCGCTGTCGGTGCCGTACTACCGCAATGCCGAACTGCAGCGCTGGGTCGACGACACGATCGCCTCGCAGGGCATCGACAAGGCGGTGGTCTTCTCGTCCACCATGGCGCAGTTCGTGTCGGGTCCCGGCTACGCCGGCCTGTGTCGTATCGCGGACCTGTGCGATGTGGACTCGGACAAGTGGCGCCAGTATGCCGAGGGCAAGCGGATGCCGATGAGCTGGGTCTACGCACGTGAGGCGCGCACGCTGCTGGCCTATGAGCGCAAGGTGGCTCGCGAGTTCGACGCCACGCTCTTCGTCACGCAGGCCGAGTCCGATCTTTTCAAGCGCCTTGCGCCTGAGTCGGCTGCCAAGGTGGGCCACTTCGACAATGGCGTGGACACCGGCTACTTCGATCCGGATCAGGGCTTCGAGTCGCCGTATGCGCCCGTGCAGAGCGCATCAGGTGCCGCCGCGCCAGTCGCCGTCTTCACCGGCGCCATGGACTACTGGGCCAATGTCGACGCGGTGAAGTGGTTCGCCGACGAGGTCTGGCCCGAGGTGAGCGCCGCCGCGCCCGCCGCCCGCTTCTTCATCGTGGGCAGCAAGCCTGGTCCGGAGGTCAAGGCGCTCGAAGCGATCCCCGGCATCCACGTTACGGGCCGCGTGCCCGATGTGCGGCCGTACCTGTCCCATGCCGACGTGGCCGTTGCGCCGCTGCGTATCGCACGCGGCACGCAGAACAAGGTGCTCGAGGCGCTGGCCATGGCCCGTCCCGTGGTCTGCACGCCGGCTGCGGCGGCGGGCCTGAACGTGCCGGCGGGCGAGGCCTTTCGCATCGAGGAAGATCCGGCAAACTATGCCAAGGCGGTGCTCGCGCTGTTCGGCCACGGCCCGCACCGGGAAGGTCGCGAGCAGGTGATCCGCGGGTACAGTTGGGACGCAAACCTGGCCACCGTCGACGCACTGCTGGCCGCCCAGTCTGGCGCATTCGCTGCCTGAGCCGTACGAACCATCGCCGATGAAGATCCTCCACGTCTTCGACCACTCGATCCCGCTGCACAGCGGCTACACCTTCCGCTCACGCGCGATCGTGAACACCCAGCGCGAGCTGGGCTGGCAGACTGCGCATGTCACCTCGGCCAAGCACGCGGTGGGTGCGGTGCCCGGTGCCGCGGCGACGGGCGATGCAGCCGGTGCCGGATCGGCGGGCGGCATGAACGCGGGCTCGATTGCCCCGCTGCAGGAGTCCGTCGACGGGCTCGTCTTCCACCGTACCCAGCCCGGCGCGCTGGCGAAGCTCCCGATCCTGAACCAGTGGGACGTGGTTCGCACGCTGGCCCCGCGCATCGCCCAGGTGGCGCAGGCCGAGCGCCCCGACGTCCTCCATGCGCACTCGCCCTGCCTGAACGGGCTGGCCGCGCTGAAGGCCGGCCGCGCGCTGGGAATTCCGGTGGTCTACGAGGTGCGCGCCTTCTGGGAAGACGCCGCGGTGGATCACGGCACCGCCACCGAGAACGGGTTGCGCTACCGGCTCACCCGTGCGCTCGAAACCCATGTGCTGAAGGGCGTCGACCAGATCACCTGCATCTGCGAGGGGCT
>JBAYOD010000023.1:0-22088 GCA_041678445.1 Burkholderiaceae bacterium | reverse complement strand
GCGCGCCGTGGTGACGGGCGGCGTGGATCGCCAGGCCGCCCCAGCCGCAGCCGATGTCGAGCAGCGTCTGTCCGGGGGAAATCATCAGCTTGCGGCAGATCAGCTCGAGCTTGCGGGTCTGCGCGGTGGCCAGGTCTTCGTCGCCGTTCGGGAAATAGGCGCACGAATAGACCATCTGCGGATCGAGCCACAGTGCGTAGAAGTCGTTCGAGACATCGTAGTGGTATTCGATCGCCTTGCGGTCGGACTTGCGCGTATGACGCAGCCACGACGGCAGCTTGCCGCGGCCCTGTTCGGTATCGCCGATCCTGGCCAGGCCGTCGGCGGCCGCGATGATGTCGCGCATGTCGCCGTCGATATCGATCAGTCCTTCGACGAAGGCCTCCCCGAGCCGGTCCAGCGAGGGGTGGATCAAGGCCTTGGCGGCGCTCGGCTGCCTGAGCCGGACTTCGACTTTCGGGTCGTCCGACAAGTCTGCGCGGGCGCCGTTCCACAGCGTCAGGCGCAGCGGCAGCGGCCGGGTCTTGCGGATCTCTTCGGCAAACCGGATGACTTGTTTCTCAATCATCTTCGAACTGTTCGAGTGGTCTGAAGCAAGAGGTTCGGAACGCCCGGCGCCGGATGCCCGTGCCGGCAGGCACTAGAATCCGGCGGATGAGCGATGCCATACAGATTTACACCGATGGTGCATGCAAGGGCAACCCCGGCCCCGGTGGCTGGGGGGCGCTTCTGAAATGGGGCGGTCACGAAAAGGAGCTTTTCGGCGGCGCAGCGTTGACAACGAACAACAGAATGGAACTGCAGGCGGTGATCGAGGCCTTGCGGGTGCTGAAGAAGCAGCCGAGCCAGGTGGTGATCCACACCGATTCGCAGTATGTGCAGAAGGGAATCACCGAGTGGCTGCGCAACTGGCGGGCCCGCGGCTGGAAAACCGCCGATCGCAAGCCGGTCAAGAACCAGGATCTGTGGCAGCAACTCGATGAATTGGTGGCTGGCCACGAGGTCCATTGGCGCTGGGTGCGCGGCCATGCGGGCAACCCCGGCAACGAACGCGCCGATGCGCTGGCCAACCGGGGCGTGCCCGGTCGGGCGCGCAGCTGACCGGGTGCGCTGTCAGCGGCGCACAGTCAGCGGCGCACAATCGGCGCCGCACAATCGGCGGTGTGCGGCTGGCTGGCTAACGACGCGCCAGGTGGGCTTCGAGGCGGCCGAGTGCTTCTTCGAGCACGGCCACGGGCCGTGCGAAGCACCAGCGCAGGAAGCCTTCGCCCTCGTCGCCGAAGGCGATCCCCGGAGCGAGCCCGATCCCGGCGTCGCGCACCAGCGCCTTGGCCAGCGCCAGGCTGTCGGGTTCGCCGTCGATACTGAAGAATGCGTACATCGCGCCGTCGGGGCGACCGACGCTGATCCGGTCGATGCGCTGCAGGCCGGCGAGCAGGGCGTCGCGCCGTCGGCCCAGTTCAGTGACGAAGGCGCGCACGACCGGTTCGCCGTCACGCAGGGCCGTCACGGCAGCCTGCTGGATGAAACCGGGCGCGCATGAGGTATTGAACTCGATCAGCTTGGCCAGTTCGGGAACCAGCGCGGGTGGCAGCACCAGCCAGCCCAGGCGCCAGCCCGTCATCTGCCAGGCCTTGGAGAAGGTGTTGGCGACGATCAGGCGGTCATCGGGCCCGGCCAGATCCAGCATCGAAGGGGCCTGGAGGCTGCCGTCGAACACCAGCCGTTCGTAGGCCTCGTCGGAAACCACCCAGATGCCGTGGCGGCGACAGTGGGCGAGCAGCGCCGCCATCGCCTCGCCCGACATGGTCCAGCCGGTGGGGTTGTTCGGCGAGTTCACGATCACCGCCCGCGCATCGGTGCCGATCGCGGCCAGCAGTTGCGCCGTATCCAGCGTCCAGCGGCCGTCGGCCGCCAGCGTGAGCGGCACACGGGTGACTTCGGCGCCGAGGATGCGGGGAATCTGGGTGATGTTCGGCCACAGCGGCACGACCGCGACCACCCGGTCGCCGGGCGACAGGATGGCCTGGGCGGCCAGCATCAGGGCATTGACGCCGCTGCTGGTGACGACCACCCGCTCGCTGGCGACCGGCAGGTGGCTGCGGCTCAGATAGGTGGCCAGCGCGTCGCGCAGCGGTGCAATGCCCAGATTGTGATGATAGAAGGTGTCGCCGGCGTCGAGCGCGGCCTTGGCCGCTGCCCGGATGAAGGCCGGTGTGACCACGTCGGGTTCGCCGAACCAGAACGGCAGGACGTCGTCGCGACCGATCGCTGCGTTGGCGACCTCGCGGATCTGCGAGGCGGTGAGGGCGGCGATCGCGGGCCTGGGCCAAGGGACGGCGTCGGTCGGCGCGGCGTCGGTCGGCGCGGCAGCGGCCGCCGCGGCAGCGTCGGAAGTGGCCGGGGCAGCCGCAGCAATCGAGGGAACGGGGGGCAGCATCGCAAGTACCGGAAAAACGAAAATGATAGCGTGAGTAAATGCCGTGAGTTCCGGCGAGTTCTGCACTATCGCGCCGGATGACATGCTAGATTGGCACGGTTCCGGACAAGCAGCCCGGGGTTTCGGGCTGCCGCCGCGCGGCCGCATTCGCGGACTCTCCTCACGATGAAACGATCGAGATACTGGCTACTGGCCGCAGTCGGACTGGTCGTCCTGGGCGCTGCCGGCTGGCATTGGCAGCGTGGCCCTGCCGTGCCGGCCTTCGAGGCCCGTGCAGCAGGCAGGACCGCGGCGCAACGGCCCCCCGATGATCCGGTGCCGCCGCCGCGCGCCAGTGCGCCGGTTGCCGTCGAGGCCGGCCAGGCCAGGACGATGGCCCTTGCCCGGACGGTGTCCGCGGTCGGCACGCTGCGTGCAGCCGAGTCGGTGACCGTGCGCCCCGAAATTGCCGGGCGGATCGAGCGGGTCGGCTTCGACGGGGGTGCCCGCGTGCGCCGCGGCGATCTGTTGATCGAGCTCGACGCAGCGATCCTGGTGGCCGAGGCCGACCAGATCCGCGCCGAACTGGCGCTGGCGAAGGCCAATTACCAGCGCGCGCTCGATCTGGCCGACCGCCAGTTCGTCAGCGCCCGTGCGCGCGACGAGGCGGCCGCCAGCCTGCGCGTGCTCGAGGCACGTCTGGCGCTTGCCCAGGCCCGGTTGTCGAAGACCCGGATCCGGGCGCCCTTCGATGGCGTGCTGGGCCTGAGGAACATCAGCGTCGGCGACTATGTGCGCGAGGGCGATGCGCTGGTGGTCCTCGAAGACCTGTCGTCGGTGCAGGTCGACCTGCGCCTGCCCGAACGCTATCTGGCTCGCTTGCAGCCCGGTCAGGTCCTGAAGGTGGCGTTCGATGCCTGGCCCGGGCGCAGCTTCGATGCCCGGATCGAGGCGCTCGATGCCCGCATCGACGCCGACGGCCGCGCGTTGATCGCGCGTGGACGCCTGCCCAATCCGGAGGGTGCCCTGCGCGCCGGGATGTTTGCCAAGGCGTCGATCGTCCTGTCCGAGAATCCGCAGGCGATCATGGTTCCCGAAGAAGCGATCACTCCGGCGGGTTCCGAACTGATCATCTACCGGATCGAGCAGGGCCGGGCGCTGCGCACCCGGGTCGAGATCGGCGAGCGGCGGGGCGGACTTGCCGAGGTCCTGAGCGGACTGCCGGCCGATGCCCGGGTGGTCACCGCCGGCCAGCTCAAGCTTCAGGGTGATGGCCAGCCGGTCCGGGTGATCGGCGACGAGCGGTCACCGGCCTCCGGCGGCTGAGCGGTGATCGGAGGCTGAGCGGTGGTCATTTCCGAGACCTGCATCCGTCGACCGGTCTTTGCGACGGTGCTGTCGCTGGTGATTCTGCTGATCGGGCTGGTTTCCTACGACCGGCTGCAGGTGCGCGAGTACCCGAAGATCGACGAACCGACCGTCACCGTGACGACGCGCTATCCGGGGGCCTCGTCGGAGATCATCGAATCCCAGGTCAGCAAGCCGCTGGAGGACTCGATCGCCGGGATCGAGGGTGTGGACGTGCTGACCTCGATTTCGCGGGCCGAGCAGAGCCAGATCACGGTGCGCTTTCGCCTCGAGCGCGATCCCGACGGTGCCGCCGCCGACGTTCGCGACCGGGTGGCCCGGGTGCGGGCCCGGCTGCCCGACACGATCGACGAACCGGTCATCGCCAAGGTCGAGGCTGATGCCAATCCGATCATCTGGCTGGCCTTCACCAGCGAGACCCTGTCGTCACTCGAGGTCTCCGACATCGCCAACCGTTACGTCAAGCCGCGGCTGCAGACCCTGCCCGGCGCCGCCGACGTGCGGATCAACGGCGATCGCCGCTATTCGATGCGCATCTGGCTCGATCCCGACCGGCTGGCCGGCTTCAGCCTGACACCGGGTGACGTCGAGGAGGCGTTGCGCCGCCAGAACGTGGAGCTGCCTTCGGGGCGGATCGAGAGCGTGCAGCGCGAGTTCACGGTGCTCTCGCAGACCGACCTGCAGCAGGTCCGGGAATTCGAGAACGTCGTCGTGCGGGTGGTCAACGGCTATCCGGTGCAGTTGCGCGATGTCGCACGCATTGCGCTGGCGCCCGAGAACGAGCGCAGCGTCGTGCGCTTCAATGGCCGCGATGCGATCTCGCTGGGCGTGATCAAGCAGGCCACTGCGAATCCGCTGACGCTGGCCCAGGCCCTGAAGGACGCGCTGCCGGAGATCCAGCAGCAGCTTCCCGAGGGGCTCGAGGTCAGCATCGCCAACGACAGCACGGTCTTCATCGAGCGCTCGATCGAATCGGTCTACACGACGATCGGCGAAGCCACCGTGCTGGTGGCCATCGTGATCTTCCTGTTCCTGGGAACCCTGCGAGCCAGCGTGATTCCGCTGGTGACGATCCCGGTCTGTCTGGTCGGTGCCTTCGGGCTGATGTTCGCTGCCGGCTTCTCGATCAATACGCTGACCCTGCTGTCGCTGGTGCTGGCGATCGGCCTGGTCGTCGACGACGCCATCGTCATGCTCGAGAACATCTGGCGCCATATCGAGAACGGCATGGAGCCGGTGCGCGCCGCGCTGGTCGGTTCGAAGGAGGTGGGTTTCGCGATCGTCGCGATGACGCTGACGCTGGCGGCCGTCTATGCGCCGGTGGCCTTCACCACCGGGCGCACGGGCCGGCTGTTCATCGAGTTCTCGCTGACGCTGGCCGGTGCGGTCCTGGTCTCGGGCTTCGTCGCGCTCACGCTCACGCCGATGATGTGCGCGAAGCTGCTGCGCCACGACCCGTCTCCGGGTCGGCTGGTGCGGATGATCGACGGTGCGCTCGATGCCCTGACCCGTGGCTATACGCGGGCGCTGCGCAAGTCGCTGCAGCTGCGCTGGCTGGTGGTGCTGATCGGGCTTGCGGTCGGCGCGGCGAGCGGGGTGCTGTTCGGCCAGATGAAGCAGGAGCTGGCGCCCGTCGAGGACCGCGCGACCATCGTGGCGATCTTCAACGGTCCGGATGGCGCCTCGATCGAATACACGGACCGCTATGCGCGCCAGATCGAGCAGATCATGCAGTCGGTGCCGGAAGTCAACCGGATGTTCTCGGTGACCGGCAGCCCGACCGTTGCCCAGGGCATCAGCTTCACCCGGACGGTCGACTGGGGCGAGCGTGATCGCAAGATCCCCGACATCATCCGCGAGGTCCAGCCGCAGCTGCTGGCGATCCCGGGCGTACAGGCCTTTGCCGTGGCGCCGGCCTCGCTCGGCCAGTCGCCGCGCGAGCGGCCGATCAACGTCGTCGTGCTCAGCTCCGATCCCTACGAAACGATCCAGGAAGTGATCGAACCGCTGCTGGCCGACATGCGGGCCGATCCGCGGCTGCAGGGCGTGGACAGCGACCTGCGCCTGAACAAGCCGGAACTGAAGATCGAGGTCGACCGTGCCCGGGCAGCCGATGCCGGGGTGGCTGTCGACGCGATCGGCCGGGCGCTGGAGACGGCGCTCGGCGGACGCCAGGTTACCCGCTTCAAGCGCGACGGCGAACAGTACGACGTGATCGTCCAGTTCGCCCAGGACGATCGCGCCACGCCGCAGGACATCTCGCGGATCTTCGTGCGCGGCAGCGGCGATGCCCTGGTGCCGCTGGCCAGCCTGGTCACGGTGCGCGAGGGCGTGACGGCGCGCGAGCTGAACCACTTTGCCCAGCGCCGTGCCATCACGATCACGGCCAACCTGGCGCCCGGCACCTCGCTGGGCGAGGCGCTCGAGGTTGTCGAGACCTACGCAGGGCGCCATCTGCAGCTCGGCTACACGCTCGACTACAATGGCCAGACCCGCGAGTTCAAGCAGTCGTCGACGACGCTTCTGATCACTTTCGTGCTCGCGCTGTGCTTCATCTATCTGGTTCTGGCCGCGCAGTTCGAGAGTTTCGTCGACCCGCTGACGATCATGCTGTCGGTGCCGCTGTCGATGACCGGCGCGCTCGCGCTGCTGCAATGGAGCGGCGGAACGATGAACGTCTATAGCCAGATCGGCCTGATCACGCTGGTCGGCCTGATCACCAAGCACGGGATCCTGATCGTCGAGTTTGCCAATCAGTTGCGTGATGCCGGCCGCGAGCTGCGCGAGGCGACCGTCGAAGCGGCCAGCCTGCGGCTGCGTCCAATCCTGATGACCACCGGGGCGATGGTCCTGGGGGCCGTGCCGCTGGCGCTGGCCAGCGGGGCCGGTGCCGAGAGCCGGATGCAGATCGGCATGGTCATCGTCGGCGGCATGAGCTTCGGAACGGTGCTGACCTTGTTCGTCGTGCCCACCGTCTACACGCTGTTCGCGCGCCGCCGGCACCTGCTTCAGGACACCGGGCCGGCCGAACCGGCGGGGCAGGCTGGTGCGACCAGCCCGGTGCCGGCCGCCTCGCCGGTCGCCTCTTCAGGACACCTTGCATCATGAGTCTTCGCCAGATCGTCCTCGATACCGAAACCACCGGCCTGTCGCCGGAAGACGGACACCGGGTCATCGAGATCGGCTGCGTCGAGATCGTCGGCCGGCGGTTGACCGGGCGCAGCCTTCATCTGTACATGAATCCGGAGCGCGACATCGATGCCGGGGCGCTCGAGGTTCACGGCCTGACCCGTGAGCGCCTGGAGCGCGAGCCGCGCTTCGCCGAACTGGCCGGGCAGATCGCCGGTTTCGTGCAGGGTGCCGAACTGCTGATCCACAACGCACCGTTCGACCTCGGTTTTCTCGATGCGGAATACCGGCGTCTGGGGCAGCCCGGTTTCACCCAGTTGGCCAGCAGCGTCGTCGATACGCTGGCGCTGGCCCGCGAGCTGCACCCGGGGCGGCGCAACTCGCTCGATGCGCTGTGCGACCGCTACCAGATATCGAACGCGCACCGCAAGCTGCACGGCGCCTTGCTCGACGCCGAGCTGCTTGCCGATGTCTACCTGGCGATGACGCGCGGCCAGGACAGCCTCGAAATCGCGCTGAGCCTGCCCGGGGGCGAGTTCGGCGACACCGTCGAGGGCCCCTGGCCGCCGGCCGGCCTGCGGGTGCAGGCTGCCGACGCGCAGGAATGCGTTGCCCACCAGGCCCTGCTGGCCGACATCGGGCGCGAAGCGAAGCAACCGGCTCTGTGGAATCGGGTGGCGGGCGACTGAAAGGGTGGCGGGGGACCGAATGGGGGGTGGGCGACCGAATTCGACTAAACTTCGCGGTTGACCCGAAGGAAAGCATGAAAGAACATCGCCACACCCGCGCCCGTGAGCGCAAGGCCCATCTGTCACCGGATGCCGACCGGATGGTGGCTGCTGCGCTCGGGCTGGCCAACTCGGGCAGCCGGATCGAGGATCGTTTCTGGGAGGCGCAGTTGGCGCTGCGCATCGAGCGCCTGCTCGACAGCGGGCACATCCGGGCCGTCTACGACGCCCTCGACCGGCTGCACCAGACCGATGACGAAGCCTACGGGGCCTTGGTCGAGGCGGTCGAGGAGGCTGCCGAAACCGTCACGATCGAACACGACGGACAGCGCTGGAACCTGCTGCTGGTGGCCGCGCCGCTGATCGTCTGGACCCGTTTCCGGATTCCGTCGGGGCCGTTGCCGGCCGACGCCGTGCGGGCCCTGTCGGCCCACTGGCAGGCGCACGTGCTGTCAGGCCAGGCACGCTTCCAGCTCGCCCCCCAGCTCTACAGCATCGACCAGTTGCCGCGCGACTTCGGCGAGCTGCGCCGTCTGGCCCGCCGGCTGGGGCAGGGTGCCGTCACCGGCCAGGCGACGCGTCTGGATCTCAAGACGCTGCCCGAGACGGCGGAGATGCTTGCGGATTCGCGCTTCCTGCTCGGCGTGGTGGCGGTGCCCGAAGGCAGCCCGCTGTTCCGCTGGCAGGCGGTCGATTCGAGCGAGCACGCCAGCCGCGTGCAGTGCCTGGAGCAGTGGATCGGCCAGGCCAGGCCGAACCTCGAACCGCTGCTGCCGGGCTGCGGCTTCGAGTGCCTGCTGCCCGACGCCTTCCACATCAACCTGCGTGAATCCGACCGGCGGGTGCGGCCGTACTCGATCCGGGCGGCGGTCCATTATCTGAACCACGCGCTGGCCGTCGAACCGGCCCAGATCCGGGCAACGGTTGCGCCATTCGGCGACGAACGCACCGACGAGTACCGGATCGGTCTGAGCGTCGATGAAGACGATGACGAAGTCGCGCACGGCATCGTCTGGCCGCTGCTCGGTGCCGAGAGCGATGAGGACGAGCCGTCGCCGCTCGAGCAGATCCGCGACGTGCTGCGCGAGGTCGGCGTGGCCGAGATGCGGCTTTGGCCCGAGCTTACCGAACCCGAGTTCTGCGAAGACTGCGGCGTTCCGCTGTACCCGAACGGCAAGGGCGAGATCGTGCACGCGGAGATGCCCGGCGACGTCGAGCCGGATTCGACGCACTTCCACTGATACCGTTTCGCGTTCGAGCGTCTGGGGGCGGTTGGCCAGGACGCGGGGCGAAGCTTTCGGCGCACGCCGGGTGCTTGCCCCGCCGCGCGGGGTACCCTGCGGTGCTTCGGGCTCGTGGCCTGCCGCCGAAACTCGCTTCGCTCCCGCCGCTTTGCGGCGCTCGCTGCGCTCAGACAGTCGGCGGCAAGTCAGATTGTTGGTGCGCGCTGACGCGCGCGGGCCACGAGCCCTGCGCTCCTCGGCTGCGCACAAGGCGTGCGCCGAAAGCTTCGCCCCGCGTCCTGGCAGACGGTGGCCTGCGATCGAACGCAAAACCGTCTCAGTCCGGCCCCCCGCACCTTGGCTGCCCTTGCCGTTCGAATGCGAACGGGGATGAGGGCGCACGGCCCGTTGCGCACGCACGGTCCAGTAGTGTACGGCCAGCGGCGTGGTCAGCGGGGCACGGCCAGCACCGCCCGGGCGGTCTTGATCCGCTCGTCCAGGTAGGCGCCGTAGAAGTCGGGTGAGGTGTAGCCGATCAGCCGCTCGGCCAGTTCCCCGGCGGCCCCGACGAAGGCCACGGTCGGCGAGAAGCGGATGCCGAGCGTCCGGGCGACCTCGGCCGCCGATCCCCCGTCGCTGAACGGCCGGTGATCGGTGATGTCGAGCTCGACGACCTGCACGCCGTACTGCCGGCTGTCACGGGCCAGGTACTGAAGGTGGTCGCGACGCAGCAGTTCGCACCAGGGACAGCCCGGGGTCGAGAACAGGACGACGACAGGCTCGCCGCGTGCCGTGGCCCGGGCAAGCAGGCTCGCCCAGGCGGCAGGGCGGGCCAGCGCGGCCGGCGGGATCTGCTCTGCCAATGCCGAGGGGGTCGCGGTGACGACAGTCGCGGCAGAGGCGGCCATCGCAAAGGTGGCCGCGGCAAAGGCAGCCGTCGTGACAACAGCGGTGATCGCGGCAGTGATGAGGGGTCTGCGCATGGCGCCGGAATGCGGTGCTTGACTGTATGAGTATAGACGCATACAGTCGACCGATGAGAAATGCGTGGCGGGCTGATTCATGTCAAGTGCTGCGCAGAGGAGACTGACGATGTCGATGGACGAACTGGCGCACGTGTGCGAGCGCGTGTCGCGCTATTTCACGCTGCTGTCCGAACCCATGCGCGTGCGGATCCTGCATGCGATCTGTCAGGGCGAGAAGACCGTCTCGGAGATCGTCGCTGATACCGGCGCCACGCAGACCAATATTTCCCGCCATCTGGGGACGATGTACCAGGCAGGTGTCCTGACCCGTCGAAAGGACGGCAACTTCATCTATTACGGAGTCGGCGATACGGTACTCACCGAGATCTGCCGGACGGTCTGTGTGCACATTGCGTCGCAAGACGACGGCAGTGATGAGTGCGACCGCCTGCTGGCCGTGGCCCAGGATCTCGAACCGGTGTCCTCGTGACGGACGATCGCAGGCCGCTGCCAGGGCGCATCCAGAAGGCGCCGGAGAATTTCCTGTCCGCCGGACAGCTGGCCCTGGCGCGCCGGGCCCGGCGCCAGTTCATGGGCAAGGCGCTGGCCATGGGGGCAGGGGTGTCGGCGGCGGCCGGCAGCCGGGCGCAGCCAGCCGCCAGCCCGGCAGCGATGGTCGACGATCCCGCGATCGTGCGCCTGCCGGCGCATTCGACCGGACTGGGCCAGCCGGTTGCCGCCCGCGGCTACGGGTCGCCGTCCCAGTGGGAGCGCAATCTGCAGCGCCGCGAGAGTCCGGGGCTGACCCGGGTGTCGGCCGCATCGGTCAGCTTTGCGCCGCTGCAGGGGCTGTTCGGGATCATCACGCCCAACGGCCTGCATTTCGAGCGCCACCACCAGGGCTGGTGGGACATCGATCCGAACCAGCACCGGCTGATGATCAACGGCCTGGTCCGGCAGGCGCGGGTCTTCACGATGGACGACCTGATGCGGCTGCCGCAGGTCTCGCGCATCCATTTCATCGAGTGCGGCGCCAACACCGGCATGGAGTGGGGCAACGTCGCCGTGCCCACCGTGCAGTACACACACGGCATGCTGTCGTGCTGCGAGTACACCGGCGTGCTGCTGTCGACATTGCTCGACATGGTCGGCGCCGACACGAAGAACGGCCGCTACCTGCTGGCCGAGGGTGCCGATGGCTCGTCGATGACGCGCACGATCCCGATGGCCAATGCGCTCGACGACGTGATGGTGGCCTGGGCGATGAACGGCGAGATGCTGCGCCCCGAGAATGGCTATCCGCTGCGTCTCGTCGTGCCGGGCATCCAGGGGGTGTCATGGGTCAAGTACCTGCGCCGGATCGAAGTCGGCGACCAGCCCTACGACACCAAGGACGAAGTGCTGCACTACGTCGACCTGATGCCCGACGGCCGACACCGCCAGTACACGTCGATCCAGGAGGTCAAGTCGGTGATCACCACGCCCTCGGGTGGCCAGGTGCTGCTCGACAAGGGGTACTACAACGTCACCGGCCTGGCCTGGTCCGGTCGCGGGAAGATCCGCCGGGTCGATGTGTCCTTCGACGGCGGGCGCAACTGGCGGACGGCGCGGCTGGAGAATCCGGTGCTGCCCAAGGCGCTGACCCGCTTCAACATCGACTGGGTCTGGGACGGTGCGCCCGCCATCCTGCAGAGCCGGGCAATGGACGAGACCGGCCATGTCCAGCCACGGCTGAACCAGTTGCGGGCGGTGCGCGGCACCCGCTCGATCTATCACAACAACGGCATCCAGTCGTGGCGGCTTGCACAAACCGGCGAGGTGTTCAATGTCCAGACCGGTTGAGGCCAGTACACAGGGCAAATGGCTGGCCGGTCTGCTGCTGACGGCGGCCTGCGCGCTGGTTCCGGTGGGCGCCCAGCCCAAGCCCTGGGCCGACATCGGCCGGCCGGCGACACCCAACGAGATCAAGGCCTGGGACATCGACGTCCGGGCCGATTTCACCGGCCTGCCGCCCGGCTCCGGTTCGGTCGATGTCGGCATGGACGTCTGGGACACGAAGTGTGCCTCGTGCCATGGCACCTTCGGCGAGTCCAATGAAGTCTTCGCGCCGATCGTCGGGGGAACGACCCAGGCCGACATCGCCAGCGGCCGGGTGGCGAATCTGACCCGGTCCGATTTTCCGCAGCGCACCACGCTGATGAAGCTGTCGCAACTGGCGACGCTGTGGGACTACGTCAACCGCGCGATGCCGTGGAATGCACCGAAAACGCTGACCACCGAGGAGGTCTATGCGGTGGTCGCCTACATCCTGAATCTGGGTGACATCGTTCCGGATGACTTCGTGCTGAGCGACCGCAACATCGCCGAGATCCAGCAGCGCCTGCCCAACCGCAACGGCAAGGTCTTCTTCGAGCCGATGTGGCGGGTCGACGGCAAGCCCGACGTGCAGGGTGATGCCTGCATGACGAATTGCCGGGACGAAGTCGTCGCCATTTCCGCGCTGCCCGACTTCGCGCGCGATGCCCACGGCAACCTCGGTGCCCAGAACCGGATCGTCGGGCCGGTGCGCGGCGCCGATACGGGCCGGCCACCGATCGCTTCGCTGGCCGAGGCGGCTGCCGTCATCGAGTCGGCGCGGGCAACCGTGGTGGCGGCCGGCGCAACGGCCCCGGCCGTGGCGGTTGCACCCAAGCTCGCGGCGGTCGATGGCCAGGGCGGTGCGGCCGACGGGCAGCCGCCCGCGGCACTGGCCGCCCAGGCCAACTGCATGGCCTGCCACGGTGTGGACCGGGCCTCGGTCGGTCCGGCCTTCCGGCAGGTGGCGGATCGCTACCGGGGCACGCCGGGCGCGCTGGCCCTGTTGTCGGGGCGTGTGAAGAACGGGGTGCAGGGCGTCTGGGGGCAGATTCCGATGCCCGCGAATGCTACAGTTCCCGAAGAAGACATCCACCGCATCGTCGGATGGATCCTGGATGGGGCGCAATGAGCGCCTCGCTGACAGCTCTCCAAGGAGATCGAAAGATGAACGAATCACGTCGCACGACCCTGCAGGTCGCAGGCGGCGCCGGGCTGTACGCGGCGCTGGTCTCGATCGGCATGCTCCGGCCGGGCACTGCCTCGGCCCAGGCCTTCGACCGGGCAGCCTTCCAGGCCAAGGGCTTTGCCGACGCGCTGGCCGCGCTGGGTGCCAGCGGTGTCGGCGAGTCGGGCCAGATCACGATCGTGTCGCCCGACATCGCCGAGAACGGGGCCGTTGTGCCGGTCGGGATCCGCAGTGGCCTGCCGAACACGCAGACGATGGCCCTGCTGGTCGAGCAGAACCCGAATGCGCTGGCGGCCTCCTACGAGATCCTCGACGGCGCCCTGCCCGAGGTCACGATGCGGATCAAGATGGGCCAGAGTTCCGACGTGCTGGCGCTGGTCAAGGCCGACGGCAAGTTCTACACGGCCCGCAAGGAAATCAAGGTCACCCTCGGCGGCTGCGGTGGTTGAAGCAGGGCGACTGCTTCGATACCCGGCATCTTCGATACCCGATACAGGAGAGAGAACATGGCAGACCCGATGAAGATCCGCGCCACCATGAGGGATGGCGTCGTCGACGTGCGTGTGCTGATGGCCCACGAAATGGAAACCGGCCAGCGCCGCGATTCGTCCGGAAACCTGGTGCCCGCCTGGTTCATCAGCGATGTCAGTGCGGCGCTGAACGGCAAGCAGGTGATGAAGGCCCACTGGGGGCCGGCGATCTCGAAGAATCCCTATTTCCAGTTCAAGATCAACGGTGGAAAATCCGGTGACAAGGTGAGCGTGACCTGGGTCGACAACAAGGGTGATACCCGCACCGACGAGGCCACGGTGAGCTGACACGTGGGCGGGTCCGCCGTGTCACCGGCCGCGTCGGGGGGCGCACAGTGCCGGCAATAAGAGCTGCAAGCGATAACAAGCTGAAACGAGGAGGAACGAACGCGATGAAAGCACTTCATGGCAGGTTGGCCTGTGCACTTGCATTGGGCGCGACGCTGCTGGCGCCAGCGGGTCTTGCGCTGGCGCAAAGCAGCACCCAGGCCGAGATCGAACGCTATCGGGAGATGTTGCAGGACGGCAACCCTGCCGAGCTGACCGTGATGCGGGGCGAGGCCTTGTGGAAGGAGAAACGCGGACCCCGACAGGCCAGCCTCGAAGCCTGTGACCTGGGCAAGGGGCCAGGCGTGCTCCAGGGCGCCTATGCCGAACTGCCGCGCTATTTCGCCGACGTCGATGCCGTGATGGACGCGGAATCGCGGATCGTCCACTGCATGGTGACCCTGCAGGGTTTCGATCGCAGCGAGGTGACCAAGCGGCCGTTCTCGGGAACCGGCCAGCGGGCGACCGAACTCGAAGCCCTCACCGGCTATGTCGTCGAGGAGTCGCGCGGCGCCCCGGTCAGCATTCCGCAGAAGCATCCGAAGGAGATCGCATCGTATCTGCGCGGCGAACGGGCCTTCCATTACCGTGGCGGGCCCTATGATTTCTCCTGTGCCTCCTGCCACGAAGGTGAGAACAAGCGGATCCGTCTTCAGGATCTGCCCGACCTGACCCAGCCGGGTCCGGCGCAGCGCGCCTTCACGACCTGGCCTGCCTACCGGGTGTCGCAGGGCGCCTTGCGCACGATGCAGTGGCGCTTGTACGACTGCTTCCGGCAGCAGCGCTTCCCTGAACTGAAGTATGGATCCCAGACGTCGATCGATCTGATCACCTTCCTCGGTGTCAAGGCCAACGGCGGCAAGATGGATTCCCCGGCGATCAAGCGGTGAGGAGGGCGACGATGAAAATGAACTGGAAGCTCCTGGCCGCGGCTGCCGCGGTGGCGCTCGCCGGGTGCGCAACGCCGGTGCAGGTCAGCGAAGCGGAAGCGACCGAGGCGATCAAGGCCTCGTTCCAGCCGCGCGGCATCGCCGGGCTCGACCGGCTCGAGCAAAGTGAAATGCAGCGTCAGTGCAGTGCCTATTCGGGCAAGGAGCTGCCTGCCTCGGTCAGGGAGAGCCTCGAGAAGGCAGCGCTCGCCGCAGTCCGGTATCCGGCCGATGGCAAGTACCTGGGTAGCTGGGCGGCGGGCGAGAAGATCGCGCAAAGCGGGCGCGGCCTGCAATTCAACGATACCGCCAAGACCGTTGCCGGCGGCAACTGCTACGCCTGCCACCAGTTGGCCAAGGCCGAGATCTCCTACGGCAATCTCGGGCCTTCGCTGTACAACTACGGCAAGCTGCGCGGCAATTCGCCCGAGGTCGTCCGCTACACCTGGGCGCGGCTGTGGGATTCGCACTCGTTTGCAGCCTGCAACCACATGCCGCGTTTCGGCGCTGCCGGCATCCTGACCGAAGCGCAGCTCAAGGACGTCATGGCGCTGCTGCTCGATCCGGCCTCGCCGGTCAACCAATAGACCGGCCATGCTCGATCGCCGGGAGTTCCTGCAGATCCTCGCGACGGCGTCGGCAGCCGGGCTTGCGTTGCCGGCCGCCGCCGGCAGCCGCGCAGGCGCCGGCGAGGCGGCGCACGCGCGGGCCTTTTACGACATTCCGCGATTCGGCAACGTCAGCCTGCTGCATTTCACCGATTGCCACGCGCAACTGCTGCCGATCCATTTCCGCGAACCCAGCGTGAACATCGGCCTGGGCGAGGCCGGTGGCCGGCCGCCCCATCTGGTCGGCGAACACCTGCTGAAGGCCTTCGGCATCCGGCCGGGCGGCCGGCAGGCGCACGCCTTCACCAGCCTCGATTTCGAGGCTGCGGCGCGCACCTATGGCAAGGTCGGCGGCTTTGCGCATCTGGCCACGCTGGTGGCGCAGTTGAAGGCTTCACGTCCCGGGGCGCTGCTGCTCGACGGCGGCGATACCTGGCAGGGGTCGGCCACCGCGCTGTGGACGCAGGCCCAGGACATGGTCGATGCCTGCAAGCTGCTCGGCGTCGACGTGATGACCGCGCACTGGGAGTTCACCTACGGCGCCAAGCGCGTCGAGGAGATCATCGCCCGGGATCTGAAGGGGCACATCGATTTCGTTGCACAGAACGTGCGCACCACCGATTTCGAGGATCCGGTCTTTCCGTCACATGTGATCCGCGAGATCAACGGCGTGCCGGTCGCGATCATCGGTCAGGCCTTTCCGTATACGCCGATCGCCAATCCCCGCCACCTGATTCCGGACTGGAGTTTCGGGATTCGCGACGATGAACTGCAGAAGCGTGTCGACGAGGTGCGGGCCGCGGGGGCGCAGGTGGTCGTGGTGCTGTCGCACAACGGGATGGACGTCGATCTCAAGATGGCTTCGCGGGTCACCGGCATCGACGCGATCCTGGGCGGTCATACTCACGACGGCGTGCCGCAACCGCTGCCGGTGAAGAATGCCGGCGGCACGACCCTGGTGACCAACGCCGGTTCCAACGGCAAGTTCCTCGGGGTGCTCGACTTCGAGGTCAAGGGCGGCCGGATCACCGATTTTCGCTATCGGTTGCTGCCGGTGTTCTCGAACCTGTTGCCGGCCGATCCGCAGATGCAGGCCTACATCGATCGCGTGCGCAGTCCCTACCGTGCCCGACTCGAAGAGACGCTCGCCGTCACCGAAGGGCTGCTCTACCGGCGCGGCAACTTCAACGGCACCTTCGACCAGCTGATCCTCGATGCCATGATGGCGGTCAAGGGCGCCCAGATCGCGTTCTCACCCGGCTTTCGCTGGGGCACTTCGCTGTTGCCGGGCCAGGCGATCACGCGCGAGCACGTGATGGATCAGACCGCGATCACCTATCCGTACACGACCCTGACCGAGATGTCGGGCGAGCGGATCAAGACCGTGCTCGAAGACGTCTGCGACAACCTGTTCAACCCCGACCCCTATTACCAGCAGGGTGGTGACATGGTCCGGGTCGGCGGGCTGCAGTACACCTGCGATCCGCATGCGGCGATGGGCCGGCGAATCACCGACATGCGGCTCGGCGGTGTGCCGATCGAGGCCGGGAAGAACTACATGGTCGCCGGCTGGGCACCGGTGGCCGAGGGCGCCCAGGGCGAACCGATCTGGGAAGTCGTCGAAACCTGGCTGAAGGCGCAGAAGACGGTTGCTCCGCGCCAGGCTTCGATGCCCAGGCTGATCGGGATGGACGGCAATCCGGGAATGGACCGAGGGACGTGATGAAGCGGCGTGACTGGTTTCGGCAACTGGCGCTGGCGCCGCTCGCAGTGCCGGCGGCCGGCCTGCAGGCCCACGGCCGGCCGGCCGATCCGGCGGCGCCGGCACCCGGCACCGTGATCACGCTGCCGGCGGCCCGCCTCATCGATGGCACGGTGCTGCCGGCGGAGCACTGGCGGGACAAGGTCGTGGTCATCGAGCTGTGGGCCACCTGGTGTCCGTTCTGTGCGCAGCAGAATCCCTATCTCGATCGCCTTCACCGCGAACATTCGGCGCGCCGCCTGGAGGTGATCGGCCTGTCGATCGACCGCGACGTCGAGGCCGTGAAGGCCTACGTCGCGAAGAACGACTATCGCTTCCATGTCGCGATGTTCGACGCCGACTGGAAGGCCGCGATCGGCCATCCGCGCGGGCTGCCGATCGTCTGGGTGGTGGGCCGCGACGGCCGGCTCGCGCGCCTGGAGATCGGTGAGCTGTTCGCCGAGGATGTCGCATCCTTTGCCGAACTGCTGTGACGATCGCAAGAAGGTGCCGAGGATGAGGGTACCGAGGATGAGGAGAGGGGGATGCAGGCCATGAACTTCATTCGATGCCCGGGTGCCGGTATCCGGCGCCTGGCAGCTGGCCGGAGGTCGCGTGGGTTCTTGCTGGCCGGCCTGGCGGCGACGATGCTCGCACCGGCCGTTGCCGCCGAAAGCCTGTTCAGCGTTCGTCACCTGACGCTGGAAACGGCCACCCGGGCGGCCCAGGCCGCGCTCACGTCCTGCCGCGACGCCGGCTATCAGGTTGGCGTGGCAGTGGTCGACCGGGCTGGGGTCCCGCAGGTGTTCCTGCGCGACCGTTTCGCCGGTGCACACACGGTCGAGGTGGCGATCAACAAGGCCTGGACGGCGGCATCGTTCCGGATACCGACCACAGAGCTGGCTGCCGAAACCCAGGCTGGCAAGCCGATGAGCGGGTTGCGCCAGGCGCCGCGCGTGATGGCGATCGGTGGCGGCCTGCCGATCGAATCGGCCGGCTCGACGGTCGGTGCGATCGGTGTGTCGGGCGCACCGGGGGGCGATGCCGACGACGCCTGCGCGAAGGCCGGCATCGACGCGATCCTGCTCGACATCGAAATGTAGCCGCGCAGCGAACGCATGTTGCCGCACGGTGGGCAGGTGTAATCGCGCTGCGAGGCGCGGAGCCTGGGCCGGCGGTCGATCCGGCACAATACTGGCTGCTCACGAATCGGCCGGCCATGCGCCAGAGAACCCATCTGCTGTCCGCCGCGCTTGCAGCGCTCTGCCTGCATGCCGCAGCCGCGGATGCACAGTCCGTATCATCCGGGAACCCCGAAACCTCCGGTCACTACGAGCGCTGCCTGCTCGAACAACTGGCCGAGGCCGATCCGGGCCTGACGGTCGGCGCGCTGCGTGCCGCCTGCCGCGAGGCGGATGTCGGGGGGCCGGTCGTGTCGGCGGATCTCGGCCAGCCGGTCGCGCTGCTGCCTGAATCGGGACAGCCCGTCGCGCCGGAGCTGCCGGCGGGTCCTGCCGAGCGCAGGATCGCCAGCGAAGCCCGCCTCTGGAGCGAACGTTTCGCACTGCTGCCGCACCGACCCAACTACCTGCTGCCGGTGACGTATTCTGAGGCGATCCCCGGATCATCCGGAGCCAGCGAGCGCTTCCAGCGTACCGAGGTCAAGTTCCAGGTCAGCTTCAAGTTCGCGCTGCTGCCGCCGTTGTTCGAGGATCGGGCCGGACTGTTCTTCGCCTACACCGGCCAGGCCTGGTGGCAGGCCTACAACAACGCCCAGTCGGCGCCGTTTCGCGAATACAGCCACGAGCCCGAGGTGTTCCTGGCCATGCGCCCCGGTTTGCCGCGGATCGCCGGCTGGACGCCGCGGCTGGCCACGGTCGGCTTCAACCACCAGTCGAACGGGCGCCGCGGGGAGTCCTCGCGCAGCTGGAACCGGCTGTTCGCCGAACTGGTGCTCGATCGGCCCGATGGTTTGTGGCTGGCCGTGCGCCCATGGTGGCGGATTCCGGAGAGCGCGCGGTCCGACCCGGGTTCGTCGCGGGGCGACGACAATCCGGAGATCGAGCGCTACGCCGGTGACTTCGAGTTGCGGCTGGGCCGCGAGCTTGGCCGCAGCCACTGGACGCTGAGTGCGCGCCGCGGCCTGCGCTCCGCTGGCAAGGGTTCGGTCCAGCTCGACTGGAGCCGGCCGACCGGCTTCAGTCCGCAACTGCGCTGGCATGTCCAGTATTTCGACGGCTATGGCGAGAGCCTGCTCGACTATCGGCGGCGTGTGCAGCGGATCGGGCTGGGCGTGATGCTCAACGACTGGTACTGAGGGCGGCTGAGGGTCAGAATGTCGACCAGCCCGGGCAGTCGCGATCGAGCAGGCGGCGGATCGATTCGAAATACATGTCGCTTTGCTGGCGCTCACCGTCGACTTGGGCGGCAACGCGGGCAGCCACTGCGTCGTCGACCTGGCGCAGCGGGCGCCCGCCGGCAGCCTGGGTGGCCAGCACCTGGTGCATGCAGGCGCGTTCGAGGTAGTACAGATCGTCGAAGGCCCAGGCGATGGTCGGGCCGACCACGGTCACACCGTGGCTGGCCATGAACATGACGGTCTTGCCGGCCAGTTGCGACGCGATCCGGCGGCCCTCGGCGTCGTCGAGGGCCAGCCCCTCGTAGCGCTCGTCGTAGGCGACCCGGTCGTGGAAGCGCAGCGCGTTCTGCCCGGCCATCAGCAGACGGCCGCCTTCGACCAGGGTCAGTGCCGTCGCATAGGGCATGTGGGTGTGCAGGATGCACTTGGCATGCGGGTTCATCCGGTGGATCCAGTTGTGGATGAAGAAGGCAGTCGGTTCGAGCGGATGGCGGCCGTCGAGCACCTTGCCGGCGCCGTCGATGAGCAGGATGTCGCCGGCGCAGACCTCGCTCCAGTGCAGGCCCTGCGGGTTGATCAGGTAGCGGTCGTTGCCGACATCGAGACTGAAGTGATTGCAGACGCCTTCGTTCAGGCCGCAGTGCGCGGCCCAGCGCAAGGCGGCGGCCATGTCGAGACGGCCCTGGCGGATCGGGTCGGTCATGTCATCAAGTCCTCGGGTTCCGGAAGTTGATCTGTCGTTGCTGCAGTTTGCTCATTCGGGGACCCGGCTGCGCAATGCCTTGATGCGGCCACGCTGGACTTTCTCGTCGATGCGGCGCTGCCGAGCGGCCCGGCTCGGCCGTGTCGGGTGGCGGGTCGGCGCGACGTAGGCCGCGGCTTCGACGAGCGTCTGCAACCGGGCGAGCGCATCCGTTCGATTGCGCTCCAGGCTGCGTGAGCGCTGGGCCTTGATGACGACGACGCCATCGGCATTGATGCGCTGGTCGGCCAGTGCGAGCAACCGCTGCTTGACTTCGGCTGGCAGCGTCGATGCCCGGATGTCGAAGCGCAACTGCACGGCGTTCGAAACCTTGTTGACGTTCTGCCCGCCCGCGCCCTGCGCGCGGATCGCCGTGAACTCGACCTGTGAAGGGTCGATGGTCAGCGCGGCCGCCTCGAATCTGCTCATTGCGCTATCTTTCTTCGGCCTGAAGCTGTTGTCTCGAGGCACTGTCCGGGTACAGGCGTTCGAGCGCCGCGCGCGCGGTCGCCAGCATCACGGGGCCGAGCGCTTCGGTGATGCCCGCCCTGGCGTCGGGTTCGCCGCGCAGCGTCCAGGCGTGCAGGTAGTCGTTGCGCCGCTCGGCAATGCAGGTTTCGACCACCTGGCGCCAGTGCGGCGGATGTTCGGAGGCCGTGTAGTCACCGCGTCCCCGGCCATAGTGGGCGACCGCCAGGTAGCCGAGCAGGGCGGTCACGACCAGTTCGTCGAGCATCGTGTCGGACCAGGCGATCCACGACGAGGTAGCGCCGCGCACCACGTTGTAGCCGCGGGCCAGGCCGAAGGCACCGAGGGCCCCGATGACGCCGCCGGCCAGCAGGCCGGCGCCGAAGCTCAGCCCGCCGGTGGCCAGGTCGGCCTTGAAACCGGCGAGCGCGCCCGATACGGTTCCGCCGACCAGCGCTGCCTTGCGCTCGCTCAGCGGCTCGTGGACGACATAGTGCTCGGCGAGCCGGGCGAGCACCTCGGCACCGGCCTGTCCCGACAGCTCGTGCAGGGTGATCAGTCGGTCGGTGCCGGCGCGGATGTCGGCGTCGAGCCGGTCGGCCAGGGCACGCATCGCTGCCCGCCGCGTGGACGGGCGTGACGGCTGCAGCCGGCCGATCAGGCTGTCGGGAGGCAGGGTTTCGCGATCGGCGGCGGCGCGTGCCAGCCGCTCGATGAGCAGTGCGATGGCTGCTTCGAAGACCCCGTTGCGTTGCGCGAACCAGGCGTCGAACAGGCGATCGAAGGCCGGTTGGGCTTCCTGCGGCACCCATTGCGCCAGCACGCGCAGCAGCGTGGCCTCCTGTACCCAGCAGCGGGCGAAGGCGTCGAGCGGCAGCACCACGCGAACGTTGGGCGAAATGGCCAGATGCTGCCGCCAGCGCTCGACCTCGGCCGCTTCTTCGTCGGCCGGACGGGGCTCGCCGAGCTGGTTGAGCAGGACGATGACCGGCCGGCCGATCCAGTCGAGCACCTGCATCTCGTGCACGACGTAGCCGGCCAGCTCCGGCTCCTCGGAGGCATTCACCAGGTACAGGACGATGTCGGCCTGCTCGCGCACGTTGCGTACGGCTTGCTGGCTCGACCACAGGGCGCGGTCGCGGAAGCGGTCCCAGACCGTCGACAGGAACCAGCCGATCGGGTCGCCGGATGCCTGCAGGCGCCGGGCCAGCCGGGCACTGTCGCCGAAGCCCGGCGTGTCCCAGAGCAGCAGGCGATCGCCGGCGTCGGTCTCGATCAGGACATGGGCATCGGCCGAGTCGGTGACATGGGCTTCGTCGCGCACTTCGCCGACTTCGCGGCCCAGCAGGGTGCGGGCGAGGGTGGTCTTGCCCACATTGGTGTGCGAGATCAGGCTCAGTGAGATCGTACGGGGCGTGCGGTCGCTCATCGGGGCAGGATAGCGGAGTCGCGAATCGATTGTGTGACCTGTTCGGCGTCATCGTTGGCCAGGTCGGCAAAAATGGGCCG
>JBAYOD010000022.1:0-22765 GCA_041678445.1 Burkholderiaceae bacterium | reverse complement strand
CCGCGGGTTTCGCCATCCAGTTCCGGATCAACGCCGAGCGCCTCGACGCCGGCGGACGGGCCTTGCCGGCAACCGGCAGCCTGACGCGCTTCGAGCCGCCGGCCGGTCCGGGGGTGCGGGTCGATACCCATGGCTATCCGGGCTATGCGCCGCCGGCCGGCTTCGACACCCTGCTGGCCAAGCTGGTCGTGTCGGCGCCCGGCGACTTCGCTGCGGTGCTGCGGCGCGCGCGCCGTGCGCTGGCCGAATTCCGGATCGACGGGCTGGCGACCAACCTGGCGCTGCTGCGTGCGCTGGCCGGGCATCCGGATTTCGCGGCCCAGATACCGGTGCACACCCGCAGCTTCGAGGCCATGGCCGCGGCCCTGGCGGCACAGGCCGCAGCCTTCGCTGCCGACCCGGCGGCGGGCACTGCGGCCGGCGCCTCGCTGCCGCCCGGCGCTGGCCAGACCCGGGCCGACGCGTCCCCGGGGCAGCCTGCCGCCGAGCCGCTGCTCGCGCCCGGGCGGGTGGCGGTCTGCGCACCGATGTCCGGTCGGCTGGTAGAGGTATCGGCCGCCCCCGGCGACCCGGTGCACGATGGGCAGACCGTGGCGGTGCTCGAAGCGATGAAGATGGAGCACACGATTGCGGCCGGTGCGGCCGGGCGCGTCGTCGAGGTCCGGGGGCAGGCCGGTGAGCAGGTGCTCGAGGGGCAGTGGCTGCTGACGATCGAACCGGTCGACGATGCCCGGCTGGCCGAGGCCGCAACCGACGCGGCCGACCCATGCGCGATCCGTGCCGATCTGCGCGAGGTGCTGGCCCGCCATGCGCTGACGCGCGACGAGGCCCGGCCCGAGGCAGTTGCCCGCCGCCACGGCCGCGGCCTGCGCAGCGCGCGCGAGAACATTGCCGACCTGTGCGACGCCGACTCGTTCATCGAATACGGCGCGCTGACGGTTGCCGCGCAGACTCGCCGGCGCACGCTCGACGACCTGATCGCCAACACCCCGGGCGACGGCATGATCACCGGGATCGGCAGCGTCAACCGGGACCTGTTCGGACCGGAGCACTCGCGCTGTGTGGTCATGGCCTACGACTTCACGGTGCTGGCCGGCACCCAGGGCTTTCGCAACCACGCGAAGACCGACCGGATGCTGGAACTGGCCGCCCGCCAGCGCCTGCCGGTCGTGCTGTTCGGCGAGGGCGGTGGCGGGCGCCCCGGCGACGTCGACATGCCGGTGGTGGCAGGGCTCGACCTGACCACCTTCGCCTCGTTTGCGGCCCTCAGTGGTCAGGTGCCGGTGGTGGCCATCGTGGCCGGTCGCTGCTTCGCCGGCAATGCCGCGCTGGTCGGCTGCGCCGATCTGATCATCGCGACCCGCGACAGCAACCTGGGAATGGGCGGGCCGGCGATGATCGAAGGCGGCGGCCTCGGTGTGTTCCGGCCCGAGGAGATCGGCCCGTCGGCGGTCCAGCATGCCAACGGCGTCATCGACATCCTGGTCGACGACGAAGCCGGCGCGGTGGCCGCAGCCCGCCATTACCTGGGCATGTTCCAGGGGCGTACCGAGAGCTGGCAGGCTCCCGAGCCGCAGCGGCTGCGGGGTGTCGTGCCCGAGAACCGGCTGCGCGTCTATGACACCCGCCAGGCGGTGGCAGGGCTGGTCGACGCCGGTTCGCTGCTGTGGCTGCGCACCGGTTTCGGTGCAGGCATCCATACGGCGCTGGCGCGCATCGAAGGGCGCCCGGTCGGCGTGCTGGCCAGTAACCCGTTCCACCTGTCAGGCGCCATCGACGCCGACGCTGCCGACAAGGCGGCGCGCTTCATGCAGCTGTGCGATGCGCATGGCCTGCCGATGGTCTCGCTGATCGATACGCCCGGATTCATGGTCGGGCCCGAGATCGAAACCCGGGCCCAGGTCCGCCACGTGAGCCGGATCTTCGTTGCGGCCGCCAAGCTGCGGGTGCCGTACTTCTCGGTCGTGCTGCGCAAGGGTTACGGCCTCGGCGCGATGGCGATGGCGGCCGGCGGCTTCCACGCCCCGCTGTTCACGGTGGCCTGGCCGACCGGCGAATTCGGTGGCATGGGCCTGGAGGGAGCGGTCAGGCTCGGTTTTCGCAAGGAACTGGAGGCGGTGCCCGAGGGGCCGCAGCGCGAGGCCCGCTATCGGGAACTGGTGGCCCGGCAATACGAGAAGGGCTCCGCGCTGAATACGGCGATGCACCTGGAGATCGACGCCGTCATCGACCCGGCCAGTACCCGCGACTGGCTGGTCCAGGGCCTGGCCGGCGCTTGCGCAGCGCCGCTTGGCCCGCGTTCCGGCTTCATCGATGCCTGGTAACGGGGCGGCCGGCTGTCGCCATCGAACGGCCGGCGGGCTATCGGGTTTGACGTGCCGGAGCCTGCGGCCCAATATTCTTCGCGATTCCTGACGGGGAATGGGGGTATGAGCAGTATCGATGCCGCATCGCAGTCGGTGCGGCAATCAGCCAGGCGTACGCCACCGAAGATCCATCCGATCGTCGCGATGGACTATCCGGTGCGCATCATGGCGCACGTGGTGATGCTGGTCGTCCTGGCCTCGGCCTACCGCGAGCATCCGACCCCGGCGTGGATCTGGGGCGTGACGCTCGTCTATCTGTCCGTCTGGGCCCACGTCGGCTACCGGTTTGCGCGGCGCAGCGCCGACTCGAAGGCGGCCGAGCTGCGCAACCTGCTGATCGACTCGCTGATGACCGGCATGTTCACTGCGTTCACCGGCTACGCATTGTGGCCGGCGGTGGGCATGTTCGTGGCGGTGAACGCAACCAACCTGAACATTGGCGGTTTGCGCCAGGCCGCCCACGGGCTGGCCTGGGCCGTCTTCGGCCTGGTCGTGGGTGGCCTGGCCACCGGCTTCCACTTCGCGCCGCAGAGCTCGACGCTGACCGCCCTGCTGTCGGCGGGAGGCGTGCTGCTGTTCACGTCAGTGTCGGCGTTCCGCTCATTCGAGCAGGCCCGCCAGGCGCTGCGCTCCCGGCGCGATGCCGACGAGCGCCGGCTCGAGATCGAGGAGCAGAAGCGCGTTCTGCAGGCCACCTATGAACTGGCCGAGGGCGCCCGGGCCGAGGCCGAGCGGGCGCGCGAGCTGGCCGAGGCGGCGAACCGGGCCAAGAGCGCCTTCCTGGCCAACATGAGCCACGAGCTGCGCACGCCGCTCAACGCGATCATCGGCTACAGCGAGATGATCGAGGAAGATCTCGGCGACGCCGCGCCCCGGGTGCTGCTCGACGATCTGAAGAAGATCTGCACGGCCGGCAATCATCTGCTCGGCCTGATCAACGATGTGCTCGATCTGGCCAAGATCGAGGCCGGCCGCATCGAGCTGATCGCCGATCGGTTCAGCCCGGCACTGGTCATCGAGGAAGTCTGCGCGACGGCGCTGCCGCTGGTGCGCAAGCAGGGCAACGAGCTCGAAACGCGCATCCCGCAATCGCTGGGCACCGTGGTCGGCGACAGCGTGCGGCTGCGCCAGGTGCTGCTGAACCTGCTGTCCAACGCCGGGAAGTTCACGCACGACGGCCAGGTAACGGTGAGCGCGCGGCGCGAACCGGCCGCTGGCGGAGAGCCCGAGCGGCTGGTCATCGAGTTATCGGATACCGGGATCGGGATGACCGACGAACAGCAGCAGATGCTGTTCCGACCGTTTACCCAGGCCGATTCGACGACGACCCGCCGTTACGGCGGCACCGGACTGGGCCTGGCGATCAGCAAGCGGCTGTGCGAGATGATGGGTGGCGACATCCTGGTGAGCAGTGTGCTCGGTGAAGGCACGACGTTCTCGCTGGTGGTGCCGGTCGATGGCGCGCAGGCCGGCGCGGGCAGTCTGCCGGAGCCGGTCGTGGCGGTGCCTGAGGCCCTGTCCGTGAGCACCGCGGCGGCCTTGCGCGGCATTACCGGCCAGGGCGGCTGGCGCTTCGTCGACCCGGGGCTGCGGCCATTCACGGACAGCGCGAGCGCGCCGCTGGCGTTCCGGATGCTGGCCAGCGGCGGGCAGCTCGAAGTCAACGCAGCCTGTGCACGTGTGCTCGGCTACGATTCCCCGGCAGAGATGCAGCATCTGGTCGCTGACCTGGGCGCCCAGCTGTTCGCCAGTGGCGCGCAGTTCACCGAGCTGCGGGCGCGGCTGATGCGTGACGGCGAGGTGTCCGACCACGAATTCCAGGCGCGTCGCAAGGACGGTTCGCTGGTCTGGCTGTCGCTCGACACGGGCGTGGTGCGCGACGACAAGGGGCGCGTCACGCACTTCGAGGGCTTCGCGCGCGACATCACGGCACGCAAGGAAACCGAGTTCGAGATGCAGCGGGCCCGCCACGCCGCCGAAGAAAGCGCTGCGGCCGTGCACGCCCTGATCGACAACGCGCCGGTCTTCCTCGCGATCGTGCGGCTTGGCGACGGTGTGATCCTCGAATGCAACCGGCGCGCCGAGCGAGTTTTCCTGTGCACGGCCGCCTCGCTGGTCGGCCGCTCCGTGCACCAGCTGTACTACGCGGAATCGGTCGACCGGGGCCGCTTCGCCGAAGTGCTGGAGCGCGATGGCTACGTGCGCGACCTCGACATCGAGTGCCTGCGCGCCGATGGCCGGCGCTTTCCGGCACTGCTGTCGGCCGAGCACCTGAGCTACGGCGGCGAGAAAGCGATCATCGTCGCCATCCACGATCTGTCCGAGCATTCGGCCCGCACCGCACCGGTCAGCCCGGACGCCAGGCTCGCTTTCCTGGCGCGTACCGGCTACGAGTTGCGGACTCCCCTCAATGCGATCATCGGCTACAGCGAGCTGCTGGCCGAGGAACTGGACGAAGTGCCCCACGAGCAGCGCGAAGCCGATCTGGGCAGGATCCGCGCGGCCGGTATCCAGATGCGCAACACGCTCGATACGATGATCGCGCTGGCCGGGCTGGAGCAGGATGCCGACGGCGTGGCCGGATCGGTGCCGGGCCGGCTCGAACTGGAACGGGTGCTCGAAGACCTCGGTGTGCTGGTGCGGCCCTTGTTCGAGCAGCGTGGCAACCGGCTCGAGATCCAGGTCGACTCTGGCGAGCGGGCCTGGTTCGGCGACACGGCCCGGCTCAGGCAGGTGCTCACGACGCTGCTGCTGCATGCCGGCTGGCGCACCCGGGGCGGGCGCATCGGGCTGTCGGTGCGGCCCCGGGGCGACTGGCTGGTGTTCGAGCTGGTCGACACCGGCGCGGCACTCGACGAGGCGCTGCTGCGCATGCTGGCCCGTCCGCTCGACGTGGCCCGTGAACTGGAGACGCTGGAGCCGTCCGCACCCAGCCTGGGCTTGCGGGTCAGCCGCCGGATCTGCACGGCCATGGGCGGAGAACTGCTCGCCAGCAACCTGCCGGATGGTGGCGCACGCTTCATGGTGCGCCTGCCGGCGCGTGCGATTCCACGGCCGGCCGACGCGCCGCCCGCGGTGGAGGGACTGCCCGCGGCTGATGAGTCGACTGCGGTCGATGCCTTGCCATCGGCGGGACGGCAAGGTCAGGAGGAAACGATGTGAGGCGGATACTTCTGGTCGAAGACAACGAGATGAATCGCGACATGCTGTCGCGCCGGCTCGTTCGCCACGGCTATGAAGTGGCGATTGCGGTCGACGGCGGCGAGGCGCTCGAACGGGCCCGCGAATTCGAGCCGGCGCTGATCCTGATGGACCTGAGCCTGCCGGTCGTCGACGGCTGGGAGGCCACGCGCCGCCTCAAGCGTGACGCGGCGACCCGCCACATCCCGGTGATCGCGCTGACCGCGCACGCAATGGCCGGCGATCGCGAGCGGGCGCTGGAAGCCGGCTGCGACGATTTCGACACCAAGCCGGTCGACCTGACCGGGTTGTTGAACCGCATCGAGGGGTTGCTCGGGTCGGGGGCGTGAATCGCCCGATATTCGATAGGGTTCCAATATTTGCTGCGCAGTGAATCTAGGCGGTGACCATGTTCCAGGCGCAGGCGAGCGAACGGCTGCTGATCGACCAGTTTCTCGCGGCACTCCGGTCGCTGCCTGAGGTGCAGGCTGAACCCGAAGGTGCGGTTCTGCCGGGTCACGACGTCGGGCTTGCGCTCGAGTTGTCTGCGCTGTCGCTCCTTGGGAGAATCTTCACGCCCCATCAGTGCGTCAGCCCGAAGCTGTCATCGAGCAGGGGCACGCCACCGTAGCGGCCCATCAGGTAGCCACGTTCCAGCGCCTCGTTCTTGCGCGGACTGAATTCGGACAAGGCCACCAGTTCGGACGCCTGCTGCGCATCTTTCTCGACCAGCAACACCTGATCGCGGCGGAACAGATCGGGCGCGTCGAGCAGCGAAGTATCGTGCGTGGTGAAAATCAGTTGTGCGCCGCCCGTGTTGACTTCGGGTCGATGGAACAAGCGCACCAGTTCGCGTACCAGCAAGGTGTGCAGGCTGGTATCCAGTTCATCGATGACCAGCGTCAACCCCTTGCGCAGGGCCTCCAGCACAGGCCCGGCGAGGAACAGCAGGTTTCGTGTGCCTCCGGATTCGTCCAGCAAGCCGAACACCGCCCCACCTTTCTCCGTGCTGTGGGAGAACGATAGTTGATGCTCTTCGATCTCTTCGGAGCGAACCTCGGTCTTGCCTGCCAGCAGGTCAAAATGCACGGCTTGCCCCGGCACCTTGCGGGTCTTGACCTCGATGTCGGCAATGCTGATGTCGGCGGCCCTGAGAAAATCACAAATCTGCCTGCGACCATCGGGCTGCTTGAGCATCTGGATCGAAAACTGCGGTCCGATCTGCGCCTGCTCATTGAAGATGACCAGCCCGCCGACGAACCAGTCGAACACCGGGCGCAACGCCTCGCTGTTGAGCTGAACCGCCATCGAGAGGAACAGGGCATTCGGGCGAGTGGCCCTTTCCCATACGTTCTTCGGCCCCTTCAACCCCGGGCCGAACTCATAGACGTCCTCGCCCGTGGCATCGTCAAGGTAACGCTCGAACCAGCGTTGCGGCTTGAAGGCCTTGTAGACCAGCAGGTGCTCGGCCACGATGCGCTGCTGCGTCATGGCAAAGCCATACTGGTAGCGGACGCCCTCGAGGATGAAGGTGACCTCGAATTCCGTGGGCTGGCCGCCAGAGTCGGCATCGAGTCGAAACGGCTGCACCGAGAAGGCCTGGCCCGGTGGCAGCGCGGCTGATTCCATCACCACGCCACGCATGTATTGCAATGCCTTGATGAGGTTGGACTTGCCGCTGGCGTTGGCGCCGTAGATGGCCACGCTCTTGAGAAGTTGCGGCACCGCCTTCAGCCCCGTGCCCAAGGTGTGGGTGTCGACCAAGGTCTTGTCCTTGGATGCGACAAGACTCAGCACCTGCTCGTCTCGCAGGCTTCGGAAGTTCTTGATGCGAAACTCGACCAACATCGCATTCACCGGAAATAAAGATAATAACCTCTATTTTCGCTTGAATAGCTAAAAAAATCAATTTATTTTGACATTCCCCGGTCGAGGAGTTCGCGCAGGACTTGCAATCAGGACTCGATCACGTTCGCCACATTGTCGACCACCACCGGCACCTCGGCGTAGGAGATCTCCGGCGGCGAACCGTATTTCTCGGCAACGGTCGCCTGCCACTCCGGCGTGTAGCACGCCTCGGCCGCGGCCTTCGATTCCCAGAAATAGATGCCGCCGGCGCGGTCACCCGACTCCGACAGGTAGTAGTGCTTGCGCACCAGCCCCTGCCTGCCGAGGTACTTCGGGGCCGTCGAACGGAAGACCTCTGCCGCCTGGGCAAGGGTCCATGCCTTCGGCAGGCGGAATGTCACGATCGAAACGATCATCTGGATTCTCCTTGGGAACGACGGACCGGGCCGATCGGCGCGCCTTCGAACTCCGGGTTGACGTCGAAGGCGATGTCGCCGTCGGCGACCGGCTCGCCGGTTGCTTGCAGGCCGGCGAAATCGAACAGCGCGCGATCCATCAGATGCGAGGGGGCGACTCGCGAGAGCGCTGCGAAGATGTTGTCGACCCGGCCGGGGAAGCGCTTTTCCCATTCGCGCATCAGCAGCTTGATCTCGCGTCGCTTGAGGTTTTCCTGCGAGCCGCACAGGTTGCAGGGGATGATCGGGAACTCGCGCCACTGCGCGTAGGCTTCGAGGTCGCGCTCCTGCACGTAGGCCAGCGGCCGGATCACGATGTGGCGGCCGTCGTCGGAGACGAGCTTGGGCGGCATGGCCTTGAGCTTGCCGCCGAAGAACATGTTGAGGAAGAAGGTTTCGAGGATGTCGTCGCGGTGGTGGCCGAGCGCGATCCGGGTGGCGCCCAGTTCGTCGGCGACCCGGTACAGGATGCCGCGTCGCAGCCGCGAGCACAGCGAGCACATCGTGCGGCCTTCGGGAATCACCCGCGTCACGATCGAGTAGGTGTTCTGGTTCTCGATGTGGAAGGGCACGCCCAGGCGGCTGAGGTAGTCGGGCAGCACATGTTCGGGAAAGCCGGGCTGCTTCTGGTCGAGGTTGACCGCGATGATCTCGAATGGCACCGGCGCGCGGCTGCGCAGGGCGAGCAGCAGGTCGAGCAGCGCATAGCTGTCCTTGCCGCCGGACAGGCAGACCATGACCCGGTCGCCGGCTTCGATCATGCCGAAGTCGCCGATGGCCTGGCCGGTGAGCCGCAGCAGCCGCTTGTGCAGCTTGTTGCGCTCGTAGGCGAGCTTTTCGGCCTGACGTACCGATGCCAGGGCTGCGGCGGGGGGCGGGGCGATGCTCACAGGAGCCTCCAGACTTCGACGCGCACTGCGCGGGCGCGCGGCAGCGGCTGCGGCTTGGTCACCGAGACCTTCAGCGCGCGCAGCCCGGGCAGTTGCGCGATCTCGTCGGCCAGGTCGCTGCACAGGGTTTCGACCAGCCGGAAGCGCCGGTCGGCGACGATGCGCTCGATCGTCGCGACGACGCGCTCGTAGTTGACGGTCTCGGCCAGCACGTCGCGGCGCGGGGCGGTGGCCACCTGCGGCACGTACATCTCGACCTCGATGACGATCGGCCGCAGGCGGGCTTGTTCATGCTCGTAGACGCCGAGGAAACAGTCGATTTCGATGTCCTGGACCAGCAGTCGATAGCAGTCTCGGAAGAGGTCTTGCATGGGTTGGGCGGCCTGTGCGGGCGGGATCAGTTGGAGACCAGGCTGGCGCCGCCGTCGACGGCGAGCACCTGTCCGGTGATGTAGGGGCCTTCGTTCAGCAGGAAGGCAACGGCGCGGGCGATGTCGTGCCCGCTGCCGAGCCGGGCCAGCGGGATGGCCGCCTCGATCGCCATGCGCTCGGCCGCGTGGAAGATCTCGTCCTCGGGCCAGTCGAGCGAGCCGGGCGAGACGGCGTTGACGCGCACATCGGGTGCCAGTTCGAGCGCCAGTGCGCGGGTCAGCGCGACGATGCCGGCCTTGGCCGCCGAATAGACGGAGAACTGCGGCAGCGGCCGTTCGGTGCGCACGTCGCAGATGTTGACGATGGCACCGCCGGCCGTGCGCAGCCACGGGGCGGCCGCCTGGCTGCAGAACAGCGCTGCCTTCAGGTTGCCGTCGATCAGCTCCTGCCAGGCTGCGCTGTCGATGGTGCCCAGTGGGGTGCGCAGGAAGGTCGAGGCATTGTTGACCAGCGCATCGAGCCGGCCGCCGCGCCAGCCGGCTGCCTCGTCGACCAGGCGCTCGCAGTCGTCGGGGCGGGCGAGGTCGGCGCTCAGGGCGAGCGCCGAGCCGGGCCGCAGCGCGTCGAGTGTCGCCGCCAGCTGGTGCGCCTCGTCGACCGAGCGCCGGTAATGGATGATGACGTCGTAGCCGCTCGCGTGCAGATGCGTGGTGATCGCCGCACCGATCCGGCGGGCCGCGCCGGTGACCAGCGCGACGGGACGTTCGGGGCTTGCGGACATGCTGCGGGCAGTCGGACTCGGGCGAAGGTGAACGAACGAGTTTAAATCATCTAGACTCCGGCCCATGCCAGCGACGCCAGCCCTGCCCGAACCCGATCGCGCGCAGCTCGCGGTGTCGCAGCGCCTGGCCGCGGTTCTCGCCGAGGCGATCGCGGCAGCCGGCGGCTGGATCGGTTTCGACGACTGGATGGCGCGGGCGCTGTATACACCGGCGCTCGGCTACTACGCGGGAGGCGCCCGCAAGTTCGGCGCTGCCGGCGATTTCGTGACTGCCCCGGAGCTGTCGCCGGTCTTCGGTCAGTGCCTGGCTGCACAGTGCCGGCAGTGGTTCGGGCACGGTGTGCCGACGCGGATATTCGAGTTCGGCGCCGGCAGCGGGGCGCTGGCGGCGACGCTGATCGAGGCGCTGGCCGGTGCCGGTTGCGGGCCCATCGAATACCGGATCGTCGAGCTGTCCGCGGCGTTGCGCGCGCGCCAGCGCGAGACCCTTGCGCAGCGGGTGCCGGAGGCGTTTGCACGGGTCACCTGGCTCGATGAGCTGCCCGGGTCGATCGAGGGTGTCGTGATCGGCAACGAACTGCTCGACGCGATGCCGGTGCGGCTCTTCCGGCTCGACGGCGGACAGGTATTCGAGCGCGGCGTGGGCTGCACCGGCGGGCCGGCGCCCCGGTTCGCGTTCTCGGAGCGGCCGGCCGCGCCGGACTTCGCCGCGGCGGTGCAGGCGACCCTGGCGGCCAGCGGCTGGGCGACGGGCGGTGGCTGGCCCGACGGCTACTGCTCGGAACTCGGTGAACAGGCGCCGGCCTGGGTCGCCTCGGTGGGCGAGCGCCTGCGTCATGGCGCGCTGCTGCTGATCGATTACGGCTTTCCGCGTGCCGAGTACTACCACCCGCAGCGTTCGCAGGGAACGCTGATCTGCCATTACCGGCATCGCGCCCACGATGATCCGCTGCGCTGGCCGGGTTTGCAGGACATCACTGCGCATGTCGACTTCTCGGCGATCGACGAGGCGGCCCGCGGCGCCGGGCTGGCGCCGCTGGGCTATGCCGCCCAGGCCGGTTTCCTGATCGGCTGCGGGCTGGCGCAGCTGGCGATGCAGGTGTCGCCGGCCGATGCCGCCGCCTGGGCCCGTCAGGCGGCGGGCCTGCAGAAACTGGTGTCCGAGGCCGAGATGGGCGAGCTGTTCAAGGCCATCGCCTGGGGGCGGGGCCTGCCCGATGATGCAATCGGTTTTGCAGACAGCGACCGCCGCGCCGCGCTGGAGCGGCCCGCATGCTGAAGTGGCTGATCACCGTCACGCTGGCGCTGGCCCTGTTCTCGGGCCTGATGCCCATGCTGCGCCGACTGGGCTTGGGCCGTCTGCCCGGAGACTTCGATTTCAGGCTGTTCGGCCGCCGCTGGACGATTCCGCTGATGTCGACGGTCCTGCTGTCATTGCTGGCGATGGGTCTGGCGCGCCTGTTCTGAGCGCCGCGGCAACGGCGGCCACCTGGGCGGCATGCAGGCGTTCGCGGATGCCGTCGGGCGGGCCGGCTCGGGCAATCGCCGCGGCATCGACGCTGGCCATCTGCTGCGCGGCGCGCTGCACTCGCGCAAGCGCCGGGTTCGGTTCGATCAGGTCGCAGGCCAGCAGGACCTGCGTCATGCGTTGCGGCCGTCGCAAGCCGTCGAGGCGGGCGACCAGGCGGACCAGGGTCTCGCTGTCGAGCCGGTCGGCGCGCGCGATCACCGGCCGTTCGGCCGCCACCAGCCTGGCCAGGTCACGGCAGTCGGTCGGGGCGCGCAGCCGCTCGCCGATCTGATCGGCGCGCCGGCCGGCACTGCGCCGGGCTTTCGCGTCGTCGGGATCGACGTCACCGGGATCGACGTCGGCAGTGACGCCGTGCAGCAGCACAGCAAAGCGCACCGGCAGCGGCGCGTCGGCGCCGGCAGCGGCATCGAGCCGGTCCGCCATGGCCGGGTTCCAGACGGCGTCGAGCTCGGGGACGATCCGCCCGAGCGCGCCGCAATCGCGCAGCACGGCGATCATTCGCGCCGGATGTGCTTCCATCAGGCCGCGTGACAGCTCCTGCCAGATCCGCTCGGGCACCAGATGGTCGGCTTCACCATTGGCGACCATGGTGCGCATCAGCGCCCGTGTCTCGTCGGCGAGGGTGAAATCCGGGAAGCGGGCTGCGAAGCGGGCCGTGCGCAGAATGCGCACCGGATCTTCGACGAAGGATTCGCCGACATGGCGCAGGACCCGTTCTCGCAGGTCGCGCTGGCCGTTCCAGGGGTCGATCAGCTGGCCGGCCTCGTCGCGGGCGATCGCGTTGATCGTCAGGTCGCGCCGCCTCAGGTCGTCCTCGAGGGTTACCTCGGGCGAGAACTCGACGGTGAACCCGCGGTAGCCGGGGCCGGACTTGCGCTCGGTGCGGGCGAGCGCGTATTCCTCGTGGGTCTGTGGGTGCAGGAAGACCGGGAAGTCGCGGCCGACCCGCTGGAAGCCGCGGGCCTCCAGCATTGCCGGTGTGGCACCGACGACGACCCAGTCGCGGTCGCGCACCGGCAGGCCGAGCAGTTCGTCGCGAACCGCGCCGCCTACGCAGTAGACCTGCATCGGCGCCCTGGGTCAGCGATTCGCACGGGTGCGCGCATCGCTGATCCGGGCATTGCGTTCGGTGCCCCAGCGCGCGACGAGCGCGGCGATCGCCATCGGCTCGACGCCCAGCTCGGGTGCGACCGGGCCGCTGGCGACATTATCGACCGCCATCGAATCGTAGTTGTCGCGCGACATCAGCTTGCGGCCAGGCAGGCATTCGAGCGCGCGCGCCTGCAGCGGACCGAGAATCTCGTTCAAGCCGAGCACCGGCCGGTCGGCGTCGACCAGCCGGCCCGACAGCTTGATCAGCTCGCGCAGGCTGAGCACGTCGGGGCCGGCCAGCTCGTAGGTCTTGCCGATCGTGTCCGGTTCGTCGAGGGCGTTGGCCAGCGCACGAGCCACGTCGCTGACGTGGATCGGCTGGAACTTCGCATCGGCGCGGCCGACGATGATCACCGGCAGCCAGCGCTGCAGGCTTGCAAACAGGTTCAGGAAGCGGTCTTCGGAGCCGTAGACGACCGAGGGCCGCAGGATGGTCCAGCCCTTCAGGCCGCTGGTGCGCACGGCCTGCTCGCCGGCGGCCTTCGAGCGCAGGTACATCGACGGTGCCGAGGTTTCGCCGCCTTCGACGACGCCTAGCGCCGATACGTGGACCAGGCGGTCGACGCCGGCCGCCAGGCAGGCGGCAGCGATGCGTGCCGGCAGCCGGACATGGGCGGCTTCGAAGCCCGGGCCCCAGGGCTTGCCGCGGCGATCGTGCAGCTGGCCGACCAGGTTGATCACGGCGTCGGCCCGCCCGACCAGTCCGGCCAGCACCGTATCGTCGTGGACGTCGGCTTCGACGACTTCGACCGTGGGCAGGGAAAGCAGGTGCCGGGCACCCATCCGGTAGCGGCTCGGAACCAGCACGCGCTTGCCGCGTGCCACCAGTTCAGCCACGACGCGGCTGCCGATGAAACCCGATCCGCCGATGACCAGTACCCGCGAATGACGCATGTCGTGGATTCCTTTCAAGACTGCTGGGCCGGCAGCACGATGCCGAGCCGGGCCTTCAATGATTGGGGCCGTTCACTGAACAGCTCCGCGTACAGGACGGTGTTCGACAGCACTTTCTTCACGTAGTCGCGCGTTTCCGAGAACGGGATGATCTCGGCGAAGATCGCGCCTTCGACCGGGCTGCCCAGGCGGGTGCGCCAGTCCAGCGGCCGTCCCGGGCCGGCATTGTAGGCGGCCGAGGCGAGAACCGGCGAACCGTCGAGGCGGTCGAGCACGGTGCGCAGGTAGAAGGTGCCGAATTCGAGGTTGGTGTCGAGCTGGTTCAGCTGGGCGACCCGGAACTGCCGGGTGCCGAGCTGGCGGGCGATCCAGCGGCCGGTGGCTGGCATGATCTGCATCAGTCCCTGGGCGCCGGCCGATGAGCGAGCGTCCATGATGAAGCGCGATTCCTGGCGGATCAGGCCGTAGACCCAGGCCGGGTCGAGCTGGCGGCTGGCGGCGACCGGACGCAGCGCGTCGATGAACGGGGTCACGAAGCGCAAGCTGAAGTCATGTTCGGATGTGGTGCGTTCGGCGGTGTTCACGCAACGGTCGAGGATCTGCTGCGCGCAGGCCCAACGCGCGGTCGCCAGCAGCTGACGGTCGTTCATGTCGCGCAGCTGGTGGTTCCACTCGCGATTGCCTTCCAGGCGCAGGCCGATCCGGTACAGGTGCAGGGCGCGGGCCAGACCGGGGTTGGCCGCCACTTCGGCGAGCTCGGCCGGGCTGGCCGCGGCGGCCCGCGCCGGTATGCGCAGCGGCTGGCCGAGTTCCTCGGCGGCGAGCTGTCCGTAGAAATGGAAGCCATCGGCAATGCCGGCCAGTGCCGCCCGCCCGGCTGCCGTGTCGCCGGGCGCCGCTGCGTCGCGCGCCGCTGCGTCGGGCGTTGCTGCGCCGCCGGCCAGCAGCGCGCGGGCATGCCAGTAGACCCAGGCCGGATCGCTGCGCCCGGCATCGCTCATCCGCTCGATGAGCCGGCGTACCGTTGGCCAGTGCTGTTCGCGCAAGGCGGCCCGGACCAGCCAGGCGAGGGTGTCGTCGCCGACCGGCGCGTGCAGTGCATGCCGGGTCCAGTCGAAAGCCTCGGGCAGCAGCCGGCGCATGCCGGCGGCGGCAACCTGGGACCAGGCGAAGGCAAGGTCGGCGGCCGGCAGCGCGGTGCGGCGGTCCTCCAGCCAGCGGGCGGCCTCGACCGGCTGGCTGCGGGCGTAGCGGGCCAGGGCGATCAGGGCGAGCTCGCCCCCCTGGCCCCGCGCGAGGACGGCGAGCGGCTGTCGCCAGGCCAGGTCGACCGTGGCCGGATCGAGACCGAGCAGGGCGGCGCTGCGTTCGGTGCTGTCCAGGGAGTCGGCTTCGAGCGCCGCGAGCAGCCGGGCGCGAATGGCCTGGCGATCGGCCAGGCCGGCGGCCTGCATGGCGGCCAGCAGGTCGCCGCAGGCTTCCTCGAGATGACGGGGAGCGGAGACGGCGGCCCAGGCGCCGCCGGCCGGCCAGCGCCGTTCGATGCGGCCCAGCCAGTGATGGCAGTGCACGGTGTCGGCGTTGCGCAGCGTCCAGCGCGCATACTGCTGGTCGAAAATCGGCCAGTTACGCCGCTTGCCGAGGTCCAGCAGCCAGTCGCGCCGCATCAGCTCGGCGACGACCGTTCCGTCGTGCTCGGCCAGGAAGCGGCGAATCCGGCGGTCACGGGCCTCGGCGGCGGGGACTTCGGCTTCCTCGGCCAGTTGCAGTGCCAGCCGCAGGCGCCAGAACTCGATGTACCGGGCCAGCGGATGGTCGCCAGGCACCTGGGCGGCGGCGGCTTCGAAGTCGGCCTGTTCGCCGCGCACGAAGGCACGGCGGGCTTGCACCAGAGCATCGTCGCCGACCAGGGCGCCGGCCGCTGGCGCCTTGCCGGCGGCCTGGCCAGCCGGTGTCTGCGCGTGAACGGCAGTGGGGTTTGCCGCGGACAGGAGGGCGACAATGCCTACAATCGCAAGTTGCGCGATCCGGATGTTCATCGCCATTTTCTTGGAACGACAGAATGCGATCGAGGATATCACGCGGATGTCGGCCATCCGGGGCCTCGGCGGCTGAACGGCAGGCCCTGCGGCGCGAGTTGTTGAGCATGCGCAAGCAGATCCCGGCGGCGCGGCGCGCGGTCTTCGATGCCGCGATCGCGAGCCGGCTGTCCGACTGGCTGTCCGGCTGGCTGAAGGGGGCCGGGTCCGGCAGGGTGATCGCGCTGTGGTGGCCGCTGGCCGGCGAACCGGATCTGCGGCCGTACTTTGCCGAACTCGTGACCCAAGGCTGGGTGATCGCGCTGCCGCGGGTGCCCGCAGTCGGCGAACCGCTGGTGTTCGGCCGCTGGCACGAAGGCATCGCGATGCGCGAGGAACATCACGGCGTGCGGGTGCCCGACCCGTTCGAACCGGTGTCCCCGACCCTGATCGTTGCGCCCTGCGTCGGCTTCGATCCGAGGGGCTGGCGGCTCGGCTATGGCGGGGGCTACTACGACCGGACGCTGGCCGTCGTCGACGTGCCGGCGATCGGCGCCGGCTACGACTGTTGCGAGCGCGTGCTTGCGCCGGAACCGCATGATCGCAGGCTGCAGGCGGTCCTTACCGAATCCAGGACGATTCGCTGTGGCTGAGCAGGCTGGCTTCCTGGTGCCGGTGGCACCAGTCGGGGATGGAGGCGGCCGGCAGCGCGACTGAATAGTGGTAGCCCTGGGCTCGCTCGCAGCCGGCGTCGGCCAGCAGCCTGGCCATGCGCGGCGATTCGACCGCCTCGGCCAGCGCCCGCATGCCGTAGGCATGGGCCAGGTCGATCAGCGCGCGCACCGGCGGGTCGGGTGTGTCGCGGCCGGAATCCTCGAGTTCGCGCACGAAGCTGCGGTCGATCTTCAGTTCGTCGAATGGCAGCTTGTCGAACCAGGCGAGCGACGAGTAGCCGGTGCCGAAGTCGTCGAGCGAGAGCTGGCAGCCGAGGGTGCGCAGATGGCTCATGAAATCGATGGCGGCGCGCTCGTTCTGGGCGATCGCCGATTCGGTCAGCTCGAGCGTAAGCCGGTCGCCCGGCACGTTCCAGGTGGTCAGCGCATGCGAGACCAGCATCGGGAAGGTGGTGTCGGCGAGCATCGTCGGCGACAGATTGATCGACAGTGACAGGTCCAGGCCCTGGTTCGCCCAGCGCCTCTGGCTGCGCAGCGAATTGTTGAGCACGAACTGCGTCAGCGCGGCCATCATGCCGCGCTCCTCGCAGACCGACGCGATCAGCGCCGGGCTCACCGGGCTGCCGTCGCTGCGGTTCCAGCGGATCAGCGATTCGACGGCAATGCATTGGCCGGTGGCCAGGTCGATCTGCGGCTGGAAATGCACGTCGAGCGCATTGGCCTGCAGCGCGCCGCGCAGGTCGTGCTCGAGCTCGTCGCGGCGCAGCAGCGCGGCGTCGTCGTCGAGGCGGGTGATCAGGATATGGCCTTCGTGAGTGCGCGCCTGGGCGCGGGCCTGGGCGGCGGCGGCCACGACCGTCATCGGGTCGGCGATCCGGCGCTGTGCCGTCCAGGCGCCACCGATCACCGGCCGCAGCCGGGTTTCGGTCTGGCCGCCCTGAGGGTGCGGCACGCGGATCGCCCGCTGCAGCGTGTCACGCAGCGTGCTGGCAGCCAGGTCGGCCAGGGATTCGTCGGGCAGCGTGGCCAGCATCAGCCACAGCTCGTCGTTGGCGACGAAGGCATAGCGGTCGCTGGGTCGCAGCATCGACTGCACACGTCGGGCGATCTCGGCGAGCACGTGCTGGTTGCCCGGATGCTGGGCCAGCGCCTGCAGGTAGTCGGAACGGTTCAGCGAGACGACCAGCAGGGCCATGCGCTCGGAGTTGCGGCTTGCGCAATAGCCGGCGAGGGCTTCGAGCAGTGCGGGCGGCGTCAGCCGCTGGGTGGATGGACGCCGTCCGGCCGGGGCCGATGCGGCGCCCGCCGGTATGCCGTCGTGAGCGAACGGTACCGTCGCGGCCGGCGAACTCTGGCGTCTGGCGTCCATGGTGATGATGGTAGCCAAGCTGCCAGTAGCCCGCATCCTGCCCGGCCTTGCTGCGTGCCGGGCGGCGATCCGGTCCGACGAACGGCGGCGCCGTGGCGGCTTTGCCGCGGTGCCGGACGGCCGCCTCGGTGCGGACCGGTTCAGCCGCTGGCGGTGCTGCGCAGCCGCAGCCCGGACACGATGCGCTCGCTGGCCTCGGCCTGGTTCAGCGTGTACAGGTGCAGACCCGGCGCGCCGCCGTCGAGCAGACGCTCGCACAGGCGGCAGACCACGTCCACACCGAAGCTGCGCAAGCCCGCCAGGTCGTCGCCGAAGCTGGCCAGGCGCTGGCGCAGCCAACGCGGGATCTCGGCGCCGCAATTGTCCGAGAAACGCGCGAGCTGGACGAAATTGTTGATCGGCATGATGCCGGGGATGATCGGGATGTCGATGCCCGCGCGCAGCGCATCGTCGCAGAAGCGGAAGTAGGCGTCGGCGTTGTAGAAGTACTGGGTGATCGCCGAATCCGCGCCGGCCCGGACCTTGGTGGCCAGGGCCTGCAGGTCGGCCGCGGCGGACGGAGCCTGCGGATGAACCTCGGGGTAGGCCGCCACCTGGATCAGGAAATGGTCGGCGCTGTGCTCCCGGACGAAGGCGATCAGGTCGCTCGCATAGCGGAAGTCGCCCGTGTCGACCATTCCCGAAGGCAGGTCGCCGCGCAGCGCGATCAGGCGGCGGATGCCGCGGCTGCGATAGCCGTCGAGCAGCTCGGCGATGGATTCGCGGCTGGCGCCGATGCACGACAGGTGCGGCGCTACGGCATGGCCCTCGGCGACGATCTGGTCGACCGTGGCCAGTGTCTTGTCGCGGGTGGCGCCGCCGGCGCCGTAGGTGACGCTGAAGAAGCTCGGCGACAGCGCGGCCAGGCGGGCGCGGGTCAGGCGCAGCTTTTCGGCGCCCTCGGCAGTGTTGGGCGGAAAGAATTCGAAGCTGAGCTCGGCGAGCCGGGAGTCTGCAGAGATGTCCGTCATTTGGATGCAAGAATGAAGAATTCGCGGTTGCCGTCACCGCCCTGGATGGGGCTTTCGTACCAGCCGGCCGGGCTCAGGCCGGCGGCCCGCGCGGCGGCTTCGACGCGCTGGCGGACACCGTCGTACCGGCTGGCCTCGCGGACGATGCCGCGATGGTCGACAGCGCCCGGCCCGACCTCGAACTGGGGCTTGACCAGGGCCAGCAGGTGGCCGCCGGCGCGCAGCAGCCAGGCCGCCGGTGGCAGCGCGTGGGTCAGCGAGATGAAGCTCAGGTCGGCCACCACCAGGTCGAAGGCGCCGGCCGCCAGGGCGGACCGGACCTCGGGGGCCAGCAGGCCGTCGGGCAGCGCGCGCACGTTGACGCCCTCGAAGGCCTGCACGCGTGGATCCGCACGCAGCGCCGGGTCGAGCTGGCCGTGTCCGACGTCGATGCCGACCACGCGGGCAGCACCGGCCTGCAGCAGGCAGTCGGTGAAGCCACCGGTACTCTGGCCGAGGTCGGCGCAGACCAGGCCCTGTACGTCGATGCCGGCAGCGCTCAGGGCGCCGGCGAGCTTCAGACCGCCGCGCGAGACGTAGCGCGGCCGCGCCTCGTCGGCGACGTACAGCTCGGCGTCGTCGGCCAGCAGGGTCGAGGCCTTGTGCAGCGGCTGGCTGCCGTCGGCTGTGCACAGCCGGACCGCGCCTGCGTCGATCAGCTCGCGGGCGCGGGTGCGCGAGGACGCGAGTCCGCGCGCTACCAGCAGCAGGTCGGCACGCATGGGCCTGGCGCTGCGGGCTTCAGTACCGGTAACTGTCGGGTTTGTAAGGCCCTTCGATCGGCACGTCGATGTAGCGGGCCTGCTCGGGGCTCAGCTCGGTGAGCATCGCGCCGAGCTTGCTGAGCTGCAGTCTGGCGACCTTCTCGTCGAGGTGCTTGGGCAGCACGTAGACCTGGCCGGACGCGTACTGGTCGGGTTGCGACCACAGTTCGATCTGGGCGATCACCTGGTTGGCGAACGACGAGCTCATCACGTAGGACGGGTGGCCGGTGGCGCAGCCCAGGTTCACCAGCCGGCCCTCGGCCAGCAGGATGATCCGCTTCTCCGGCCGGCCATCGGCGGCCGCGAAGATCACGTGGTCGACCTGCGGCTTGATCTCTTCCCAGCGGCAGTGCTTCTTCAGACCGGCGACGTCGATCTCGTTATCGAAGTGGCCGATGTTGCAGACGATGGCCTGGTCCTTCATCCGCGCCATGTGCGCGTAGGTGATGACGTCGCGGTTGCCGGTGGCGGTCACGAAGATGTCGGCCTTGTCGGCGGCGTCGTCCATCGTGACCACGCGATAGCCTTCCATTGCGGCCTGCAGCGCGCAGATCGGATCGATCTCGGTGATCCAGACCTGCGCCGACAGCGCGCGCAGCGCCTGCGCCGAACCCTTGCCGACGTCGCCGTAGCCGCAGACCACGGCCACCTTGCCAGCGACCATCACGTCGGTGGCCCGCTTGATCCCGTCGACCAGCGATTCGCGGCAGCCGTACAGGTTGTCGAACTTGCTCTTGGTGACCGAGTCGTTGACGTTGATGGCCCGGAAGGCCAGCTCGCCCCTGGCCGACATCTGGTACAGGCGCTTGACACCGGTGGTGGTTTCCTCGGTGACGCCGACGATGGCGGCGAGCTGGCGCGCATACCAGTCGGCATCCCTGGCGAGCTGGCGGCGGATCGACGCGAACAGCTCGACTTCCTCTTCGCTGCCCGGTGCGTCGAGCACCGACGAATTCTGCGCGGCGCGCGCACCCAGGTGCAGCAGCAGGGTGGCGTCGCCGCCGTCGTCGAGGATCATGTTCGAGGGCTGGCCATCGGGCCAGTCGAAGATCCGGTGCGTGTAGTCCCAGTACTCGGCCAGCGATTCGCCCTTGTGGGCGAACACCGGAATACCGGCGGCGGCGATCGCGGCCGCGGCGTGGTCCTGGGTGGAGAAGATGTTGCACGAGGCCCAGCGCACCTGCGCGCCGAGCGCGGTCAGCGTCTCGATCAGCACGGCGGTCTGGATCGTCATGTGCAGCGAACCGGTGATGCGGGCGCCGGCGAGCGGCTGGCTAGCGGCGTACTCGTCGCGGATCGCCATCAGGCCGGGCATCTCGGTTTCGGCGATGCGGATTTCCTTGCGACCCCAGTCGGCCAGCGACAGGTCGGCGACCCGGTAGTCAGCGGCGGAAGTGACTGAAGGGGCGGGAGCGGCCGCTGAAGACGCGGCGGAGGGAAGGGCGGACACGGATCGGGGCACTCCATCTGGAATGATCCGTCGCGCGGCAAATGGGAATCCAGGTTCCCGGCTCGTCCGGCGTGACGGATCACGGTTGGACGAGCGCCGTTGCCTGTTCCCCCGGAGCAGTCTTGCGGAGGGTCCCGAGCCTGGCGATGAGCCGTTGCCGGCCCGTCGTTGCAGCGCTCCTCGGGGTCCTTGATTATACCTGCTGGCGATTGCCGGCGCCCGGCCGGCCCCCGCCCGTTCGGCGGCTCATTTCTGCCGGGCGATGATCTGGTCGCTGATCTCGTCGTAGACCGACTGCGGGATGATCCGGCGCTTGACCAGTTCGTCCTTGCCGCGATAGGGGCGGCCGTCGATGATCGCAGCCGAGCGGGCCGGGCCGATGCCCTTGAGCCCCTCCAGTTCCGTCGCGCTGGCGCTGTTGATGTCCAGCTTTGCGCTGGCCGGCGTCTGCATGCCTGACTTGCCGGCCCCCGAGGCACTGCTCTGGGCGAGGGTTGGCGGCAGCAGCAGAGCGCTGGCGCCTGCGACGAGCAGACTGACGAGGATCTTCTTCATGGGGCAATGGCTCCGGAGTCGGGGTTCGGGGGAAGACGGTTCGGGGGAAGGCTACACTGGCAGCTTATGAAGCCGATCTCCGATCTTCGCAAGAATTACGAGCGCAGTGAACTCGACGAGGCGCGCGCCGACGCCGATCCGCTGCGCCAGTTCCAGGCCTGGCTGGCCGAGGCGCTCGATGCCGGGGTGCCCGAGCCGAATGCCATGACCCTGGCCACCGTGGGCGCCGATGGCCGGCCGTCGACCCGGATCGTGCTGATCAAGGACGTCGACGAGCGCGGCATCGTCTGGTACACGAACTTCGACAGCCGCAAGGGGCACGAGCTGGCCGGCAATCCGTTTGCCGCGCTGCAGTTCCACTGGGTGGAGCTGGAGCGGGTCGTACGCATCGAGGGCCGGGTCGACAAGGTGGCCGATGCCGACGCCGACGAGTATTTCGCATCGCGCCCGCTGGCTTCGCGGATCGGTGCCTGGGCGTCCGAACAGAGCCGGCCGATCGCCTCGCGTACGGTACTGGTCAAGCGGGCCGCGGCGTTCGGCCTGAAGTTCGGCACCCATCCGCCGCGCCCGCCGCACTGGGGCGGCTACCGGCTGGCGCCGGATCGCTGGGAGTTCTGGCAGGGCCGCCCGTCGCGCTTGCACGACCGGCTCGTCTATCGCCGGAGCGACGGCGCCGGCTGGATCCGGGAACGGCTGGCGCCCTGAACGGCGGGCGGAGTCCGGAACGCGGGACTGCCAGTGGCGGTCGAGGCCGATCAGTGCAGCCGGGTCTGCAGCAGTTCGAGCAGCGCCTGCGGCAGGATCGCCAGCGCCTGGTGATCCTGGCGCAGCGATGCGGCCAGGTCGCGCAGCTGCGGAGCGAGTTCGGCCAGGCCGGCCAGCGCATTTTCTTCGCTGGCACCCGACAGCCTGGCCAGCCGGCGCGCGATCATCGGCGGGCACAGCGTGCACGGGTAGGTGTCTTCGAGACTGTGCGGATCGGACTGCGCGCAGCGCGCGGCAAGGTCGACCAGTGCCAGCCGCGTCGCGATCCGCAGGCGGGGCTCGTCCGCCAGGGTTTCGGCGAGTTCGGTCACCGGCACGCCCCCGGGAGCACCCGGAGCCGCGTCGAGCAGGCGCGCGACGGCATCGAGGACTGGATTCAGGTTCACCCCTGCATTGGACTCCGGAAATCCGGTCGGTAATTTGACGCCCGTCAGTCCGGACGTCGGTTGCGTCGGGCCGATACGATTGCCTGAGCGTAACGAGCGCCTGGGGCGGGCCAAGGTGCGGGGGGCTTGGCCTGGCCGGCGCCGGTGCTTGGCCCCGCTGCGCGGGGCTGCCCTCGGTGCTCGGGTTCCTGGCTGCGCGGCGTAACTCGCTGCGCTCCCGCCGCTTGCGCGTCGCTCGCTGCGCTCAGACAGGACGCCGCGAGAAT
>JBAYOD010000021.1:0-22779 GCA_041678445.1 Burkholderiaceae bacterium | reverse complement strand
GATGGCCTTCCAGGTGGTGGATGGGCAGCGCCGGGATGCCCAGCGCCCAGGCCAGCGACGCACCGACTCCGGCGCCGACCAGCAGCGCACCGGCCAGACCGGGACCGGCCGTATAGGCGACGGCGTCGAGGTCGGTCGGTGCCAGGCAGGCTTCGGCCAGCACCTGGCGGGTCAGCGGCAGCACCCGCCGGATGTGGTCACGCGAGGCCAGTTCGGGCACCACGCCGCCGTAGCGCTGGTGCATGGCGATCTGGGAATGCAAGGCCTGGGCGAGCAAGCCGCGTTCGCTGCAATACAGGGCGATGCCGGTCTCGTCGCAGGAAGTTTCGATGCCGAGGACGATCATCAGGCGATCTTCTCATGACCGGGCCGGCCCGCGGCTGCGATAATCGCGCGCCATGGCCCGGCATTTCGATGCGATCGTGATCGGCGCCGGCGCTGCGGGCATGTTCTGTGCCGCCCAGGCCGGTCGTGGCGGGCTGCGTGTCGCGCTGCTCGATCACTGGCCAAGGCTGGCCGAGAAGATCCGGATCTCGGGCGGCGGGCGCTGCAACTTCACCAACCTCGAAGCCGATCGCCCCGAACGTTTCGTCGGCGAGGACCCGGCCTTCGCCCGCAACGCGCTGCGGGCCTTCCCGCCGCGGCGCTTCATCGAGCGGGTCAGTGCGCGCGGCATCGGCTGGCACGAGAAGCATCGCGGGCAGCTGTTCTGTGACCAGAGCGCCGAGGAAATCATCGCGATGCTGCGCGACGACTGCGATGCGGCCGGCGTGCGCTGGCTGCGCCCGGTCCGGGTCGCCAGCGTCGAGCCGGCCCCTGGCGCGGGCGCCGGTACGGACGCCGGTGCGGGGGCCGGCTTCGTCGTCGCTTCGCCCGAGACGGGCGAGTTGCACGCTCCGAGGGTGGTGATCGCCACCGGCGGCATGGCGATTCCGAAGGCCGGTGCGACCGACTTCGGGTTGCGGATCGCACGGCGCTTCGGAATGCGGATCGTCGAGCCGCGCCCGGCCCTGGTGCCGCTGGTCTTCGGCGCAGCGGGCAGCTGGCCCTGGAGCGAACTGGCCGGCATGGCCATGCCGGTCGTGGTCCGGGCGCCCCGGTCGTCGTCGGCGCCGGCCTTCCACGAAGACCTGCTGTTCACCCACCGGGGCCTGTCCGGGCCGGCGATCCTGCAGATCTCGACGTTCTGGAAACCCGGCGAGCCCCTGGCGATCGACCTGCTGCCGGATGATGACCTTGCTGCGCGCCTGCTCGCGGCCAAGCGCAGCAGCCGGCAGCAACTGGCCGGTGCGCTGGCCGGCCTGATCCCGAAACGGCTGGCCACGCGCTGGCTGGCCGACGAGCGCTTTGCGCCGCTGGCCGGCCGGCGGCTGGCCGAACTGGCCGATCGCGACCTGACCGGACTGGCGGCGGCCTTGCGTGACTGGCAGGTCCAGCCCAGCGGCACCGAGGGATTCCGCAAGGCCGAGGTGATGGCCGGCGGCGTGGCCACTGAGACGCTCGATCCGCGCACGCTGGAATCCAGGCGTGCGCCCGGCCTTTATTTCATTGGCGAGGTGGTCGACGTTACCGGCTGGCTCGGCGGCTACAACTTCCAGTGGGCCTGGGCCTCAGCCTTCCTCGCTGCCCAGGCCATGGTGCGCCGGGCGGGGTCCTCACTGGGCTGACTTGCCGCCCACGACCATGTTGCGGCCGCTGGTCTTGGCCGAGTAGGCATGGCGGTCGGCCTCGGCCAGCCGCTCGCGCAACGAGCTGTCATGCCGATGGACGGTCACCCCGATGCTGGCCGTCACCGAGACCGGCGGATCGGTCCGGGTGCAGGGCGCATCGGCCAGGGCCTTGCGCAGGCGTTCACCGACGACGAAGGCGCCGGCCTCGCTGCTCACCGGCACGAGGGCGCAGAACTCGTCGCCGCCGTAACGCACGATCAGCGAGTCCTCGCGCAGCGTATCGCGCAGCAGTCGCGCGACGTGGCGCAGCACCTGGTCACCGACTGCGTGGCCGTGGGCATCGTTGACCCGTTTGAAATCATCGAGGTCGATCATCAGCACGGCCAGGCAGCCATCGGGGGGCAGTGCGGCGAGCATGTCCTCGCCCAGTTCGTACAGCAGCCTGCGCGAAACGAGGCCGGTCAGATCGTCGGTGCCGGCCAGCAGGGCCAGTTCGGCAGTCAGCCTGGCGTTGGCGATGGCCAGCACCGCGATGGTCAGGGCCAGCGGTACGGCTGCGAAGATCAGGGTGAATGCCGCGGCGGCGGCGCCCGGCTGGGCGGCGGCGCTGCCCGGCAGCAGTCCTTCCAGCACCAGGACCGGGATCCGGGCGGTCAGCAGCAGCGAGAAGGCGGCGATCGTGCCCATGGCCAGGCGCTGGGCCATCGGGTCGTCCGGATGGGGGGCCCGGTACAGGTCGCGCAGCGTCGCCAGCAGGAAACCGAGCGACCAGAACGTGCCGAGCAGATGGCGCCAGGGCCGCATCGCGGCGTCCAGACTCAGTGGCAGCAGCAGCCCGGCGAGCAGGACCAGACAGCCGGCCAGTGCCAGCAGCTGGACCGGGTGTCCGGCGATTCGCCGCCCGCCCTGCCAGATCGCGACGGTCGAGCCGGCAACCAGCAGGTTCGAGACCAGTCGCGTGGCCGATGATTGCGCCACGGTCCCGGTCAGGCCGGTCAGGAAAAAGCCCGTGGCCATCATCGCGACGGCGACGGCGAACAGGGTGAAGGCGTCACGCAGCGGACCGGCCTGCGGTCGCGCACACAACAGATAAGCGGCGCTGAGCAGACTGGTGATGCCCGAGACGAACAGGATGGTCCGGATGTCGAGAGTGGACAGCATCTCTATCATCCCGGAATTATGCCGCGTTGCGCGGGCGGGCTGGGCAGCGGCGAGGCGTCGGCTGCCGAACGGCGTCGCTCAGGCGTCAGGCAGTCGGGCGGGTGCCTGGCAAGCCTGGGATCGCCTGGTGCTTTGCTCGCTGGCCCGTGCCATGCTAGAATCATCGGTTCCACGAAAAGGGGGTGAGAGTTAAATGCCGACTGTCCGCGTCAAGGAGAACGAGCCGTTCGACGTTGCGCTTCGTCGATTCAAGCGCACCATCGAGAAAGCCGGGATCGTTACCGAGCTTCGTGCGCGCGAGTTCTACGAGAAGCCGACCGCCGAGCGCAAGCGCAAGAAGGCGGCGGCCGTCAAGCGCCACTTCAAGCGCATTCGCAGCCAGATGTTGCCGAAGAAGCTGTACTGAGGACGCCGTCCCCTGATGGCCGGACCCGGCGGGTCGGGCCTGGCTGGCAATCTGGATGACCCGCTGCGGATCGGTATCCGTGGCGGGTCTTTGCGTTTCCATTTCAGGAGAGCGACCAGGATGAACCTGAAGAACCGTATCAGCTCGGACATGAAGGCGGCGATGCGCGCGCGTGAATCGGAGCGCCTGTCCGCGATCCGGATGCTGCTTGCGGCGATCCAGCAGAAGGAAGTCGACGAGCGCATCGAACTCGACGACGCCCAGGTCGTTACGGTGGTCGACAAGCTCTGCAAGCAGCGGCGTGATTCGATCGAGCAGTACACGCTGGCGGGTCGCCAGGATCTCGCCGATCGCGAGCGCGCCGAAATCGAGGTGCTGTCAGCCTATCTGCCGGCCCAGGCCGACGAGGCCGAGATCGCTGCCGAGATCGAGGCGGCGATCACGACCCTCGGTGCCGCGGGTCCACAGGACATGGGCAAGGTGATGGGGCTGCTCAAGCAGCGGCTGGCTGGCCGTGCCGACCTGTCCGCCGTGTCGGCCGGCGTACGTGCCCGGCTGAGCGGGCGCTGAGCGCAAGGCCCGGGGGCCGGGATGATTCCGCAGGGTTTCATCCAGGATCTCCTTGCGCGCGTCGACGTCGTCGATGTCGTGGGCCGGCATGTCCGGCTCAGGAAAGCGGGCGCGAACTATCTGGGACTGTGTCCGTTCCACGCTGAAAAATCGCCGTCGTTCACGGTCAGCCCGACCAAGCAGTTCTATCACTGCTTCGGTTGCGGTGCGCATGGCTCGGCCATCGGCTTCCTGATGGAGCACGCCGGGCTCGGCTACGTCGACGCCGTCACCGAACTGGCCCGCTCGCTCGGACTCGAGGTGCCGCACGAAGCAGGCCCGGACGGGCGGGGCGGGGCCGGGCCCGACCGGCGCGCGCCCGGTCTGCTGGCGCTGCTCGAACGCGCCGGGCAGTCCTACCGCCAGCGCCTGCGCGACACCCCGCAGGCGATCGACTACCTGAAGGGGCGCGGGCTCAACGGGGCGGTGGCCGCCCGCTACGGCATCGGCTATGCGCCCGACCAGTGGCGCGGCCTGGAAGCCGCGATGCCGGACTACGACGACCCGACGCTGGTCGAGGCGGGGCTCGTCATCGAGGCCGAGCCGCAGGACGGGCGCAAGCGTCGCTACGATCGCTTCCGCGACCGGATCATGTTCCCGATCCGCAACCCGCGTGGCCAGACCATCGGTTTCGGCGGCCGCATCCTGGGGCGCGGCGAGCCCAAGTACCTGAATTCCCCGGAGACACCGGTGTTCTCCAAGGGCCGCGAGCTGTACGGCCTGTTCGAGGCCCGTGATGCGATCCGTCGCGAGGATTGCGTGCTGGTCGTCGAGGGCTACATGGACGTGGTGATGCTGGCCTGCCACGGGGTCGGCAATGCCGTGGCGACCCTCGGTACCGCGACGACGCCCGATCATGTGCGCAAGCTGCTGCGGCTGGCCGACCGGGTGGTGTTCGCCTTCGACGGTGATGCGGCCGGCCGCAAGGCCGCCTGGCGTGCGCTCGAAGCCAGCCTGCCGCAGGCGGTGGACGCCAAGCGGATCGATTTCCTGTTCCTGCCGGACGCCCACGACCCGGACAGCTTCGTCCGGGCGCAGGGCGCCGAGGGTTTTCGCGAAGCCCTGGCCACGGCCTTGCCGCTGTCGGAGCTGCTGGTGCGCGAGCTGGCCGAGCGATCCGGGCTGAGCACGCCGGAAGACCGGGCGCGACTGCTCGCCGAGGCGGCGCCGCTGCTGGAGGCGCTGGCAGCGCCGGCCCTGCGGCTGCAACTCGTCCATCGGGTGGCCGAGCTGGTGCGGCTGTCGACCGATGAGGTCGAGCGTTATCTGGTCACGGCGACCAGCGGTTCGGGGCGGCGTGCCGGCCCGGCGTCGGAGCGGCGCGAGGGCCCGTTGCCGGAGCGCAGCGCAGGCAGCCAGGGCTGGCGTGATCGCCCGCCGCGGCGGGCGGCGGTGGTCCGGCCCGACCTCGAGTCGCGGTTGCGGCTGTTGCTGGCGCTGCACCCGGGGCTGGCTGCCACGGTCGAGCAGGGCGAATGGCTGTCCGCGGAACTGCAGCAGTGGATTGCCATCGTTGCCGGGCTGCCGCCCGGCAGTTCGGTCGGCAACGTCGTCGAGCGGCTGCGCGACGCCGATCCGGCGGCCAGGCAGGCGTTCGAACGGGCGCTGGCGCTCGACGCGGCCGCGCTGGCCGACCTGTCGGCAGCCGAAGCCGCCGCCGAGTTGTCGGCGGCGCTGGCCCAGCTGCGCGACCGGCATCTTCGCCAGCAGATCGACGCGCTTGCCCGCGCCGGCATTCGCAACGACGAGGATCGTCGGCGTTATCAGGCGCTGATGGCCATGCGGGCGCGCGATTGATATAATGCGCAGTTACCTTGCCGGAAGCCGATCGGCTCGACAGGGAGCATCCCGGGTCTCCCCGGGGGGTTGCACGGGCGGTCCGGCGTTATCGAAAGGAGGCCGTGCCGCGGGCGACGAACCCAGGCCTGCACCGTCTCTTCATGAAGCCCCGGAAATGCAGTGTGATCCGGTGCGCATACGTCCAAGGCGAATCATTCAGTGACGACCAGAACTTCCGCCAACAGCAGCAAGGCCGCGGGCAAGACCGCGGCGTCCAGCATCGAAACGAAGGTGCCGGCCAAGGCCGCCACCGCGCGAACTGCCGCCCGGAGCACGGCCAAGGTCACGCCTTCGGCGGTTGCCGCGGCGAAGGCGCCGGCGACCAGGGCCGTCGACACCGCGAAGGCCCCTGCCAAGGCGGCGCAGGCGGCGACCGCGACCAAGGCTGCGGCCGCAGCCAAGGCGGTTGCCGTGGCGAAGACTGCCACCGCAACGAAAACGGCGGCCGCAGCGAAGGCGAGCGCCGGGGCGAAGGCGGCCGGGGTGACGAAAACCGCGGCCGCGACGAAAGCAGCCACCGGCACCAAGGCGGTCGCTGCGACCAAAGCAGCAACGACGGCGGCCACCACGACGAAGGCGGCAACGAAGACGGCCAGCGCAACGAAGACGGCCGCAGCAACGAAAGCGGCTGCCGGAACGAAGACGGCCACCGCGACCAGGGCTGCGGCCAGGTCGGCAAGCGCAAGCAAGGCGGGCACGACCGCAGCCAAGGCGGCGTCGGCCGCCGCGGCATCGGCCGCGTCGGGTACGAAGGCCACGAAGGCCGCCGCCGGGACTGCGGCCAAGGCCAGCCGGGCCGGCAGCAAGGCCGCCAAGGCCGCCAAGGCGGATGGGGGCGGCACGGCCGCCCGGCCGGCGCGCGCGACAGCGACCCGCGGCGCCAGGAAGGGCGCTGCCGCCAAGGCCAAGGGCCGGAACGCCAGCGAGGATCTCGACGACGATCTGCTGGCCGATGACGATGCGACGGCCAGCTTCGATGACGACGTCGATGTCGATGACAGCGAGGCCGAGGCGATCCCCGACGAGGTGGTTGCGGCGCCGGCGCCGAAATCGCGCCGGGGCGCACGCACCCGGGAGAAGCAGCTGCTCAAGGAATTCGGTGGCCGTCAGGGCATCACCGAAGAGCAGCGCGAGGCGACCCGCAACAAGCTCAAGCTGCTGATCCGCCAGGGCAAGGAGCGTGGCTATCTGACCTATGCCGAGATCAACGACCAGTTGCCCGAGGATCTGGTCGATGCCGAGTCGATCGATTCGATCGTCGGCACGTTCAGCGACATGGGCATCCGCGTCTACGAGCAGGCGCCCGACGCCGAATCGCTGCTGATCGGCGAGCAGACCCCGGTGGTGGCGAACGACGACGACGCCGAGGAGGAAGCCGAGGCCGCGCTGTCGACAGTCGATTCCGAGTTCGGCCGCACGACCGATCCGGTGCGCATGTACATGCGCGAGATGGGCTCGGTCGAGCTGCTCACCCGCGAGGGCGAGATCGAGATCGCCAAGCGCATCGAGGAAGGCCTCAAGGACATGGTCCATGCGATTTCGGCCTGTCCGACCACGATCGCCGAGGTGCTTGCGCACGCCGAGAAAATTTCGGCGGGTTCGATGCGCATCGACGAAGTCGTCGACGGCCTGATCGACCCGGATGCCGAGGAGGACGAGATCCCGCGTCCGGCCAGCGCCGCTGCTGCGGCGGCCGATGATGATGACGACGAGGACGCAGCCGCTGCCGCAGGCACGGCCCGGCTCGAGGAACTGAAGCGCGCCTCGCTGGAGAAGTTCGACGACATCGCGCAGTGGTTCGACAAGATGCGGGTGGCCTACGAGAAGGACGGCTACCAGAGCAAGGTCTACCTGAAGGCGCAGGGCGCGATCCAGGATCAGCTGATGAGCATCCGCTTCACGGCCAAGATGGTCGAGAAGCTGTGCGACACGCTGCGCAGTCAGGTCGACGAGATCCGCACCTTCGAGCGCGCGATCGCCGACATCTGCGTGAACCGCGTCGGCATGCCGCGCGAGCAGTTCATCGAGCGCTTCCCGGGCAACGAGACCAACCTGCAGTGGGCCGAGCAGATCATTGCCGGCAAGCCGCCGTATGTGGAGGTCCTGCAGCGCAGCCTGCCGGCGATCCAGGACCTGCAGCAGAAGCTGATCGATCTGCAGGCCCGTGTGGTGCTGCCGCTGCGCGACATCAAGGAGATCAACCGGCAGATGTCGGCCGGCGAGACCCGGGCACGGCGCGCCAAGCGCGAGATGACCGAGGCCAACCTGCGCCTGGTGATCTCGATCGCCAAGAAGTACACGAACCGCGGCCTGCAGTTCCTCGACCTGATCCAGGAAGGCAACATCGGCCTGATGAAGGCCGTCGACAAGTTCGAGTACCGGCGCGGCTACAAGTTCTCCACCTATGCCACCTGGTGGATCCGCCAGGCGATCACCCGGTCGATCGCCGACCAGGCGCGCACGATCCGCATTCCGGTCCACATGATCGAGACGATCAACAAGATGAACCGGATCAGCCGCCAGATCCTGCAGGAAACCGGCCAGGAGCCGGATCCCGCCACGCTGGCCGCGCGGATGGAGATGCCCGAGGACAAGATCCGCAAGATCCTGAAGATCGCCAAGGAACCGATCTCGATGGAGACGCCGATCGGCGACGACGACGACTCGCACCTGGGCGACTTCATCGAGGACACCGCCACGCTGGCACCGTCCGATGCCGCGTTGCATGGCTCGATGCGCGACGTCGTCAAGGAGGTGCTCGATTCGCTGACGCCGCGCGAGGCCAAGGTGCTGCGGATGCGTTTCGGTATCGAGATGAGCACCGATCACACGCTCGAGGAAGTCGGCAAGCAGTTCGACGTCACCCGCGAGCGGATCCGCCAGATCGAGGCCAAGGCGCTGCGCAAGCTGCGCCATCCGAGCCGCGCCGACAAGCTCAAGAGCTTCCTGGAGGGGCAGTAAGACCGGGCAGGGCCGGGCGCCCCGATCCCCTGCGGATCGGGCCCGGCATCCGGAGGCGCTGAGATGTTCGGCTACACCGAGGAACAGATCGCCGGCTTCGGCATGACCTTCGGGGTCGGCGGTTTCATCCTGTTCATGCTGTTCGTCATCTGGAAGCTCGCCCGCGACTCGCAGGCCGGGCGTTTCGGAACCTTCATCCTGTTCTTCGTGCTCGCATTCGGCATCCTCGGTTTCGTGGCGAAATCGATTCTTCAGCTGCTCATCGAACCGTGAGCGGACCCGGCGCCGCCAGTGGGCCGTCGGGAGCCGGGCGCAGCATCGGCGCGGCCCTGTTCGCGGTCGTCGTCTGGGGTCTGCAGTTGCCGATCGCCAAGGGCATCTTCCCGGTGCTCGACGGCTACTCGATCAGTCTCGTGCGCTACGGCGTGGCCTTCCTGTGCTTCGCGCCGATGCTGCTGTGGGCGGAAGGCCTGCGCAGCTTCGCACTGCGCGGGCGCGAACTGGGGCTGGTCGTCGTCGCCGGCATCGCGATGGGGGGGTCGGCGCTGCTGATGATCACGGGGCTGGCACGCACGCGCCCCGAGATCGCCGTGCTGATCCTGGCCCTGCAGCCGGCGATGACGGCAATCGCCGACTGGATGATCTGGAAACGGCGCCCGCCGGTCTTCACGCTGGGCTGCCTGGTGCTGGCCTTCACCGGCGTGGCCATTACCGTGACCCGTGGCGGCGAGGCGCTGCTGAACCCCTCGCCGGCAGTGAGCGGTGAAGCCCTCGGCAACCTGCTGACCTTCGGCGCGGCGGTTGCCTGGGTGTCGTACGTGCTGATCACGACACGGCTGTACGGCTGGTCGACCCTGCGCGTGTCGGCGCTGACCAGCGGCGCATCGACCGTGCTGGTGGTGCTGGTCTGGGCGCTCGCCTGGCTGATCGGCGTGACCTACATGGATCCGGCCAACCTGCCGTCCGAGGTCTGGCGGCTGGCCTACGTGTCGCTGGTCGGGGTCGTGCTGTCGATGTTCCTGTGGAACTTCGGTGCGCGCCGGATCGGCGCCGTCAATGCGATGCTGCTGCTCAACCTGATGCCGGTCGTCACCTTCACTTTCCAGGCCCTGCAGGGGGCGCGCTTCGAAGTCTCGGAGGTGGTCGGAGCGGCGCTCGTCGTCGGCGCGCTGGTGGCGAACAACCTGTATCTGCGCTTCAGGTGAACCTGTAGTCAGAGCGTGCCCGGGTATTCGCCGCCGTCGATCAGCAGGTTCTGGCCGACGATGAAACCGGCCCGGGCGCTGCACAGGAAGGCGCAGGCCCGGCCGAACTCTTCGGGATCGCCGTAGCGCCGGCTCGGGTTGGCCGCAGCGTGCATCTGCCATTCGTCGTCGAAGCTTCGGCCCGAGGTCTGGGCTCGCGCCGCCATGTTGGTGCGCAGCCTGTCGGTGGCGAACTTGCCGGGCAGCAGATTGTTGATCGTCACATTGTGCTGGGCAAGCTGCCGCGCCAGGCCGGCGACGAAGCCGGTGAGGCCGGCGCGGGCGCCATTGGACAGGCCCAGCATCGCCACCGGCGACTTGACTGCGGCCGACGTGATGTTGACGATCCGGCCGAAGCCCTGCTCGATCATCGGGTCGATCGTGGCCTTGATCATCTCGATCGGGCTGAGCATGTTGGCGTTCAGCGCGCGGTTCCAGTCCTCTTCGGTCCACTGCCGGAAGTCTCCGGCTGGCGGTCCGCCGGCATTGTTGACCAGGATGTCGGGGCGCGGGCAGGCGTCCAGCACGACGCGCCGGCCGTCAACGCGGGTGATGTCGGCGGCGATCGCGGTGACCCGTGCGCCCGTCTGGCTGCGGATCGTCTCGGCGGCCTGTTCGAGGGCTTCGCGGCCGCGGGCCACGATCGTCAGCTCGACGCCGTCGCGGGCGAGCGCCATGGCGCAGGCGAAGCCCAGCCCCTTGCTGGCGGCGCACACAAGGGCCTTGCGGCCGGAAATTTCCAGATCCATGGCGCCCCGCCTCCCGTGCGGATGTTCCAATCGACACGATCCTACTGTAGATTGCCGGAACCAGACGGCCATTCGAAGGCCCGACAGGCTTTCACGGAGCCCAGCATGCCGATCGTCAACATCACGATCATCGAAGGTCGCAGCAACGAGCAGATCGAGGCCATGTACCGCGAGGTCACCGAGGCCATCCATCGCACCGTCGGCGCGCCGCGTGAATCGGTGCGCATCATGCTCAACGAGATTCCTGCCCGGCACTTTGCGGTGGCCGGGGTCGCGAAGACAGGCCCGTCGTCGGGGCCGGGCTCACCTTCCGGGCCGCCTGCCCGAGGGTGAGCAGGCCCCCCGGAGGGCCCGCGGGCCCTCCGTTTCGATTCCAATCCAAGGAGACATCAGATGAGCATACGGCTTTCGAAGAATGCCCGGGGGCCTGTCTCGGCCGGGCGGCGCCTGCTGACCGCGTCTGTGGTGGCGGTCGGCACCCTGCTGACGATCGGCGCGCTGCCCGCAGCGGCCCAGGCCGACTATCCGAACCGGCCGGTCACCATCGTCGTTCCCTGGGGTCCCGGCGGCTCGGGCGACATCACGGCGCGCACCTTTGCCCGCTACTTCGAGAAGCGTTTCGGACAGGCGGCGGTGATCGACAACAAGCCGGGCGCCAACGGCATCATCGGCACCCAGCATGCGAAGGCGGCAGCGCCCGATGGCTATACGCTGACGATGGCCTCGAACATGACGCATGCGGCCAATGCCTCGCTGTACAAGAAGCTGAGCTACGACCCGATGCGCGACTTCCGGCATGTCGGCATGTTCGGTGTTTTCGGGCTGACCGCCCTGGTGCCGGCGAACAGCCCGTTCAAGACCCTGCCCGAGCTGATCAGCTACACCAAGGCCCACCCCGACCAGGTGGTGATCGGGCACCACAACACCTCGACCCAGATCGCGGTGCTGCTGCTGAAGGCCAGCGGCGATCTGCCGCTGAAGGACGTCAGCTACAAGACGATCGGCAACGCCTTCACCGACGTGCTGGGCGGGCACATCCACATGCTGTTTGCCGACTATGTCGCGGCGGCCGGCCAGATCGCCTCGGGCAGGCTGGTTCCGATCGCCGTGACGGCTGCGGAGCGCTCGCCCGACTGGCCGGATCTGCCCGCACTGACCGAGGTCTATCCCGGCTACGAGGTCATCTCGTCGCTGGGGCTGGCGGCGCCGGCCGGCACCCCGATGCCGATCATCGAGAAGCTCAATGCCGCGCTGGTCGAGGCGGCGAGCGACCCGGAGTACAAGGCCCAGCTGGAGAAGCTCGGTTATACGCTTCGCCCGTATGACGTCGCGGCCACCGAGCGCTTCATGGCCGGCGAGCTCGACAAGTGGGCACGCTACATCAAGGCTGCCGGGATCCAACCCCAGTAGTTCAACCCCAGTAGTTCAACCCCGGTCGTTCAAACGCCGGCCGTTCAGCCCCGGCAGAGCCGGCAGCTCAGCGACCGGTGAAATCGGGCGGGCGGCGCTCGGCCATGGCCTTCACGCCCTCCTTGAAGTCTTCGGTCCTGAACTGCCAGTTCTGTTCCGTGCTTTCGCGCGCGACGGCCAGGCGGATCTGGTCGACCATGCCGGCGCGCAGCGTGGCGCGGGTCGACTGCACGGCCAGCGGTGACGAGACGGCGATCTCGCTGGCCAGCGCGAGCGCCGCCTCGCGCACCTGGTCCTGTGCCACCAGGCTGTCGGCCAGGCCGATCCGCACAGCCTCCTCGCCGCCGATCCGCCTGCCCGTGTAGAAGAGCAGCGCGGCCTGCTGGCTGCCGACCAGCCGGGGCAGCGTGTACGAGAGCCCGAAACCGGGGTGAAAGCCGAGCCGGTTGAAGTTCGCCGAGAAGCGCGCCTCGGCGCAGGTGATCCGGAAGTCGGGTACCAGGGCCAGACCGAGGCCGCCGCCGATTGCCGGGCCGTGAATCGCGCCGATCACCGGCTTGGTGCAGGCGAACAGGCGCAGTGCTTCCGAGTAGATCGGGTTCAGGCCGCGCGGACTGCGCTGCTCGGGCGTGGCGTCGCGGTTGCTGAAGTTGGCCCCGGCGCAGAAGGCCGTGCCTTGCGCGCACAGGACGATCGCCCGGCAGCGCGGATCCTGTTCGAGGGTTTCGAACGCGGTTGCCAGGCTGTCGACCATCGGGATGTCGAAGAAGTTGTGCGGCGGTCGCTGGATCTCCACGATCGCGACATGACCGTCGAAGCTGACGCCGACATACGGCGGGATTGCGTGATCGCTCATCATCGGTTTCCTGGCTGTCGCTGAAGTTGCCCGGCAGGGCGGCTTCAGGTGGTTTCGATGGGTGTCGTGAAACGACGCTCGGTCACGCCGGGCCAGAAGCCCGCCGAACCGCCGATGATCGCGGCGCGGCCGAGCCGCTCGGCCCACCATGAATCGGCGCCGAAGTCTTCGCGCCAGCTCCACAGCCTGCGGGTGGCGAAGTTCAGCCGGTGTTCATAGGTGAAGCCGATGGCGCCGTGGGTCTGGTGCGCGATCGAGGTGCCGCGGGTGGCCGCTTCGCCGCTGCGGATCTTGGCAACCGCGGTGCTGAACACCGTCGAGCGGCAGTCGGAGCTTGTCGACGACGGTGCGTCGCGGGCAGCGATCAGGCTGGCCAGCCGTGCCGATGCGACATCGCCGGCCATCAGTGCGAGCTGCTGCTGGATCGCCTGGTTCCTGCCGATCGGCTTGCCGAACTGCACCCGGTCGCCGGCGTACTGGACCGACTGCTCGAGCAGCCATTCGAGCGCACCGACCATCATCATGCTGCGCGCGAGCGCGCCCAGCGTGAAGACCGGATGCGTGAGCCCGACCATCGGGTTCGGGGCGCAGGCCAGTACCCCGGTGCCGTCGAAGCTGACCGTGTCGGACGGCGTGCGCGCCTTGTCGAGCCGCTCGGTGATCGAGACGCCCGGGGCGTGCAGGTCGACCAGCGCGAGGCCGGTGCCTGCGATCGAGACCAGCGCGGCCGGGCAGTGGCGGGCCCAGGGAACATGGTGGACGGTGCCGCCGAGCTTCAGACCCGCGCCGTCGCCGCTCGCCCGCAGCGTGTTGGCAAGGCCCTGCTCGATCAGGGTGATCGGGCCGTCGGGGCGTTCGATTCCGGCCAACGACAGCAGCATCGTGGCGATCATGGTTTCGGCCAGCGGCAGCGGCACCTGCCAGTAGCCGATGCCGCGCATCACCGGCCAGGCGCCGGTCCAGGTTTCACCGATGCCGCCGGCAGCTTCGCTGGCCAGCGCCATGTCGAAGCCGCTGTCGACGGCGAGCTGCCACAGCTCGGCGGGGAACAGGCCGGTTTCAAAGCGTTCCAGCAGGGCCTTGTCGACCTTGTCGCCGAACAGGCGGGCCGTGCTGTGCTCGATCATCGTGTCGTTCATCTCAGGCCCAGTCCTTTCGCCAGAATGCCGCGCAGGATCTCGCGCGTGCCGCCGCGCAGCGAGAACGAGGGGACGGCCAGCGTCAGATAGTCCATCGCCTGGGCCAGCGTCGAGTCGGGGTCGATCCGGCCGCCGAACAGCTCGTGCGCGATGTCCGGCATCGCCTGCTCGACCAGTGCCCCCTGGTCCTTGACCGCGGAGGCCGCCAGCGACGGATTCTCGCCATGAGCCAGCATTGCCGAGACGCCGAGCGACATCTGGCGCAGCGTCGCGTACTGGGCGGCCACCCGGCCCAGGGTCACTGCATGGTGGCGGTCGTCCGGGTCAGCGGCGTCGAGCATCTCGAGCAGCAGCTGGGTGCTGCTCAGGTAACGCTCGGGGCCGCTGCGTTCGAACGACAGCTCGGTGACCACCTGCTGCCAGCCGTCGCCTTCGTTGCCGATCAGGTTCTCGTGGGGCAGCAGCACGTCGTCGAAGGTGACCTCGTTGAAGTCGTGTTCGCCGATCTGGTTGATGATGGGCCGGATGTCCAGGCCCGGCGTCTTCATGTCGACCAGGAACTGCGACATGCCGGCGTGGCGGTTCTCCGAGCGCTCGCCGGTGCGCACCAGCGCGATCATGTAGTGGGCGTAGTGGGCGCCCGAGGTCCAGACCTTGCGGCCGTCGAGCCGCCAGCCCCGGTCGGTACGCACGGCCTTGCTGCGGATCGAAGCCAGGTCCGAGCCCGAATCGGGTTCGCTCATCCCGATGCAGAAGAAGGCTTCGCCGCGGGCGATCCGGGGCACGACCCGCGGGGCCAGCGTGTCGGGCGCGAAGCGCATCAGCAACGGGCCGCTCTGACGTTCGGCGATCCAGTGGGCGCCGACCGGTGCGCCGGCCGCCAGCAGCTCCTCGAGGACCACGTAGCGCTCGAGCGGACTGCGCTCATGGCCGCCGAACTGCCTGGGCCAGGTCATGCCCAGCCAGCCCCGGGCAGCCAGCTTGCGGCTGAACCCGGCGTCGCAGCCCGACCAGCTGTGGGCGCGGGCGGCGGCGGGAAAGCCGGCCAGGTTCTCGTCGATGAACTGGCGGACCTCGGCGCGCAGCGCCTCGCATCCGGCCGGCAGCTCGCCGGGGTTGATGTTCAGTACCTGCATCGATGGGAGGTCCTCGCTGGATGAGCACTCGAATACCGACCGGAAGGCGCGCGGCGCAGCCAGGCGGAACCGTGTGATTGTCGTGCCAATTTGTTTGTCGCGCAACAAATAAAGTGCTAGCTTGCTTGCTCCCGGGGCGGACAGATGTTCGTGCAGACGTTTGTGCGGGCGTTCGCGCAGACACCCCGCCTCACCTGGACGGCTCCAATCCATGGCACCCAGTTCCCCCATGGCATCCAGTTCCCGTTCCCGCCGGCGCACCCAGGCCGAACGCCGGGAAATTGCCGAGCAGCGCCTGCTGGAAGCCGCGCTCGAGATCGTGGCCCGGCGCGGGGCGGTGCGGATGACGCTGGCCGAGGTCGGCACGGCGGCCGGCTACAGCCGCGGGCTGCCGGCGCAGCGTTTCGGCAGCAAGGCCGGCCTGCTGCGCGCGCTGGCGGCAAGCATCGGCACCCGCTTCGCCGAGCGTCTGGCCGCGGCGCCGCCGCGCCAGCCCGGGCTCGACGCCCTGTACGGCAAGATTGCCGTCTATTTCGACCGCTCCGATGGCAACTGGATGACCACGCGCGCGCTGCTGGCCATGCTGACCGAAGGTTTCATGGAGGATTCCGAACTGCGCGAGCTGATCACCCGCTACAACCGCGACCAGCTTGCCTCCTTCGAAGCGGACATCCGGACTGGCATCGAGAACGGCGAGATCGCTGCCGGTACCGATCCGACGGCGATGGCCGTGCTGCTGCTGGGTGCGTTGCGCGGCGCCACCCTGCAGTGGCTGCTCGACCCCTCGATCGACCTGCCGGGTGTCCGCGACCTGATGCCGCGGCTCGTGACCGCAGTGCTGCCTGTTGGACAGACGGCGCCGGGAGGTGAGGCCGGGCCGGTGGACGAAACCGGATCGGGGGGCGAAGCGAGGCGGGGAAGGGAAACGAGGTCGGGCAGCGACGGCGCCTGAGCGGTGGGGCCCGCCGTCAGCCTGGCGCAGCGGGGTGGCTGGCCCGGTTGCGCAGCAGCCATGCGAACAGCAGGCCGGTGGCGGCCAGTCCGGCCGCAGCCGCGCCGAACAGCAGCGGATAGCCGGACTGCACCAGCACCTGGGCGGCCAGCGTCACGCCGGCCGACTGGCCGATGAACAGGCTCATCGCGAACAGCGCCACCGCAGTGCCACGCACGGCCGGCGCCATCTGGGTGGCGTTGGTCTGCAGCGTGTTGTGCAGCATGTGGTAACCCAGGCCCAGGAGCATGCAGGCGAGCGCCCCCGAAACCAGCCCCGGCATGGCCGCGATCAGGCCGAAGCCGACCGCCAGCACCAGTCCGCCGCCGAGCGCCAGCCCCTGTTCGCCGAGCCGCCGCACCAGGCGCGCCGCGCTGAGCGTGTACAGAAAACCGCCCAGGCCATAGCTGGCCATCGTCGTACCGGCCAGCCAGATCGGCAGACCCGCACGCTCATGCAGCGAAGTCGGGATGAAGGCGATGGCGCCGAAGGCGAGCAGGCCTTCGAGCATGACGATCACGAGGATCGTGCGCGCCCATGGGACCCGCGCAACCTGGGCATAGCGGCTCAGCGCACCGGCCGCAGCCGGGCGACTGGCAAGGGCGGGCTCGGCAGAAACCTGGCCGTTCCTCAGCACCGCCCGCAGCTTCAGGCCGGCCACGGCGAAGATCGCCCCCAGCAGCACGAAGGCCACCCGCCAGCCGAGCGTATCGGCCAGGATCCCGCCCATCGTCTGGCCGAGGATCAGGCCGAGGATGGTGCCGTTCAGAAACTTGGCCAGCGTCGCCTGCCGCTCGCCATAGGGCACCGTGTCGCCGATCCAGGCCATCGACAGCGGAATGATCGCCGCAGCGATCGAACCGGTCAGAAGCCGGGCCAGCTCCAGCGTGGCCAGCCCCGGCGCGAGCGCGCACAGCAGCGAGCTGAGCGCCGCGATCAGCGTGGCGCCGGCGATGTAGCGGGCCTTGCCGAAATGGTCGCCCAGGGGGCCGTGCACGAGCTGCGAGAAACCGTAGCCGATCGTGTACAGGGTGACTACACCGGCAGCGCTGGCCGCGGCGATGCCGAAGTCCGCGGCCAGCGCCGGCAGCATCGGGTCGCAGATCCGCATCGAGGCCATGCTCGCGAACGAGGCGGCAGCCAGCCAGAACAGGGTGTGGTCGGAACGGGCCATGAAGAGCTGAAGCGGGCGGACGATGACCCGGCGCGGCGGGAAGGCGTCAACGATACTGGAGACCGTGCCAACGCCGCTTGCAGACGGGTCCGAATCGGGACGTGCCGCGCCCGGGGTGCAGGTATCATCGCGACGCGGGCCTTCGGGAGCCGATGCTTGGTAATGGCCATGAACGATCGCTATTCTGCGGGTGATCGTCGAAGGTGACCTTGTGATCACGGCGCTGCTCACCAGCAAGATCGACAAGTACGGAGGCTGATCATGCGCGTGGAATACGATCCGCAGGCCGATGCGATGTACATCCGCTTTCGCGATGGCGACGTGGCCGATAGCGACGAGATTCGCGAAGGGGTCGTCGTCGACTACGATGCCGCCGGCGAAGTGCTCGGCATCGAGCTGTTGTCGGCGAGCCGGCGCACGGACAATCCGGCCGAGTTGGCAGTCACACTGGCAGTTCGGGCATGACGGTTGTCATCGGGGAGCGCCGAGGTGTTTGAACATGTGGGGCCATTTTTTGCCGGAAGTGCACGGACCATATGCTGCTCGTGCACACAGTTTTCAGTCGTAGACTGATGATTTTAAGGGCCTCTAGCTCATGCTTGGTTAGAGCAGCGGACTCATAATCCGTTGGTGCCGGGTTCGACTCCCGGGGGGCCCACCAAATGAAATCAAGGGGTTGGCGGATCATGATCGCCAACCCCTTTCTGTTAATCCTGGCACTCGGCAACCAGGATGTGGCAGCTGGCCGGGTCAAGCCCGTGGCGGACATCGTTGCACGCCTGCGTGCCAAACGAGGCCTTTCATGACTACATCTCCGGGTTCGACCGCGTGCCCGACCCCAATCATGTGTTGAATGAGCTGATGCGCGTTGTAGAGAGTCTGTCGAAGTTCCCGGAACGCGGCAGCTATCCGAGGGAGTTGGTCGAACTCGGGATCAAGGAATATCGCCAGGCCTTCTTCAAGCCGTACCGCGTGATCTACCGCATCACCGGCAGCCAGATCATCGTCCATCTGATTGCCGACGAGCGCCGTGACATGCAATCGGTGCTGGCTCGCCGCGGATCAGCACCTCGCTTTCTTCGAAGCGGAACTCGACAGGCAGGCGAACCGTCTGGCTGCGGCCATTGCGGGACAGCTTCGCGGTTCGCATCCGCCGGGAAGGTGCCGACGGATGCGGATTGCCTCTCAGATTCGCACGCCGCTGGCCTTGACGATCGGGGCCCAGCGCGAAATCTCATTGCCGAAGAAACGGCCCGACTCCACCGGGTCCGCGTTCGTCACCGGCTCGATCCCCATCTTCGCGAGCGCCGCCTGCATGCCTTCGTCGGACATGGCCGTGCGCGTGGCGCTGGCGATCCGGTCGACGATGGCGGCCGGGGTCTGGGCCGGCAGCCCGACCACGTTGACGGTCGTGACGGTGGCGTCGGTCAGCCCGACTTCGGCGATCGTAGGGATGTCGGGCGCCGTGGCCGAGCGATTCTCGCCGCAGGTGGCGAGAATCCGGAGTTTGCCCGCGTGGTGCGCCTGCAGTGCCGTGCCGAAGGTGTCGAGCAGGAAATCGACTTCGCCCGCCATCACGGCCAACTGGGCGGGGTTGGTGCCCTTGTAGGGGACGTGCAGCGCGTCGAGTCCGCCCGCCCGCAGCTTCAATAGCTCGACGCCGAGGTGGTTGATGCTGCCGGGGCCTGCCGAGCTGAAGGTGAACTTGCCGGGGTTCGCGCGCAGCAGCGCGAAGAACTCCCGGGCATCCTTCACCTCGAGCGTGGGGCGAACCACCAGGATCATCGGCACCACGCCGACGCGCAGCATCGTGAAGTCCTTGAGCGGATCATAGGGCGGATTGGCCTGCAGCAGCGGGCTGGTCACCTGGGTCGACGAAGTTCCGAACAGCATCGTGTAGCCGTCGGGCTTTGCCGTGGCCACCGATCCGGCGCCGATCGTGCCGCCAGCGCCGGCCCGGTTTTCCACGACCACCTGCTGGCCGAGCGCCGCGCCGAGGCGTTCGGCGTAGCGCCGGCCGAAGATATCGGTGGGGCCACCCGGCGGGAAGGGCACGACCAGCTTCAGCGGTCGCGCGGGGAAGTCCGGATCGGCGATTGCCGCAGTTGCCGGGAACAGGGCTGCAGCACTCGCCGCCAGACCGGTGGTCATGAACTCACGTCTCTTCATTTCTGTCTCCTGTGAAGGGAAAACAATCGGGAACCAGGGTCTGGCTGTCCTTACTGGAACCAGGTCGGGGGTCGTTTTTCCAGGAAGGCTCCGATCCCGTCGCGTGCCTCCGGGGAAAGAATCCCGGCGCTGATGCTGTCGACCGCACTCGCCATGCCGGAGCGATGGCTGGCGTCCTCGCATTGCCAGATGAATTCCTTGGTGCGACGGATCGCGGCCGGGCTGCCGCGGCGAATCGCCTGCAGGACGTCGGCGAGCTCCCGTTCCAGCTCCGCGCCAGGCACCATGCGCGTGATCAGGCCGAGTTGGTGCGCCTCGGGCATCGCGATCCGGCGGCCGGTCAGGAGAAGATCCATCGTGGCCTTGCGCGTCAGACCCCGCAGCATTGCCATGACCGCTGGCGCCGGCGTGATGCCGTGGTGCACTTCCGGATAGGACATCATCGCGCCGGCTTCGGCGATTGCAAGGTCGCACCAGCTCACGATGGTTGCGCCGGCGCCGAATGCGTACTTCTCGATCACGCAGATCGTCGGCTTGGGCGAGTAGTAGATGGCTTCGTTCAACCGGCGCAGGCGCTGGTAGGTAGCCTCGACGGCGTCGAGCGAAGACTGGTTGAGTGCGATCAGGTCGCGCAGTTCGCGTCCGGCGCAGAAGATGCCGCCGCGGCCGCGCAGCACGATGGCCCGGCACCCGGCGTCTGCCGACAGTGTTCCGAAGGCTTCGATCAGTCGTTCGATCAGATCGTTGTTCAGCGCGTTCCGATGGGCCGGGTTGTCGATCCAGACGGTGCCGATCCCTTTCGAATCGCGATCGATATCTATGTTTCCGCTCACAAGGCTTCCTCTCGTTTCAGTCGGTCGATTTCGTCGTCGTCCAGACCCAGCGTTTCGCGCAGGATCTCGACGGTGTGTTCGCCCAGGTAGGGTGGAGCAGCGCCAGGGCGTGCAGGGGTTGCGTCGAGTTTGATTGGCACTCCGGCCAGGCTGCGACGCACGCCCCGGCCGTCCTCGGCTTCGACCAGCATCTGGTTGGCCCGTACCTGCGGGTGGCCGAGCGCCGTCGGCAGATCATTGATCGGCGAGCAGGCCACGTGCGCAGCATCGAGTCGCGCCATCCAGTCGGCGGTGTCACGCAACAGGAAGATCTGCCGAAGGGCGGCAATCAGCGGCTCGCGGTGAGCGATCCGGTCGCGCGCGCTTGCGTAGCGGGAATCGGTGGCCAGATCGGGTGCGTCGATAGCCTGGCACAGGCGCTGCCAGGCGGCATCGTTGGTTGCGCCGGCCAGCAGCCAGCCGTCCCGGGTCCTGAACGCCTGATAGGGGACCAGATGCCAGACGCCCGATCCACCCCGCTCGGGCTGCCTGCCCGTCGCCGCGCAATCCACGAGGTGATAGCCGAGCAGTGCGATGCCGGTTTCGAGCAGCGATACCTTGACGTGCTGGCCACCCGCCCTGCCGGCCTGGCGCGCGTAGAGGGCGCTGCTCGCGCCACTGAAGGCAAGGATGCCGGTGGTCATGTCGATGAACGAAGCGCCGGCGCGCATCGGGTCGCCACCGGGCTCGCCGGTGATCGACATCATTCCGGTGAAGGCCTGCAACATCAGGTCGTAGCCCGGTTTGTCGCGCAGGGGGCCTTCGTCGCCGTAGCCGCCGATCGTGACGTGGATGAGATCGGGCCGGATCGCACGCAGCGTCGCGTCGTCCACGCCGAGCCTGGCGGCCGTGGCCGGCAGGAAGCTGTCGATGACCACGTCGCTGCGCGCCACCAGGGCACGCAGAATCCCCTGGCCGGCCTCGGATTTGAGATTCAGCGTCATCGCCCGCTTGCCGCGGTTCACGCTCATGAAGTTGGCACTCTGGCCGTCGATGACCGGTTCCCAATTGCGGTTCTCGTCGCCGCTCCGATCCTCGATCTTGATTACGTCGGCGCCGAAGTCGGCGAACATCTGACCGCAACAGGGGCCAGCCAGGACACGTGACAGATCGAGCACGCGCAGGCCGCCATAGACGGTTCCGGTTCCGGCATCGTCTTTGACTTCAACATCCGAGGGCGACCCCGCCCGTGACTCCGACATGCTCGCCGTCCTGATCTCGTTCCATCGAGGCGTGCAATAGTGGTGTCTGGCCTTTGATACTGTCCAATCTCTTTTTATAGGGTGTGTGATTCCCTATCGGAATCAATCCAGGGAGAAATCGATGGAGATCAGATTATTGAAAAGCTTCCTGGTGCTGGCCGAAGAGCTGCATTTCGGCAGGGCAGCGAACCGTCTGCATATCACCCAGCCGCCGCTCAGCAAGCAGATCGTTCAGCTCGAGGAAGAACTGGGTGCCCGACTGTTCGACCGGAACCGCCGTGAAGTCAGGTTGACGGCAGCCGGGCATGCGCTGGTCGTCGAAGCCCGCCGTCTGGTCGAACAGACCCACTTTGCGGTCGATGCGGTACGGCGCGCGGCGCGCGGAGACGACGGTCGTGTGCGTATCGCGTTCAATGCCTCAGTGCTGTTCATGGATGTCGAGCACCTGGTGGCGCGCGTGAACCAGCGTTTGCCGGGGCTGACCGCCAGTTGGCAGGAGATGGGATCGTCGGAGCAGATCGAGGCGCTGCGGCAGGACCGGATCGACATCGGCTTTGCACAGACGCCGAACGTATTGCCCGACCTGGCAAGTCACGTCGTTGCCCGGGTTCCGATGGTCGTTGCCTTGCCGGCCAGGCACCCGCTCGCACGGCTGAAGGCGGTCCCGCTTTCACGGTTGGCGAGCGAAGATTTCGTCTTGACCCCTCGCGAGATCGGTCCGGGCTTCTTCGATCTGGTGGTCTCGGTCTGCGTGTCGGCCGGCTTCAGCCCGAGAGTGCGCCACCATGCGCGACACCTTTTGACCACCCTGAGTCTGATCGCGACCAGCGGTGCGGTGGCACTGGTGCCCAGGACGCTTGCCCGAGCCTCGATACCGGGTGTCGTGCTCCGACCGATTGCCGGGCAACGGATCGAGAGCAGCTACTCGGTGGCCTGGAAGCCGACGAATCCGCTGCCTGTGCTGCAGCGGGTCCTTGGCGTGCTTGGGGTCAGGGAGAAGGGGTGTGCGAGAGACGGCAGTGGGCCGGATCGGCCAGCGTCCGGTGCGGCAAGGCTAGAATATACTGGCTAGGAGTCTGTCGGAGTATCGGCCACCACGATGAGTCGGTGGCCGGCTAAGATCGAGCCTTGAGCGTAGCGCACTGGGTGGGTCCTGGGATGAGCAGATTTGTTCCGATTGATCGAGACACG
>JBAYOD010000020.1:0-23735 GCA_041678445.1 Burkholderiaceae bacterium | reverse complement strand
AGCCGGCGAGGTGCGGCCGGCGAGGTGCGGCCGGCGAGGTGCGGCCGGCGAGGTGCGGCCGGCGAGGTGCGGCCGGCGAGGTGCGGCCGGCGAGGTGCGGCCGGCGAGGCGCAGCCGGCCTCAGCGGCCGGCCAGCGCGTTCAGCACGATGCCCGCCGTCAGCAACTCGGGCAGCACCCTGGGTGAATCGGCACCGGACGCGTAGACCAGGTACAGCGGCACGCCGTTGCGCCCGTGGCGGGCCAGTTCGGCGGTGATTTCCGGATCGCGGCGGGTCCAGTCGGCCTTGAGCCGCAGCACACCGGCATCGCGCATCGCATCGACGACAGCGTCGCGATCGAGGACCAGCCGCTTGTTCACCTGGCAACTGACGCACCAGGCCGCCGTGAAATCGACGAACACCGGCTGGCCGGCCGCCAGCGCCGCCTCGACGGCCTGGACCGACCACGGCCGCCAGGCAGCGGCGTCGGCCACGGCCAGCCCGGCGGACGGCGCGACCGAGTCGTCGCCAACGGCCACCGGCGCGCGCGCCTGCGGCCAGGCGACCAGCAATCCGACGGCCAGCGACAGCACGGCCAGGCCGCCCGCCAGTGCCCGGCGCCGCGCCGCCGCAGCCGGCGCCGCGCCAGCGCCGCCGGCATGCTGGACGAAGCGCCCGTAGAGCCAGGCTGCGAAACCGACGAGAATGGCCCCGATCGCCAGTGCCAGCGCGGCATCGATGCCGGCCTGCTGGCCGAGCACCCAGGCCAGCCAGGCGGCCGTCGCGTACATCGGAAACGCCAGTGCCTGCCGGAAACTTTCCATCCAGCGCCCCGGCCGCGGCAACCAGCGCAGCCAGGCCGGGAACAGGCCGAGCAGCAGATAGGGCAAGGCCATGCCCAGGCCGAGCGCCGTGAACACGACCAGCGTCTCGGCGACACTGGCCGTCAGGGTATAGCCGAGCGCCGAGCCCATGAATGGCGCCGTGCAGGGCGTTGCCACCAGCACGGCGAGGACGCCTGAACCGAAGGCGCCCAGCCGAGGCGAACCCGCCGGGCCATGCTCGAGCTGTCCCAGCCGGGTCATCGAGGTGCCGAATTCCCAGACTCCCGAGAAGTTCAGGGCAATCACGACGAACAGCAACGCCATTGCGGCAACGAAACCGGGCGACTGCAGCTGGAAGCCCCAGCCGGCCGCCTGGCCCGCGGTGCGCAGCGCGAGCAGCAGCCCGGCCAGCAGCCAGAACGAGATCAGTACCCCTGCCGCGAAAGCGAAGCCGCCGTTGCGGGAGGCGCGTCGCGCGGCCGGGTCACCACCACCATGCCGGGCATAACCGAGCACCTTGAGCCCGATCACCGGAAACACGCAGGGCATCAGATTCAGGATCAGGCCGCCGACCGCGGCGAACAGGGCTGCGAACAGCAAGCCAGCGAAGCTGCCCGAAAGGCCGGCCATCGACGGTGCGGCGCCGGCCGCGGCAGCCCCGGCGCCCGCTGTGCCGAGCGCAGCCGCCCAGCCGCCGCCCGCCGGCCCGGGGCTGTTCGACGTCGGGCCGCCCGAGGCCTGACCGAACGACAGCAGACCGGCGCCCTCCGACCGGCCGCGGGCGGGTGGCGCGCCGGCCACCCGTGAAATTTCGCTGCCGCCGGCCAGCGACGCGGCCGCCGCCACCGGCTGCAGTTCGAAGACCTGATCACCGGCGACCAGGACGCCCTCCGCCGCGCCGGCCAGGCCAGCAGCGGTCACGGCTGCCGCGCGCCCATCGTCGCTGAGCAGGATTTCGAGACGGCGTGCCGGGCGCTCGTCACCGTCATCGATCCGGTAGAGAACCTGCGGCGCCGCGTTGCCGATCAACCCTTCCCGGTACGGGAAGAACTCGGCCCCGGCCAGTGCCGCATCGAAACCGATCGACAACCGGTCGCCCTGCATCGAAGCGGTCACCGGCAGACGCTGGGTCGGCATCCGGGCACGAGCCGCTGCGAACAATGCCGCGTGGCGCGACGCCGGTGGCGGCGCGTCGGCAGCCGCCACCGGCAGGCTCAGTGCGAGCTCGGCCTCTCCCGGAATGCACAGTTCGTGGCACATCAGCCAGAAAGCCTTGCCGGTGATCCGGACCGGACCGGCCGGCAACTCTGCCGGTACGTCGACTTCGAGCGGCAGCACGATCTCGTCTTCGTAGCCGTAGTTGGCCAGCGGGGGAATGAACAGCCGCCAGGGTGCCGGCCACTGGATCGGGCCGGCCGAAAACCCTTCGGGAAGCGTCAGCGCCAGCTCAGTGGCCAGCCCGGAATCGCCGGGATTGCGCCAGTACGTGTGCCAACCGGCATCGTGGGCAATCCGCAGACCCAGCGTCAGCGGCTGCCCCGGCCGCGCGGCGCCATGTTCGGCGACCAGCTCGACTTCGACGGCTTCGACCCGTACCGCGCCGGCTGCCGGCCCGGGCTGGGCAAGCGCAAGGGACGACCAGGCGAGCGCCAGCAGCAGGACCAGGACACGCTTGAGGCTTGATGCAGACATCTGATCTGGACTGGAGAATCTGGGTTCTCGGGAAAACCGGACTGGCGGGAACGCCACCGGCCGCCCCGATTCGACCGACCTATCTTATCTCGGTTACTCTGCGGGCATCGGCCTTCGCCCGTCCGCCGGCCACCGCTGGGTCGTCGACCTGCCGGCAAGCTTGCAGGCGGCCCCCATCAGACCAGGCTCCCGGCACGGCCGACTTGACCCTCCTCAAAGCGCTCCATAACATCGCGAAATGGACCAGGAACTGCAGGAACTTGGCGAACGTGTCGAGCGGATCCTGTCGCTGTCGCGGCGGCTCGCCGACGAGAACGCGGCCTTGCGCGGCAGGCTTGCCACCGCCACGGCCGCCAACGAACAGCTGCAGCAGCGCATCGCCGAGGCCCGCGCGCGGGTCGAAGCTGCCCTGGCCCGGCTGCCCTCCCCGGTCTCCCTGCCCGAGGCCCCCCCACCCGATACGGCTGCGTCCTGAACCGTGGCCGGCGACGAGAAGCCGATGGCACAGATCGACGTCAAGATTCTCGACCGCGAGTTCCGGCTGGCCGTCGACCCCGAGGAAAAGCCCCGGCTGCTCGAGGCGGTCCGGATGGTCGACGACCGGATGCGCAACCTCCGCGAGGGGGGCCGGGTCATCGGCATCGAACGCATCGCCGTGATGGCGGCACTGCAGTTCGCCCATGAGTTGCTGGGCGGCGACAATTCGGCGGTCGGCCCGAAGTCTGCCGAGATGGCCCGCAAGCTGCGTCAGCTCTCCGAAGACATCGACACCGAGATCCGGCGCCAGGAAAACCTGTTCTGACGAACGTCACGGTCGGGGCGCTTCGTCCGATGGCGGACGATCCCGCGACACGGTAGAATCCGGACAGACCCTGCGGTGTTCGATTGGGCCATATATTCCTTGAACCAATGCGATGCATCAGGCTGTGGTTCATGGTGCGCCGCTGTTGCGATCGTCCCTTGCCGGACGGACCTGATGCGGCGCCTACTACGGCCGAACTGAACTTCACGGTTCAGGATGCCGGTCCACCGGCACAGGCGGGGTCTTCCCTTTCTTCCCTTTCCCGCGCCGCCTTTTCCAGCACGCTGCCCGGCGCCTGACCGGACACGCCCAGGCTCTCCGTGATCGATCTCCCTCTCCTGTTCTGGCTGCTGCTGCTTGGCACCTTCACCGGCTTTGCAGCAGGCCTGCTGGGCATCGGCGGGGGGATGCTGATGGTGCCGTTCCTGACGATGCTGCTGTCGAGCCGCGGCTTTGCGCTCGACATCGCCGTCAAGGTCGCGATCGCCACCTCGCTGACCACCATCCTGTTCACCTCGCTGGCCAGCGTGCGCGCGCACCACCGGCGCGGCGCCGTGCGCTGGCCCATCGTCCGCATGCTCGCGCCGGGAATGGTCATCGGCTCGCTCGCCGGGGCGCAGGTCGCGCACCTGCTCGGCGGCAGCGTGCTGGCGATCACCTTCGGCCTGTTCGTCGGCCTGATGGCCACCCAGATGCTGTTCGGGAAAGTGGTGAAAGCCGGCCGCAGCCTGCCCGGGCCGACCGGCCTGCTGGCCGCCGGCGGGGTGATCGGCGTTGCTTCGGCCATCGTCGGCGCCGGCGGCGGCTTCATCACGGTGCCCTTCCTGACCCGCTCGAACGTGCGCATCCACGAAGCCGTCGCCAGCAGCGCCGCCTGTGGCTTTCCGATTGCGCTGGCCGGCACCCTCGGCTACGTCATCGCGGGCTGGAACCTCCATCTGCCGGCCGGAACCATCGGCTACGTCTACCTGCCGGCACTGGCCTGCATCGTCGCCACCAGCATGCTGACCGCCCCCTGGGGGGCCCGCGTCGCGCACGCGATGTCGGTCGACGGGCTCAAGCGCGTCTACGCGCTGCTGCTCTATGCGCTGGCCGTGTACATGCTGTTCAAGGGCCTGGCCAGTCAAGGCCTGGCCAGTTGACCCGGCGCGCAATCAGGGTCGAGTGACCGGGGCAGGCCCTGCTCCCGCAGCCCGACCCGGGCCTGCAAGCTCTGGCGAAGTGCGTCATAGCTGCCGACATAGGCCTCGTCATCACCCTGGCGAATGAAGATCTGCGGGACACTGCGCACCGGCCGGCCGACCTTCGCCTGCAGCGCATCCATACTGATATCGGTCCCCACGGTGCGATACCGGAAGGGAATGGACTGGATCTTGCACAGCATGCGCGTCCGGTCGCAATCGGTGCAGCCGTCCTTGCCGTAGATGATGACTTCCATGAACTTTCCTGCGAAACGGGGTAGGTGAAGGGGAGCCAGGGTAAAGGGGAGACAGGGATCAGAAATCGACGTCGAACACCGTGTTCTCGTCGGTGCGACGCATCACCCCGACCTTGTAGGCGGCGATGTCCTGTTCCTGCGGCGAGGCTTGGGTCCTGGAGATATTGAGCCACTTCTCCATGAACTTGAGCGGATTGTGCGCGGGCAGCGGGTAGCGCGAGGAGGTGAGGCCGAAAAGCTGGTAGACATCCTTGGCGCAGTACAGCGTCCAGGCCGACAGACGCTCCGCGTTCATGCCGACGAGTTCGCGCCCGTCGGAGAACAGGTACTCGATCCAGCGCAGTTCGCTGTCCACCACTTCCTCGATCATTTTCTCGATCCGCTCACGACACTGCGCGAAGGCAGTCTGCCCCCGCTCGGTGGCAAGCTCGTTGAGCAGCACGGCGCGATCGAGTTCGACATGGATTTCGAGCTCATCCTGGGCGATCTTCTGGATGGCTTTGCCGATGGGCTGGAACAGGCCGGTATCACAAATGGCGAACGTCACGGCAAAGCTCGCCATGAACTGGATGCGCTCCATGCACAGCAGGGCGACGATGGTCATGAACACCGCGTTGTAGGTGTCCTGGTCGTTGGGCAACTGGTCGATCGCGTACTTGTGCGAAGCCTCGTAACCGGCGGCAAAGGCCTGCGTCACCTCGCTCAGGCGATCGTGCGCTTCCTGCACGCGCAGGATTTCGTCGAGGATGACTCCGGGGTCGTCGAACGAGTTGCGCACGATCTCGGAATAGGTGGCTGCATGCACCACTTCGTTGTCCGAGATGCGTTGCCAGGCCGCCCAGAGTTCGCTGGACGTGATGAAGGGCGCGAGCACCGGGGCGATGGCGCGCGAGGCAACCGAGTCGGCCTCCCATTGCCATGCCAGGGTCTTGATCATCATGTCGTAGGTGGCACGCGAGCACGACTTGAAGTCTGCGTTGCACGACGAGTAGTCGAACTCGTTCTCGTCCCAATCGAGCGACTTCTGTGCCTTGTACAGCTTCCAGATCTCGGGGTAATGGCGGTGGACCGTATCGAACAATCCCGGACGCTGGCCAAGCAGCAGCAGGGGTTTCTGATAGTCGGTCTTGTCGTAGTTGAAGACGGTTTCGTTCATTGTCCTGGACTCCCGGATGTCAAAGCGTGCAGGCTTCGCAGTCGCTGTCTTCGGCGTCGGCCGTGGCTGCCGGCAGCTGCGGCTCGGGGGCAGGTTCTGCTTCCTGGGCAGCTTCTGCTTCCTGGACCCGGTCGGCGACGATCCTCATGCCATTGGAGGTCTTCTGGTTCATGTAGTACTTGGACTTCAGACCCAGCTTCACGCGATAGAGGTAGTTCTCGATCAATTCCGTCGATTCGATCGAGGCATCACCGATGACGCGGCGATAGAAGTCCGCCGAAATACCCTGATCGGTCCACTTCTGCACGATCGCGTAGAGTTCGGTCAGGTCGCGCGCGGGAATGTCCCAGGCTGATTGATACTGCTCGGCGAGCGTGTCGCCGTCGGGTGCGGCCCAGTAGTTCACGCGCTGGTTGTCGGTCTTGATCAGCGTGAGCTCGCGCACCGGGTACAGGCCGTTCGTGGTGCCCGAGGCGTTGGCCGATGTCTCGGTGGGCATGTGGGCCGCCAGCACCGAATTCCGGATGCCGCCATTGGCAACGATGTCGCGGCGCAGCGCCTCCCAGTCGTAGCGCAGCGAGAACGGCGCGATCCTGTCGACATGCGGATTGCAGGTGTCCAGCGGCAGCCAGCCTTCGGGCCAGCGTGTCTTGTGCATCCAGGGTGCGTTGCCCAGTTCCTTGCCCAGCCTCAGGCTTGCACGCAGCAGGTGGTAGTAGTGGCGCTCGGCCACTTCGTGGATGAACTGCTTGCCCTCCTGATCGGTGTAACGCTTGCCGTGCTTCGCCATCAGATGCGCCAGGCCCAGGATGCCCACCCCCGCGTTCAGGCGCTTGCGCGAGGTAACGCCCACCTGAGGCAACTCGTAGTGCGCGAGGTGGATGCACTTGTCGATCATGAGCAGCGCGTAATAGGCCACTTCGGCGTACTGCTCTTCGGATTCGATGTTGGCCACGACAATGCCGGCCAGGTTGCAGGTGGCCACTTCGGGGGCCGAACGGCGCAGAATGGCCTCGATCGGCAAGCCTTCCACGGTGTCTCCGGCCTGCAACTCGTCCGGCCAGACTGCCCCGCGCTGCGTTGCCACCGGCTCCTTGCCCGGCAGCTCGCGGCGCGTGCCGTCGATGAACTGGACCTGCACGAAAGAGATGTCGTCGTCTGCGTAGAGTTCGGTGATGTGATCGTAGGCAGCCGTGGGCAGGGCGATCTCGGCACACAGGTTGGAGCTGTAGATCGTGTCCTTGAACGGCGTGTGGCGATTCATCTCCGAGATATTGTGTTCGTAGACCCGGCCAGTTTCGTTCCACTCGTTGCTGGCCGTGATGAGCAGTTCGCGTGCGCTCACCCAGGTCTTGGGAAAATGCGCGTCGGCTTCGTAGCGCGCATAGATCTCCTCGAACTTCGATTCGTCCCCGCTGTAGAGCGCCCCGTACAGGTCGGGGGCGCTGTGGCAGTTGAACAGGAAGATGTCCTCGTTGCGCGCCACCTTGCGTGCAAAGAAGCGGTTGCCTCCCCAGCTGTAATCCATGCCGCGGATCTTCTTGTCCTCGGTCGACATGGGGTTCTTCAACCGCAGCAAGGTGTCCACTTCCGGATCGAAGATCGGGAAATAGGTCGTGCAGGCTCCCCCCCGGCCGTTCTGCAGATTGGCCTTGACCTCGGCCACCAGTGCCCGGTAGTACGGCAGCTTGCCCTGGTGGCGGATCACACCGCCGCGTACCGGATCATTGATCGAGCGGGTTGCCATATGGGCACCAATCCCCGCACTCATGTACGTCATGGTGTTGGCAATGTGATTGCCGACGGCGATCGAGCGCGCGTTGTCCGCCACCGTGTACAGGCAGCAGCTCGCGTAGCCGCGCAGCGGCGTGCCCAGATTCACATGGTTGGGCGTCGGCGCGTTGATGCGGTTCTTCGACAGATGCTCGTAGAAGCGCTGCACGTCGCGCATGCGGCGCTCGCGCGGCTGATCCACGGACAGCGCCATCGCCATGCGCATGTAGATGAACTGCGGCGACTCGTAGAACACGCCCTGCACCCGGTCGGCGATGGCGTACTTGGTGAGATGCGTGTGCAGTTGGTAGTGCGCGTACTCGAAGTCGCGCTCGTGATCGATCCATTCCTGGATGACCGCGTACTCGGACTCCGAGTACGCCAGCGTCTCCATCAGGCCCAGCGCCTGGAGCTTCCGGTGCAGGGCCAGCACCGTAGGGCGGGCGTTGCGGTAGAGATCCTTGCGGATCAAGGTGGCGTACAGACGGCCCGCCATGCGGTTGTACGACCAGGTGTCGAAGTTCAGGCAGGTGCGGATGAGCTGCTGCTGCAGTTCGCGCGAACTGGCCGTCGCGGACATGGCCGAGACGGTTTCCAGCACCGCCGAGGGCCAGTCCACGGCGTCGCCCAGGGTTTCGGCAGCCCATTGGCCCCACTGATTGAGCTTGTACGGCATGAACGGCTCGACATGGCCGTCGCGTTTGCTGATGAATTCCAGCACGGGGATCTCTCCCAGGCAGGCCGCCCTGTCGGCGGCGCTTAGACCAAACGCCTGCTCCCTCGCGCAGGACCCGGTGGAGACGCCTCGCGGAACGCGTGCACGGCCGGGCCGAGTCGCCCGTGCCTGCAACGCAGATCCCCGCGGACCGCGTCACCCGCACCCCTCATCCGGAAGGGTGTGTCGGCAGGTCTTCGGACTCGTGGGCGCGGGCCGATGCTCGCCGCACCCGCCCCCCTACCGGGCCTCGCTTCCCGGATACCGAGATCCAGTGCTCCTGAGGCCTGTCGTTCCCATTTACCGCTGCGGGGCAGTTCCGGATTCACACCGGATTCCCTTTTCAATCTGCCCCCTGTCTTCAGCGGGCAGGTACCGACAGACACAATATATAGTGTTTTTCGTTTCCTTGCACACTACATGCAGTGCGCAACGCCTTCCGTCTCCGGTTTCGATGGCCGGCGCTCGAACTGTCGGCGGCAGCAGGCATCGGTGCACGACCGGTTATCATTCCCGGTTTGGCACCGAATCGATCGCTGCCGATCGTTCCAACCGGAGATTGAACATGAGCGGCCCCCTGTCCCATATCAAGGTACTCGACTTGAGCCGGGTGCTTGCCGGTCCCTGGGCAAGCCAGAACCTCGCCGACATGGGCGCCGACATCATCAAGATCGAGCGCCCCGCCAAGGGTGACGATTCGCGCGCCTTCGGCCCGCCCTGGCTCAAAGATGCCGACGGCAACGAAACCAGCGAGGCCGCCTACTTCTGCGCGGCCAACCGCGGCAAGCGCTCGCTGACGGCCGACATCTCGAAGCCCGAAGCCCAGGAACTGATCCGCAAGCTCGCGACCAGGTGCGACGTTCTCGTGGAGAACTTCAAGTACGGCGACCTGGCCCGCTACGGCCTCGGCTACGAGGACATCAAGGCCGTCAACCCGCGCATCGTGTACTGCTCGATCACCGGTTTCGGCCAGACGGGTCCCTGGAAGGAGCGCCCGGGCTACGACTTCATGGCTCAGGGCATGAGCGGGCTGATGAGCATCACCGGTTCACCCGAATCCGAGACCGATCGCTACGGCGTGCGCTTCGGCGTACCCATCATCGACATCCTGACCGGGATGTACGCGACCATCGCGATCTGCGCGGCGCTGGCCAACCGGGCCGAAACCGGCAAGGGCCAGCACCTCGACCTGTCGCTGCTGGACTCCGCGCTGGCGCTGACCTCGATCCAGGGCATGAACTGGATCGCCACCGGCGAGTCGCCCGGACGCATCGGCAACGCCCACCCGAACATCGTCCCGTACCAGGTCTTCCCGACCTCCGACGGCAGCGTCATCGTGGCCTGCGGCAACGACAACCTGTACCGCAAGTTCTGCGCCGCGGCCGGCCACCCGGAACTGATCGACGACCCGCGCTTTGCAACGAACGCGAAGCGGGTCGAGAACCGCGCGGTCATCACGCCCATCCTCGACGACATCATGCGTCAGAAGACCACCCGGGAATGGTGCGAGATCCTGGACGGCGCCGGGGTCGCCAACGGTCCGATCAACTCGATCGGCCAGGCCTTCCAGGAGGAACAGTCGGTCGCCCGCGGCGCACTGTTCGACATCGCCCATCCGCTGGCCGGCAAGGCACGGCTGATCGCCAGCCCGCTGCGCTTCTCGGAAACTCCGGTCGAGTACCGGCTCGCGCCGCCGCTGCTGGGCCAGCACAGCGAGGAAATCCTGCGCGGCGAGCTCGGCCTGGACGACGCAGCGATCGAAAAGCTGCGCGCCGACAAGATCATCTGAGGCCGGCAGCAGGGCCCGCCTCATCCGAGGCCGGCAGGGCCCGCCGCATGCGGGCCCTGCCCTGACCGCAGACTTCAGACCATCGAAGCAACCGACCGCGACGCGGCCACGGTACCGCTGATGAAGCGCTCGTGGTTGGCTTCGATCCGGTCGAGGTCATACAGGTAGTTGACCATCAGGCCATGCGACTGCTTCAGGCCCTTGCGTGACAGGTCGGCGGCCGGATTGATCCGCTCGAGCCGCGCCCCGTTGTTCAGGTGGAAGCGGGCCACCGGATCACCGCTGCGGGCGACCGTGCCCATCAGGTAGAAGGCGCACAGGCGCTGCAGGATCTCGCGATCGGCGGCCAGCCGCTTGGCCGCGGCCCTGGCTTCCGCCGCAGCCTTGGCTTCCGCCGACGGATCGGCTTCGGCCTCGGGAGCCGGTTGCTCGATCGCCGACCAGTCCTTGCCGTAGCGTTCGCGCAGGCCGTCGAGGCCGGCCTGCAGTTCGCCCAGCACGGCCGGCTTGACCCGTTCCGACTCCAGGGTCTCGACCTTGGCCAACCAGCCCGCGAAGCCGGGAATCGGCGACAGCGTGCAGAAGGTCTTGAGCTTCGGGAACTGCGTCTTCAGCCGGTCGGCGACCTGCTTGATCAGGAAGTTGCCGAGATTGACCCCGCGCAGCCCGGGCTGGCAGTTCGAGATCGAATAGAAGGCGGCGACGCGAAAGGCCTCGGGATCGACCTGCTGCGCAGCCTTGCGATCGAGCAGCGGCGCCACGGCCGACGGTATTTCCTCGAGCAGCGCGACCTCGACGAAAATCAGCGGCTCGTCGGGCAGCGCCGGATGGAAGAAGGCGAAGCAGCGCCGGTCGGGTTCGAGCCGTCGGCGCAGGTCGGCCCAGCCGTCGATCGCATGCACGGCCTCGTGGTGGATGATCTTCTCGAGCAGCCGGGCCGGCGAGTTCCAGCTGACCTCGGCCAGCTGCAGGAAGCCGGGGTTGAACCACGACGACAGCAGGTGGTGGAAGTCGGCATCCACCGCACGCAGCGACGGATCACGGCGCAGCCGCTCGAGCAGGCGCACGCGCATCGCCACCAGTTCACCGGTGCCGCCCTCGGCCAGGTTGAGCCGGCGCAGCAGCTTCTGGCGCGGCGATTCGGACAGGCGCCCAAGCTCGATCTGCGCCTCCGGCGAGCGGGTTTCGGCGTACTGGCGGGCAACCGCCAGCACGGCTTCCGGATCGGGGTCGTACTCGGTCGCCAGGACATCGAAGAAGCGCTGGACGGCGTCATTGCCCAGCTCCCGGTAATGGGCCAACGCGCGCGTGGCGATCGCGATGCTGTTCGACTCGCCGCGCGCCGTCATCAGCTGGCGGACGTCGTCGATCAGATGGTCGAGCGCCGCCCGCTCGCGCTTGTCCTGCCTGGCCTTCCTGAACCGCTCGAAAACGACTGCCATCTGTACCTCATGAATGAACTGCGGCGATCATCCGCGTGGATGGCGCCGCCGCGTGGCGCTCACCCCCGGAACCGGAGAATTGTCGCGCGTTTGACGTGAAATGCGAAGACTTGGATACCCGATCGCGTGAGATCTCTGGTCAACTCCCTTCCTGTACCCCCCCTCGCCGGGCCGCTGACGCCATCAGCGAAAGCCCCGCTGCGATCATCGGCAGACTCAGCCACTGCCCCATCGACAGCCCGGCGCCGAGCAGCCCGAGGAAGGCATCGGGCTCGCGGGCGAACTCGACGACGAAGCGCAGCACCCCGTAGCCTAGAAGGAACAGCCCGGACACGGCACCGAGCGGGCGCAGCCGCGCCGAGTACAGCCACAGCAGCGCAAACAGCAGCAGGCCCTCGCCGGCAAACTGGTAGAGCTGCGACGGATGCCGCGCGATCCCGTCGCCAGCCTGCGGGAACACCATTGCCCAGGGCAGATCGGTCGCCCGCCCCCAGAGTTCGCCGTTGATGAAGTTGCCAAGCCGGCCGGCGGCCAGCCCCAGCGGTACCAGCGGCGCGATGAAATCGGATACCGCGAGGAAAGGCCAGCCGCGCCGCCTGGCGAACAGCGCCATGGCCACCAGGACCCCGACCAGGCCGCCGTGGAAGGCCATGCCACCGTGCCAGAGCGCCAGGATCTCGAGCGGGTTCGCCAGGTAGTGGCCGGGCCGGTAGAACAGCACATAACCGAGCCGGCCGCCGACGACGACTCCGACGACTCCCCAGAACAACAGGTCTTCGAGATCGCGCACAGTGAAACGGGGCGGCACCGACGGCGAGCCGCCGGCGATCCGCAGCCGGCCCAGCACGAACAGCAGGCCGAAGGCGATCAGGTACATCAGCCCGTACCAGCGCACCGCAAGCGGGCCGAGGCTGAAGGCGATCGGGTCGAATTCAGGGTGCACGAGCATGAAAACGAGGCCGGCAACCGGAGCGCACCGACCGGCAGGCAGAGGCAGGAGCCACATTCTGACATGCCGCCGCACGCCAACTGGCCGATAATGGGCGCCACACCTTCCTGGAGGCGAATGACATGAAAGGCGACAAGAAAGTCATCGAATGGCTGAACCGGCAGCTCAAGAACGAGCTGACCGCGATCAACCAGTATTTCCTGCACTCAAGGATCTTCGGTCACTGGGGCCTGTCCGGCCTGGAGAAGATCGAGTACGACGAATCGATCGGCGAGATGAAGCACGCCGACCGGCTGATCAAGCGCATCCTGATGCTCGACGGCCTGCCCAACCTGCAGGATCTCGGCAAGCTGAACATCGGCGAGACCACGGAGGAGATCCTCACGGCCGATCTGGCACTCGAGCGGGCCGCCCTCGAAACGGTCAAGGCCGGCATCGCCCACTGCGAAAGCGTTGCGGATTACGTGTCGCGCGAGATCCTGGTCGGCATCCTCGACGACTCCGAAGAGCATGTCGACTTCCTCGAAACCCAGCTCGAACTGATCGAGCGGGTCGGCATCCAGAACTATCAGCAGACGTTCATGGCGCGCGACGCTTCCTGAACGCGCATGGTCGCCGGTTGCAGCCGGGCTGTTTCGAGCGTCTGCCGGGCAAGGCAGCCCGACAGCAGCTCGCGGGCCTGCCGCGCGCACTTGCCACAACATTCACCGATCCCGCAGGCCCCCCTCAGGTCTGCCAGGGATCGGGCGCCACCGCCGACCAGCGCCTCGATGGTCCGGTCCGAAACGGCTTTGCACACGCACACGATCATTGCGAGAACTGCTCCGTGACGAGCGGGTGCCACGGCCACCTTCGGACACCCGCTCTTGGTCGAATACGAATCGTTCATATTAATAGTAGCAGGCTTGTTTTCACCCCACAACAGACTCCGGTTTTCCCGAAGCCTCACCGCGATCCGGCCATGACCCTCACATCAGCCTCGCCTTGTGGTGCTTTGCTAAACTCGACGATCAGTGCACACGATGCAGCCTCCTGCGCGAGCCTCTTCAGCCCCCTCTGAAGCCCCTTCAACCGTTCAACCGCCACCACAGCCATGACCGCGAACCGCCGTAGCCGCAACATCACCGAAGGCATTGCCCGTGCGCCCAACCGCTCGATGTTCTACGCGATGGGCTACGAGAAAAGCGATTTCGACAAGCCGATGATCGGCATCGCCAACGGCCACAGCACGATCACGCCCTGCAACTCCGGCCTGCAGAAACTGGCCGACGCCGCCGTCGAGGCCGTACGCAAGGCCGGCGGCAACCCGCAGGTCTTCGGCACGCCGACGATCTCCGACGGCATGTCGATGGGCACCGAGGGCATGAAGTACTCGCTGATTTCACGCGAAGTCATCGCCGACTGCGTGGAAACCTCGGTCCAGGGACAGTGGATGGACGGCGTCCTGGTCATCGGCGGCTGCGACAAGAACATGCCCGGCGGCATGATGGGCATCATGCGTGCCAATGCTCCGGCGATCTACGTCTATGGCGGCACCATCAAGCCGGGCCGCTGGAAAGGGCGGGATCTGAACATCGTCTCCGTCTTCGAGGCAGTCGGTGAATTCTCCAGCGGCCGGATGAGCGTCGAGGACTTCGAGGGCATCGAGCGCAACGCGATTCCCGGCACCGGTTCCTGCGGCGGCATGTACACGGCCAACACGATGTCCTCGTCCTTCGAGGCGCTGGGGTTGAGCCTGCTCGGCTCGTCGACGATGGCCAACCCCGACGACGAGAAAACGGACTCGACTGCTGAATCGGCGCGCGTGCTGATCGAGGCCGTCAAGCGCGACCTGAAACCGCGTGACATCGTCACCAGGGAATCGATCGAGAATGCGGTCACGCTGATCATGGCCACCGGCGGCTCGACCAATGCGGTCCTGCACTATCTGGCGATTGCGCACTCGGCCGGCATCGACTGGTCGATCGACGACTTCGAGCGCATCCGCGCGCGCGCGCCGGTGATCTGCGACCTCAAGCCCTCGGGCAAATACCTGGCCACCGACCTGCATCGGGCCGGCGGCATTCCGCAGGTCCTGAAGATCCTGCTCAATGCCGGCCTGATCCACGGCGACTGCATGACCATCACCGGCCGCACGCTGGCCGAGGAACTGGCGAACGTGCCCGATCAGCCGCGCGCCGACCAGGACGTGATCTTCCCGATCGACAAGGCCCTGTACAAGCAGGGCCACCTGGCCATCCTGAAGGGCAACCTGTCGCCCGAGGGCTGCGTGGCGAAAATCACCGGTCTGAAGAACCCGGTCATCACCGGACCGGCTCGCGTCTTCGACGACGAACAAAGCGCGCTGCAGGCCATCCTCGACGGCAAGATCGTTGCCGGCGACGTCATGGTGCTGCGCTACCTGGGTCCGAAGGGCGCACCGGGCATGCCCGAGATGCTGGCCCCCACCTCGGCGCTGATCGGCGCCGGTCTCGGCGAATCGGTCGGCCTGATCACCGACGGCCGCTTCTCCGGCGGCACCTGGGGCATGGTCGTCGGCCATGTCTCACCCGAGGCTGCAGTGGGCGGCCCGATCGGCCTCGTCCGTGAAGGCGACTCGATCACGATCGACGCCCACCGGCTGGTACTCGAGGTCGCGGTCGACGATGCCGAACTGGCCAGGCGGCGCGACCAGTGGCAGGCTCCCGAGCAGCGCTACAAGCGTGGCGTGCTGGCCAAGTTCAATGCCCTGACCAGCAGCGCGAGCCGCGGCGCCGTCCTCGACGATTTCTGAATACGGGCCAGCGCCGTGCCGCGTGCACGTTCAGCAGGGGAGCGGATGCCGATCCGCGCCCGCGACGTGTACGCGCGTGCGGGTGCGTTCAGCGCCGATCGGGGCGCGACGGCTTCCGGCGAAAACGGAAATGCGGAAACATCGCCTCGACCCGCCGGCGGCGCGTTTCGGCCAGCGCGTTGCCGGGGTCGGCGACCCGGTTCAGGCCCAGCAATGGCTCGGCAATCTCGAACCAGACGAAGGCCAGGGCAAACGGCGACAGCACCCAGAACCAGGGCCAGCCCGCCACCGGCTCGACCCCGAAGGCACGCAGCCCGAGCAGCAGCAGTCCGATCCAGATCAGGGGCATTGCGATCGATCTCCAGCGTGTCCGGAAAACAAAGGATTTCACATCGTTCGCCGTCCGCACAGCGCTCGTCGCCCTGCCAGGCGATGAGCGGTAGACTAGGGCGTCCGGACGGAGTCCGGCGAACCACAGGCGGCCACCCGGCTGCCCGCCATCGTCGCTTGCGGGATGACGCTGGTCAAGTCTCGCTGTCGTGCGTGCGGATGAGCGCGCGCATCGCCCTCCCGAATGCCGGCTGCAGTGGGCTAGACTGTGAAAGTGCGCCGCATTTCATGATCATTGAATAAATCAATTCGAATGGAGCCAGAATGAAAACGATCCAGACCCTTGCGCTCGCCGCTGCCCTCGCCTGCGTGTCGGGCGCCGCAATGGCTGATGCCGGTCTCGCCAAATCCAAGAACTGCATGACCTGCCACGCCGAGGCCAAGAAGATGATCGGCCCGTCCTACAAGGACGTCGCCAAGAAGTACGGCAACGACGCCAACGCTGTCGCCTATCTGTCGGAAAAGATCATGAAGGGCAGTACCCGTGTGTGGGGCCCGATCCCGATGCCGGCCAACCCTTCGGTGTCGGCCGCCGAGGCTGAAACCCTGGCCAAGTGGATCCTGTCGCTGAAGTGATCGAAGCGGGCCGGCAAGCACGCGGTCCGTGTGCCTGAACCGGCCGATCGAGACGAGGCGCCCCCACAGGGCGCCTTCGTTTCTGCCCTGCCAGTGGCCGCGCGGGCGCGCTCGCCGGCAGTTGCGCATAGGCGCCGACCCGTCCGCCCACGGTGGCACGGCCGTGAACACCGAGGCTTTCATGCCCGATCGACCGTTCGTCGGCCGCCGCAGGCCGCCCGTCGATCGACGCGTGACGGCCCCAGGCGCTGGCAGCCACAGTGGCATCGAGTCTCCTGCGGTTTCCTCCTCCAGTGTGACTGGCCCCGCTCACCGAACGGGGCTTTTTTTTCGCCCGCTTTTCCCGCCCGCTGCTTTTTTCGCCCGTATTCTCTGCCGGCGCGTCTTTTTCGTTAGAATCGCGCCCGCCTCGCGATTTCGCGGCGACTGCGCAGCTGCGCACCGCAACCGCGTTCGCTGATGGCTGATCAGACCCATCACCGCATCGGCTGCCACGGTCACGACACAGCCCCGGGGAGACGCAATTGCTGAACTTCGACATCCTGCTGCAGCAGGTCCTGAATGGCCTCGTGCTGGGCAGCGTCTATGCCATGGTCGCGCTCGGCTACACGATGGTCTACGGCATCCTGCAACTGATCAACTTCGCACACGGCGAGGTGCTGATGATCGGTGCCATGATCGCCGCCTGGCTGGTGCCGACGCTGCTGATGGCCGGCATGCCCGGCCCGCTGGCGCTGCTGGTGGTGACCCTCGCCGCGATCCCGGTCTGCGTGCTGCTGTCGGTCTTCATCGAGCGGGTCGCCTACCGGCCGCTGCGCGGCGCACCCCGGCTGGCGCCGCTGATCACCGCGATCGGCATGTCGATCGTGCTGCAGACGATCGCGATGATCATCTGGAAGCCGAGCCCGATCGTCTTCCCCGATCTGCTGCCGATCGAGCCGGTGCCGATCTTCGGTGCGATCCTGGCTCCGAAACAGATCCTGATCCTGGCCGTGGCGGCCACGATGATGACGGCACTGGTGCTGCTGGTGAGCCGCACCAGGCTGGGCCGCGCGATGCGCGCAACGGCCGAAAACCCGCGGATCGCCGGCTTGATGGGCGTCAACGCCAACCAGATCATCGCGGCCACCTTTGCGATCGGCGCGGCCCTGGCGGCAGTGGCCGGCGTCCTGGTCGCTCTGAACTACAACATCGTCCACTTCTCGATGGGCTTCATTCCCGGGCTGAAGGCCTTCACGGCCGCGGTGCTCGGCGGCATCGGCAACATCACCGGCGCCGTGCTCGGCGGCCTGCTGCTCGGGATCATCGAGAGCCTCGGGGCCGGCTACATCGGCGACCTCACCGGCGGCTTCCTGGGCAGCCACTACCAGGACATCTTCGCCTTCGCGGTGCTGATCCTGGTGCTGCTGTTCCGGCCTTCCGGAATCATGGGCGAACGCGTCGCCGACCGGGCCTGAGGAGGGCGCATGATCACGCACTTCATCCCGCCACTGGCCGGCAAGCCGCGCGCCGCCTTCGCGGCCACCCTCGTCATCGCGCTGGTGCTGGCCGTGCTCCCCTTTGTGCTCGGCATGGGTGGCAACCGCTGGATCCGGATGGCCGACTTCGCCCTGCTCTACGTGATGCTGGCGCTGGGCCTGAACATCGTCGTCGGCTACGCCGGCCTGCTCGACCTCGGCTACGTGGCCTTCTACGCGGTCGGCGCCTACATGTACGCGCTGCTCGCCTCGCCACACCTGGCGATGCACTTTCCGTGGATCGCCGCGACCTTCCCCGACGGCCTGCACAGTTCGATCTGGATGGTCGTGCCGCTCAGTGCGGCGATCGCGGCATTCTTCGGCATCCTGCTCGGCATGCCGGTGCTCAGGCTGCGCGGCGACTATCTGGCGATCGTCACCCTCGGTTTCGGCGAGATCATCCGGATCTTCCTGAACAACCTGAACTCCCCGCTCAACTTCACCAACGGGCCGCAGGGGATCAGCAACATCGACCCGGTGCGCATCGGCGGCATCGACCTGTCGCGCCGGCTCGAGATCGGCGAGTTCACGGTTCCGTCGGTCACGCTTTACTACTACCTGTTCCTGGTGCTCACGATCGCCGTGATCGTCGTGTCGATCCGGCTGCAGGATTCGCGCATCGGCCGCGCCTGGATGGCCGTTCGCGAGGACGAGACCGCTGCAAAGGCGATGGGCATCAACGTGCGCAACATGAAGCTGCTCGCCTTCGCGATGGGCGCTTCGTTCGGCGGCGTCTCGGGCGCGATGTTCGCGGCCTTCCAGGGTTTCGTCTCGCCCGAGAGCTTCATCCTGATGGAATCGATCGTGATCGTCGCCATGGTGGTACTCGGCGGCATGGGCCACGTGCCCGGTGTGGTGCTTGGCGCGATCCTGCTCTACGCCATTCCGGAGACCCTGCGCGAGATCGCCAGACCGGTCCAGCTGCTGCTGTTCGGCAGCGAACTGATTCCGGCCGAAGCCTTGCGCATGCTGCTGTTCGGGCTCTCGCTGGTGCTGATCATGCTGTTCCGGCCCACCGGTCTGTGGCCCGCACCCAGGCACGGCATCCGGCCCACCGCCCAGGAGGCACGGGCGTGAGCGAGTTCCTGCTTTCGATCAGTGGCGTCAACAAGCGCTTCGGCGGCCTGCAGGCACTCTCCGACGTCGGGCTGCAGATCCGGCGCGGCCAGATCTACGGGCTGATCGGTCCGAACGGGGCCGGCAAGACCACCTTCTTCAACGTCATCACGGGGCTCTACACACCCGACTCGGGCAGTTTCGTGCTCGACGGCACGGCCTACGAGCCCAGCGCCGTCCACAAGGTGGCGCAGGCCGGCATCGCCCGCACCTTCCAGAACATCCGGCTGTTCGGCGAGATGACCGCCATCGAGAACGTGATGGTCGGCCGCCACGTGCGCACGAAGGCCGGCGTCACCGGTGCCGTGCTGCGCACCCGCAGCCAGCAGGCCGAAGAGCAGGCGATCCGCGAGCGCGCGGGCGCCCTGCTCGATTACGTCGGCATCGCCCGCTATGCCGATTACCAGGCCCGCACCCTGTCGTACGGCGACCAGCGGCGGCTCGAGATCGCCCGTGCGCTGGCCACCGAGCCGAAGCTGCTCGCACTCGACGAGCCGGCTGCCGGGATGAACGCCACCGAAAAGCTCGGGCTGCGCGATCTGCTCAAGCACATCAGCGCCGACGGCATCACGATCCTGCTGATCGAGCACGACGTGAAGCTGGTGATGGGCCTGTGCGACCGGGTCACGGTCCTCGACTACGGCAAGGTGATCGCCGAAGGCGTTCCGGCCGAGGTGCAGCGCGACCCGGCCGTCATCCAGGCCTACCTCGGCACGGCCGCAACCCATTGAGACTGCCCGCTGCGGGGTCCACGAACCGGAATCCGGCCATGCCAGACACGCCCGACACGATACTCAGCATCGAAGGCCTGCAGATCGCCTACGGCGGCATCCGCGCGGTCAAGGGCATCGATCTGGAGGTTGCCACTGGCGAACTGGTCGCGCTGATCGGCGCCAACGGCGCCGGCAAGACCAGCACGCTGCAGGCCGTCACCGGCATGCTGCCGTGGGCGGGCGGCGACGTCCGCTACCGGGGCCGGTCGATCAAGGGCATGGGCGCCTGGCAACTCGTCGCCCAGGGGCTTGCGATGGTGCCCGAGGGCCGGGGCGTGTTCGCGCGGATGACGATCACCGAGAACCTGCAGATGGGCGCTCACACCCGCAGCGATGCGGCCGGCATCCGCACCGACATCGAGCGGATGTTCGAGACCTTCCCGCGCCTGAAGGAAAGAGCCGACCAGATGGCCGGCACGATGTCGGGCGGCGAGCAGCAGATGCTGGCGATGGCCCGGGCACTGATGAGCCGGCCCACGCTGCTGCTGCTCGACGAACCGTCGATGGGGCTGTCGCCGATGATGGTCGAGCGGATCTTCGAAGTGATCCGCTCGGTGTCGGCCCAGGGCACCACCATCCTGCTGGTCGAACAGAACGCCCGCCTGGCGCTCGAATGCGCCAGCCGCGGCTACGTGATGGATTCGGGGCTGGTCACGATGACCGGGCCGGCGCAGCAGATGCTCGACGATCCGCGCGTACGCGCCGCCTATCTCGGCGAGGAAACCGCCAGCTGACCGTCACCGGCCGGCCAGCGGCTGACCGTCGGCCGCTCCGGCGCGGCCTCAGGCACCGGCCAGATCCGCCTCGGTCGTGAAGGCGTCGGCGTAGAACGCCTCTTCCGGCAGGCCGCAGCTTTCGACGAAATCCCGGCGGGCGGCATCGATGACCACGGGTGCCCCGCAGGCGTAGACCTCGTGAGCGCTCAGATCCGGGAAATCCGCCATCACTGCCCGGTGCACGAAGCCCGTGCGGCCTTGCCAACCGTCCTCGGGCAAGGCGTCGGAGACCACCGGCACGTAGCTGAAGCCCGGCATCCCGGCAGCCCATTGCTCGCACAGCGCGTTCATGTACAGGTCACGGGGCCGGCGGGCGCCCCAGTACAGCACCATGGGGCGTTCGATTCCCTTGTGACGGGCATGCTCGATCACCGCCTTGACCGGCGCGAAACCGGTGCCGCTGGCCAGCAACACGATCGGCCGCTCACTGTCCTCGCGCAGGAAGAAGGTGCCCAGCGGGCCCTCGAAACGCAGGATGTCCCGCTCCCTGATCGGCGGCTCGATGATGCCGAACAGGGCATCGGTGAAGCGCCCGCCCGGAATGTGCCGGATGTGCAGCTCGATCTGCTCGGCCTGATGCGGGGCAGCAGCCATCGAATAGCTGCGCCGCGAGCCGTCGCGCAGCAGCAGTTCGATGTACTGGCCGGCCAGATACTGGAAGCGCTCGCTGGCCGGCAGCTGCAGCTTCAGGATCGCGACGTCCGGAGCTGCCCGCGTGATCGACGCGATCCGGCACGGCATCTTGCGCACCGGGATGTCGCCGACCCGGGTCACCAGCCGGCTCTCGATGACCAGATCGCCCTGCGGCTTCGAGCAGCACATCAGTGCATAGCCGGCAACCGCCTCGGCCGGGCTCAGCGCCTTGTCCGAATGCCGGCCCATCTCGACCGAACCGTCGAGCACCCTGGCCTTGCACGAGCCACAGGCGCCGTTCTGGCAACCGTAGGGCAGGACGACGCCCTGACGCAGCGCCGCATCGAGAACATGCTCGCCGTCCTCCACGGTGAACTGGAGGCCGCTGGGCTGAACGGTGATGGTTGTGGTCATGTCGGCAAAAGATGGGGGAAATCGAGGCGAAAGCGTGGAGGAATCGGGGCGCGGGCGCAGGCCGATATTATCCTCTGCTATGCGAAGCCCCGCCCCGACCCCGGTTGCCCGACTGCGCCGCCCTCGCCTGCTGATCAGCGGCTGCGGCGACGTCGGCCTGCGCCTGCTCGGACAACTGGCCTCCCGCCTGGCCGCCGGCCAGCTTTCGGTAGTAGCCGTGGCCCGCGATCCGGGCCGTCGCGCCGCTGCCCGTGCCTTCGGGGCGCGCGCACTCGCGACCGACCTCGACCACCGGACCGCCACCGCCCGCCTCGGCGGCCTGGCCGGCTGGACGATCCACCTCGCCCCTCCGCCAGCCAGCGGCCGCGACGATCCGCGACTGGGGCACCTGATCACGGCGCTCGGGCGGGCCCAGGCGCGGGCCCGGTCAGGGGCCCGGTCAGGGGCCCGGACAAGCGCCTCACCGGGACTGCCAGCGCCCCCGCAGCCTGCCGGCAGCGCGCCCCCGCGCTGGGCCCTGATCAGCACCAGCGGCGTATACGGCGACCGCGGCGGCGCCTGGACCGATGAGACCTGCCCTGCGGCGCCAGCCACCGACCGGGCCCGGCGCCGGCTGGCCGCCGAGCAGCGGTTGCGCGCCGCCACCCGGCGCCAGCTGCTGCACGGCACCCTCCTGCGCGCCCCCGGCATCTATGCCCGCGAACGGCTGCCCGTCGAACGGTTGCGCCGCGGCGAACCCGTGCCGGTACCGCACGAGGACGGCTACACCAACCACATCCATGCCGACGACCTGGCGCGGACCGCCTGGTTCGCGCTGCTGCGCGGCCGGCCCGGCCGGGTCATCAACGCCAGCGACGACACCACCCTGAAGATGGGCGACTGGTTCGACCGGATTGCCGATGCCTGCGGGCTCGCACCGCCCCCGCGCCTGGCGCAGGCCGAACTCGCCAGCCGGGTCTCGCCCGCCATGCTGTCCTTCATGGCCGAGTCGCGCCGGCTCTCGAACCGGCGGCTGAAGCGTGAGCTGCGCGTGCGCCTGCGATGGCCCGATGCAGCCGCTGCGCTGTCCGCATTCGATCTGCTACAATCTCCGGCTCTGTCTGAAGACAGCACATCTCAAGACAGAACGCCGGTGTAGCTCAGTTGGTAGAGCAGCGCATTCGTAATGCGAAGGTCGACAGTTCGAGTCCGTCCATCGGCACCAATAGAATCAAGCACTTAGGCCAATCCTCCGGGGTTGGCCTTTTTGTTTTCGGCCTCCATGTAACCACTTTGTAACCAGATTTCGGGAATCGCCCGGTCTTCATCGTGCCGACACCGCCTTGCCGTTACCGCGTAACAGGTGCATCCTCGACGCTGTTACCGCGTAACGGGGTCGATCATGGCAACAGCAGCAGAACGGCAGCGCGCGTACCGGCAGCGCGCCAGAACCGAACACAACCAGCGCCGTGTGAACGTCTGGCTGGATGCAGCGGCCGCCATCGCAATCGGGCGTCTGGCGAAGCATTGGGGCATCAGCCAGCGCGATGCCATCGAGCGTCTGGCCGTCGAAGCTCAGGATGCAGTCATGCGCCAGCTCGATGACGACGGTCTTGAACGGTTCCTGAGCCGATCCGTTACAGGGTAACGGTCAGGTGACGCCCGCACCGTTACCTCTGCCGTTACCGTGTAACGCAGCATGCGGACGCAATGCGAACGCATCAGGAAGGCATGCGAACGCATCGTGACAGGCGAGACGTCACGCCACCGTCACGCTCTGTCACGCAATGTCACGCTCCGAAGCCCCTCGCATGGGGCTTGCATGGGCTTGCATGGGCTTGCACCGTGCATGTCTGGTGCCGAGCAGAAAGGGTGAAGCCGCTTCGCCCTTTCGGCCGCCGATGGCCGATCAAAGTGCAACGTTGCACTTTGAAAATCCGGCAACGTTGCCGGATTAGCCGCCCAGCGCGCCGAAGCCCTCGGCGATGACCAGATCCATGCGCCCACGAAAAAGCCGCCCGCAGGCGGCCTATGTATGGTGGATTGGCGGGCCATCAGGGCGCGAACCTGTCGATGGCCTCCGTCATCGTGTATGCCTCCCGGCCGGCAGCGCGTAGCCGTTCGACCTCGGCCACCTTGTCGTCGGGCAGCAGGATGGGCAGCTCGCGTGCGGGGTCGGTCTTCGCCTCCAGCTTCAAGACCCGGCGGGCAAGACTCAGAGCGTCAGT